>CAMOTI010000035.1 GCA_946625675.1 uncultured Prevotellaceae bacterium | reverse complement strand
CTCGGCTGCGCTCAACATAGCCCAAGCATGCTTGGCTCTGTATTCGCTTGCACGAGAATTGTGCGGACGGGGACGTCCACAACCCCAGTGCGGACGGGCTCGGGAGGTATCGGAGGTGTAGGAGGGGATGATTCCGTCTTCCCAAGTAGGAGGGGGGTAGGTACGTTGGACATCGATTAGCAATGGGTGGTTGTGCTCGGTACGGATCTGGAGCGTGGGTGCTTGGAAAAACGGATTTTTCCCCTACTAAACGGGGAGGCTTCGGGGGATGGGTTCGGTACGTAACGGAGGCGTAGGAGGTGTAAAATCTGTTTTTACAAGCAGGGCCGTGCTTCGCCGGCCGATGGTGCGGACGGGGACGTCCACAACCCCAGTGTGGATGGGTTTCGGAAGGGTTTCAGAGAGAGAGGAGGGTCTAAAGTAGACGGAAATAGACGAGGGGGAGGCAACAAAAGCCGCAACAATGTTGCGGCATAGGAGACTATATTACACAGGGGGAAGTATGAAGACGCCCCACGGGGCGTCTCTACATCAGATGGCCATTTCCGAGAGGAATTTGATTCTGACGAGACGGATGTCGTCCTCGTAGTAGCTCTCGTCAAGCTCGTCGAGCGCCGCCTCGATGCTGTCGGTGTCGCTTTGTCTGAAGTATTCGTAGATATCGTCGATTACCTCCTCGTCGATTTCGAGTTCCTCGAGCATGTAGTCAATATTGAGTTTCGTTCCGCTGTAGACAATATTTTCCATTTCCTCGATTACCTCTTCCGGGTCGAGTCCGAGCATCCTGGAAATTTCCTCAAGCGACTTCTCAGCGTCGATGCTCTTGATGATAGACAGTTTGTTTTGTGATCTGTCGGGTACTGATCTGACAACTATATCCATAGGTCTTTCAATTTCGTTTTCTTCGCAGTATTTCTTGATAAGTTCGCAGAATTCCTTCCCGTATCTTTTCGCTTTTCCCTCGCCTACCCCAGGTATATTCTTGAGTTCGTCGATGTTGACGGGATAGAGTGTCGACATGGCGTCGATAGAGTTATCTTGGAAAATGACATACGGCGGGAGTTGTAGTTTTTTTGAGAGGGTCTTTCTGAGGTCGATAAGCATCCTGTAGAGCACGCTGTCAGCCCCTCCTTCGCCATGTGCCCCGGCCTGTTCGTTTTCTTCGAAGTCGTTGTCCTCGACGACGAGGAACGGATAAGGCTTCTTGATGAATTTCTTTCCTTCCGGGTTGAGTTTGAGTATACCGTAGTTGTCCACCTCCTTATATATAAGTCCTGAGAGGATAGCCTGGTTGATGATGGCGTTCCACAGCGTCTCCTCCGTGTCGCATCCTTCTCCGAAGGTGTCGAGCTGGTCGTGCTTTCTGCTGGTGATGGCCTCTGTCTCGACGCCTCTGAGCACGTTGATGATATATTCCGACTTGAAGTTCTCCTTGACGTCCTGGATGGTCTTGAGCAGCATCTGCAGCTGTTCCTGCACTTCCACCTGTTTTTTCGGATGCAGGCAGTTGTCGCAGTTTCCGCAGTTCTCCTCGTTGTATTCTTCTCCGAAATAATGCAGGAGCAGCTTTCGTCTGCAAACGGACGACTCGCAGTAGTTGGCCGTCTCTCTCAGGAGTTGCCGGCCGATTTCCTGCTCCCTTCCGTTCTTTGCCGCCATGAGCTTCTCAAGTTTTCGCAGGTCCGCCTTATTGTAATAAGCGATACACAGGCCTTCCCCTCCGTCTCTTCCGGCCCTACCCGTCTCCTGGTAGTACCCCTCGAGGCTTTTGGGAATATCGTAATGAATGACGAACCTGACATCCGGCTTGTCGATACCCATACCAAAAGCGATGGTAGCGACGATGACGTCCACTCGTTCCATGATGAAGTCGTCCTGCGTCTTGGTCCGCAGGTTGGTCTCCAGTCCCGCATGGTAAGGCGCCGCCTTGATGTCGTTGGCCACAAGGAACTTTGCCAGCTCCTCCACGGTCTTTCTGCTCATGCAGTATATGATTCCGCTCTTATGTTCATGCTTTCTGATGAACCTGACGATGTCCTTGTTCGACTCGTTGGGTACTTTCTGCTTCACCTGATAATACAGGTTAGGCCTGTTGAACGACGACTTGAACTCGACACAGTCCATGATGTTGAGGTTCTTCTTGATGTCGAGCTTTACCTTGTCGGTAGCCGTGGCAGTAAGCGCAATGATAGGAGAACGTCCGATTCGGTCCACAATCGGCCTTATGTTCTTGTATTCCGGTCGGAAGTCGTGTCCCCACTCCGAGATGCAGTGTACCTCGTCGATGGCATAAAATGAGATTTTGACCGATTTGAGGAAGTCCACATACTCCTGCTTGGTAAGCGACTCCGGTGCCACATAAAGCAACTTGGTCTTTCCGCTGACGATGTCCTCCTTGACTGCGTCGATGTTTGACTTGCTGAGCGACGAGTTGATGAAATGCGCCACGGAGTCCTCCTCGCTGTAGTTTTTGATGGCGTCGACCTGATTTTTCATCAGCGCGATGAGAGGTGATATGACGATGGCCGTTCCCTCCATGAGCAGAGCCGGCAGTTGGTAGCATAGCGACTTACCTCCTCCCGTTGGCATGATGACAAACACATCCTTCCCTTCCATCAGTGTTCTGATGATAGGTTCCTGGTCGCCTTTGAAGTGGTCGAATCCGAAATAGTATTTTAGCGCTTTTTTCAGTGTCAGTGGTTGGGTCATAAGGATGTGTTCGGAAATTAGGAGTTAAGATTGTCAAACAAAGTTATCACTCCTAAATGAAAAATCCAAATTTTTTATGAAATAATTTGATTTTTTCACAAAAAAAGGCAAACGCATGCTGCCCCAAAGGGCGAAGATGCATTTGCCGTATGTGACTTATTCGCTCATTTGCCTGCTGAGGATATTGAGGTTGGTCTTTTCGATCTGCTTTTTGGCAAATTCCTTGTCGACCACCAGTTTCTTTTGCTCCGTGGACGGCACCTCGAACATCGGCTCAGTCATGATGGACTCTACGATGGATCTGAGTCCGCGTGCTCCCAGCTTGTACTCTATAGCCTTGTCGACGATGAAGTCGAGCGCGTCGTCGGTGAACGACAGGTCCACTCCGTCGAGTTTGAAGAGGTAGATATACTGCCTGATGATGGAGTTCTTGGGTTCTGTCAGAATGTCACGCAGCGCCAATCTGTCAAGCGGCTTGAGGTATGTGAGGATAGGCAGACGTCCCACGATTTCCGGGATCAGTCCGAACGCCTTGAGGTCCATAGGTGCGATATACTGGAGCATGTTTCCCTTGTCCACCCTCGCCGACTTCTCCACCGCGTCGAATCCCACGACGTTGGTGTTGAGGCGGTTGGCAATCCGTTTTTCGATGCCGTCGAAAGCACCACCGCAGATGAAGAGGATATTCTTGGTGTCGACCTGTATGAACTGCTGTTCCGGGTGTTTACGTCCCCCGTATGGCGGCACGTTGATGACCGATCCTTCCAGGAGTTTGAGCAGTCCCTGCTGCACCCCTTCCCCGCTGACGTCACGCGTGATGGACGGGTTGTCGCCCTTACGCGCGATTTTGTCGATCTCGTCGATGAAGACGATACCTGTCTCCGCCACTTTAGGGTCGTAGTTACATTCCTGCAGCAGGCGTGAGAGCAAGCTTTCCACGTCCTCTCCCACATATCCCGCCTCCGTCAGCACGGTAGCGTCGACGATGGTGAAAGGTACGACGAGCATCTTCGCGATGGTTCTCGCCAGGAGGGTCTTCCCCGTTCCTGTGTTTCCCACCATGATGATGTTAGACTTCTCGAGTTCCACGTCGTCGTGTCCCTCCGAGATATTCTTGAGTCTCTTATAGTGGTTGTAAACGGCAACGGAGAGGGTCTTTTTCGCCTCATCCTGCCCGATGACATACTGGTCGAGAAATTCCTTTATTTCCTTAGGTTTTGGGAGGTTTTTCAGATTGAATTCGGGGGTGGTCTGCATAGGACTTCCCACGACAATATCATGTGCCTGCCTTGCGCAGTCGTCACAGATATTTCCGTTCAATCCCGTGATGAGCATTCTCACCTCACTTTCGTCCCTTCCACAAAACGAACATTGTCTTTTTTTGGCCATTCAGATAAAATATTATTATAATGAAGACGAGAAGACAAGAAGAAAAGAAGATAAGACGATAGTCTTTTTGGTTGTCATCCTCAGTCGTCTTTCCTTCCGTCATTTATGTGATGATGAAAAAATAAACTGCCTCGTTTAAATCATTTTTCTTGAATTGGACAACAATCGTTATACAAAGAAAAAAAGATAAAAAAACGCTTCGCTCAATAAAAAGCCATCCGGACTGAGAGCTTTGAGAAATATTGACATGATTTTCGGCGGCGCTCGGCATAATTGAAGCGAGCTTCATTCTGCTCTCGCTTGCACGAAAATTATTGAGGCAAGTTATTTTTTACGGTTAGTACAAGGCGTCAGTCCTCCTTTTTTCTCATGAAGATGTTGTCGATCATTCCATACTCCTTCGCTTCCTGCGCCGTCATCCAGTAGTCGCGGTCGGAGTCCGCCCAAACCTTGTCGAAAGGTTGTCCAGAGTGGTTGGATATGATTTCGTAGAGTTGCTTCTTGTACTTCTGAATTTCCCGTGCTGTGATTTCGATGTCGCTTGCCTGTCCCTGTGCGCCGCCCATAGGCTGATGGATCATGACGCGGGAGTGTGGCAGCGCCGCACGTTTTCCCTTTTCTCCTGCCACGAGCAACACCGCTGCCATAGAGGCTGCCATACCGGTGCAAATGGTCTGCACGTTGGAGTTGATGTACTGCATGGTGTCGTAAATGGCGAGTCCTGCGCTTACGCTTCCGCCCGGCGAGTTGATATATACGCTGATGTCCTTCTCCGGGTCTACAGAGTCGAGATAGAGCATCTGTGCCTGCAGCACGTTTGCGGTATAGTCGCTGATTTCAGTGCCGAGGAAGATGATGCGGTCCATCATGAGTCGTGAGAACACGTCGAGCTGAGTGACGTTAAGTTGCCGTTCCTCAAGGATATAGGGATTGAGATAGCCGGCTTGCGACTTGATGACGTCGTCGAGCACCATGGAGTTGATGCCCTGAGATTTTGTAAATTTTTGAAAGTCGGTCATATTTTTTAGTTTAAAGTTTAATGTTTAAAGTTTAAAGAGCCATGCGGAGCGGGAGCGGCTGTAGTTGCTACCTGAGGCCGTGCTTCGCCGGCCGATTAGCTTTGCTGATTCTCGGCTGCGCTCAACATAGCCCAAGCATGCTTGGCTCTGTATTCGCTTGCACGAGAATTGTGCGGACGAGGACGTCCACAAC
>CAMOTI010000034.1 GCA_946625675.1 uncultured Prevotellaceae bacterium | reverse complement strand
ATTAACGTAAAAAACTTTTTCATAATCTCTTAAATTTAAAAAATTAATAAAATAGGTTATTGAATAATTAAATATCTGATTTGTAGAGGCAGGCAGGACTGGTGGTCCTGCCCACCTATGAGTATATGTCTGATTATTGTCCAGCGATGATGTTGATGACAGCTACGATGTCGGAGATGTCCACCTTCTTGTCGCCGTTGACGTCAGCGTTCTTGTAAGTAGCAGTACCTGCAATCTGGTTGATGATAGCCACGATGTCGGAGATGTCGACCTTCGTATCCTCGTTCACGTCGCCTGGCTTACCGTCGCCTGTAGGAACCTTCTTGCTGTCTGTACCGAAGTAAGTGAGCTTCCAGTTGTCCCAGATCATCCAGGCATTGTTTGCAGAGTTCTTGATACCGATAGTCACGTCGGTGTCCTCAGTGAGCTCGAACACGATGCGGTTGATGTAGTTGAGCTCATCGCTCTTCGGTGTCTTCACCTCGTTGCCGTTCTCGTCGAGCACAGGGTCTCCGTTCTCGTCGAGCACAGGGTCTCCGTCCTCGAAGCAAGCACCTGCACCTTGCATGTTGTTAGGCGTGTAAGCCTGAGTTCCGTCAGCCAATGTGATAGTAGATGTGCTTCCTGCCAGACCAGTCCAGTCAGCTCGAGCGCCTTCGCTGATCATGCGTACAGGGATAGCCACTTCCTTGCCGTTGATTGTAACATACACCTGACCGGTCTGTACCTCGTCCTTCTTGCTGAGGTTGTCGTAGTCAGTCTGAGCGTTGTCGTTGTAGCGGTTGTATGCGTTGACAGTGAGCTCGTAAGTACCAGCCGGCAGAGCGTAGAGTGTCTGGTATTGGTTGCAAGTAGCATGCCAGTACTCAACCATGTCGGTGCGGTTGTAGTTAGCGTGGCTTGGTACGCTACCCTGCCATCCGTCGCTGTTGGCATCTACGTATGTCGGGTTCACGATGACACCAGTCAGGTCAACCGGAGTCTCGTCGCTTGCTCCCTCAATATTCGGCAATTTCAGCTTAGCTGCAGCACCGTTGAGTTTACTTACAATGTCGGCCAAGTCAGCACCTGCGTATGCATAGTTCTCAACTTCAGCATAGTCTTCGAGCATCTTGTTTGCATTATCCTTAGCCTCCTGAGTAGCCTTCTCCTCATACTCGGTAAGTACGTTCATGAGGTTGTTGTAAGCGTCGAGAGCGGTCTCATACTGCTTAACTGACTCAAGGGCATCGTTGTATGCGTCGATGAGCTCGAAGAGAGCAGTGTACATAGCGTCTCCATCGGTTGCGTTCTGAGCTTTCTCGATGGCAGCGTTGAGTGCCTCCATGTCAGGAATACCTGCGTTCTCGATGTTGGCAGCCTGCTCTGCGTAGTGCTCGATGATGCTTTGTAGAGCTTCCTCGTCCTTTGCCATGTAAGTGAGCTTGAAGTCTGCCCAGAGACACCATGAAGGATTGATGTTTACACCGTTAGATGTGATACCGATGGTCATAACTCCGTCCTCACCAACAAGTCCATAGCACTTCTGCTCATAACGGCCTGCGTTGAATGCGTAGGATGCACCATCCATTGAGTTAGGAATCCATCCGTATCCTGCAAGGTTGTAGTCGTTAGGCCAACCGCCACCGCCGTCGTTCACGTAGCAGTTCTCACCGTCTTTTGCATCCTCTTCCGGCATAGCGTCAGCAGAAATATTCTGGATAGGAGTGCTGAACTGGTTCATGAAGAGGAATACATTATTAATCTCCTCGGAGCCATCGAATGTGCCATTCTCTCCAGGACGAACGAATGCCTTCACTGATATTGCATATACACCAGGAGCTACGTCTTTTACAGTCTGGCGACAGTCAATCACGTTCTGGTAAACCTCCACATTCTTAAAGAAGTCCTTACCACCGACATTACCAATTCCGTTAGTGGTCCATCCGGTGAATCCATCCTTGAATGAAGGGTTGGTGAGCAAGTTTGTCACGTTCTTACCTTTCTGGCTACCTACTTCCTTAACAATTCGCTTAACCATTTCGTCAAGATATGCGGTCTCCTCAGTAATTTGTTCTGTGGTCAGACGTCCTTCGAGTGCGCCGTTCTCAAGGTCAATGATATAATTAGCACATCCGTTAGGGAATCCATAATCCAACTCGTCATTGTCGGATGCGGAAGCCTGAAGATAGTCAGCAAGCTCAGCGGTGAGTTCTGGATCAGCCCCGTCGTTCTCAAGCTCGGTAAGTTGCTCAAGCGCCCACTCTACCTTATCCACATAAGCAGCGTATGCCTTGAAAGACTCAGTTATCAAGTCAGGAATTCCCTCGAAGTCTGCAACAGCCTTCATAATCTCCTCCTTGTTGGTGGAGTTCTTCAGTGCATTAATAGCAGCGTCGTATCTTGCTTTCTCCTGAGCACCGTAAGGGTTGTTGAAGTCGATTGCATAGAGCTCAGCCACTCTGGTTCCCCACAGCTGATAAGCGTCCTCACCATTACCGAAATAATAGAGTTCGAAGTCGTCGAAGATAGACCAGTCAGAGCCAGTTGCCTTCTCGTTGATCAGTCCGATACGCAGTGTCTCACCTTCAGCCAGCGCACCGTATGCCTCATTGCGGTAACGGTTCGTTCCGTCGTGGAAGTAGTCGTTGGCAGTGATCATCAAGTTCGGGCAATAGAGTGTATGCTCAATTCCGTCCTCATCTGTGTATTTAACAGTAGTTGTTCCGTTTCCACCAATCGGTGCGTCGAGGGAACCACCCTCAGAAACGTGCTTCACCGGAGTGGAGAACTTGCCGTTGGTTTCGCAGCTGAGGTAAATCTTAGTCTCGGCAGGAGTGCCAGCCTTCCAAGCATCAAAGTCAGCCTGAGCATTCTGATAACGTGTGTAACCGTTACAAGCCACCATATACACACCAGCGGGGAGTCCTTCGATGTCCTGATAGGAGTCGAACGTCTTTCCGTAGTGCTCAGCGTTCGACCAGGTGGTACCTCCAGCACCGAATGCCGTACCCTTCCATCCTGTGAAGTCAGGTGTGCTTCCTTCCGGTCCGAACTTCGGGTTGATGATCTTAGCTGTGAGGTCCACAGGGTTTTCAGCAGTAGCGAGGTCTTTCTGGAAGTCCACGATGATTCCTGCTATTTCAGCCTCAGCAGCCTTGAGCTCTTCAGTAGTTGAAGCCGTGTTGTTGTACACTGCCTTCGGAGAAGTGAGGTCGATTCCTGCATATTTGCTTTCAGCGTCGTCGATAGCAGCCTTGAGCGATAGTGCTGCGTTGTAAGTTTCAAGTTTTGCGGAATAATTTGCATATTCCTCTTCAGAAACGAATTTCCACTCGTCGTAGAAATTTCCACTGAACGGGTTCTCCACCACGTCCTCGTCGCCATCAGGATGGCTGACAGTGAAAGTGACGTCGTGCGGATAGTAGATGTAGCAGCGGGTGTCACCAGTTGCGCGCTGGAAAATTTCGCTTACGCCGAGCGTTGCGGTTGTAGGGTCGAGCTCGTAGTTTTGGTTGATGTTGTCGTTAGAGAACTTGTAGGCGTCGCCCACCTTCGTGATAATCCAGGACTCAGTTCCAGGATAGTTCTCACTTGCAAGAGTTCCGTCGACCCACATTGCGTTCCAGTCGTTACCAGAAACATAGAGCCAAGCATTCTTGTTTACATAAGTAGCGGGGTAGCATCCGAAGGTGTAGAATCCCTCTTCGCTTTCCTCGATTTTCTTGATGCGAATCTGATCGCCTTTTTCTGCAACAGACGCGCGGGTGTTGTAGTCATTGTGTCCAGCAAAGAACATCCCGGTGCCCACATTATATAAATATTGTGTGGTCTCACCGTCCTCGGCCATGTCCACGAAAGACACAGTCGGCTTGGTCCATTGTGCTGAAGCAGAAATGGCGAACATCAGCGATGCTGCGGTTATGAGTAATTTGTGCTTCATAAAGTAATGTAGTTAATTAGTTGTTATAGTATATATTTTCCTGTTGTTGTTCTTTGCTGTTTTATTCTTGATATTGCCTACGAATTAGCCCCGCAAAAAGGTTTATGAACTACTTTTTTGGGCATACTATAGGCAGATTCGTTGCAAAATTAAAAAAAATCATAAAACAAAAAAAATTTTTGAGCAATTATTTTCACTATTTTTTAATTTTAACGCATTTTTTTGCCAAAATGGGGGAATTTGAATACAAAAAGGGGTATTTTTTGTGGATAGAAGTATGGGAGGGATGGGAAAAATGGGAGGTATGGGAAAAATGGGATTACCCCTGTATGATTTTTTTGATGGCGGCGAGTTTGTTGAGCGCCTCGAGCGGTGTGAGTGAGTTGACGTCGGTGTTGAGAATCTCATCACGTACCTGGCAGAGGATGGGGTCGTCGAGTTGGAAGAAGGAGAGCTGCGACTGGTCTGCAGGTGCTGTGATTTGCTGCGTGGCAGGCCGTGATATTCCGTCTCCGCTGTTGTTGCGCTCCAGCTCAGCCAGTACCTGCTCTGCCCTGCGTACGACAGACGGGACCATGCCGGCGATTTTAGCCACGTGGATACCGAATGAGTGCTCGCTTCCTCCCCTCTCCAGCTTACGGAGGAAGATGACCTGGTTGTCCACCTCCTTCACCGACACATTGTAGTTCTTCACCCGCTGGAAGAGTTTCTCCATCTCGTTCAGCTCATGGTAGTGTGTTGCGAAGAGCGTGCGTGCATGGTATTTAGGGTTTTCATGGATATACTCTACGATGGCCCAGGCGATGGAGATTCCGTCGTAGGTGCTGGTGCCTCGTCCGAGCTCGTCGAATAGTACGAGTGAGCGTTCGCTGAGGTTGTTGAGAATGCTGGCGGCCTCGTTCATCTCCACCATGAACGTGGACTCGCCGAGCGATATGTTGTCGCTTGCCCCCACTCGCGTGAACACCTTGTCGCAGTAGCCGATATGTGCTGAGTCCGCCGGCACGAATGATCCGATCTGCGCCATGATGGTGATGAGTGCTGTCTGTCGCAGCAGCGCTGACTTACCCGACATGTTTGGTCCGGTGAGAATGATGACCTGCTGTCCTGCACAGTCGAGCAGCACGTCGTTTGCCACATACTGCTCCCCCACCCCCATGTTCCGCTCGATGACGGGGTGTCGTCCCTGCCTGATGTCGATGACGAGTGAGTCGTCGACCACCGGCCGCACATAGTTGTATTCCTTTGCAGCCAAGGCGAATGAGAGCAGGCAGTCGAGCTGTGCGATCAAATGGGAGTCGGCTTGTATAGGCTCGATATACACCAGCGCGTCGTTGACCAGCTGGGTGTAGATCCGGCTTTCCAACGCGGCGATTTTCTCCTCTGCCCCGAGGATGGTCTCCTCATATTTCTTCAGTTCCTCGGTGATGTAGCGCTCGGCCTGCGTGAGCGTCTGCTTACGAATCCAGGATTCCGGCACCTTGTCCTTGAACGTGTTGCGAACCTCCATATAATATCCGAACACGTTGTTGAACCCGATTTTCAGGCTCGTGATGCCGGTGGCCTCGCTCTCCCGCTGCTGCAGCTGCAGGAGGTAGTCCTTTCCGCTGTAGGCGATATGTCGGAGTTCGTCGAGCTCCGTGTTGACCCCCTCGTTGATGACGCTGCCTTTGTTGATGGCGATAGGACAGTCGGGCCGAATCTCGCGTCCGATCCGCTTGACGAGCTCGTCGCAGTCGTTGAGATGGTTTCCGATCCGCTGGATGACGGGATTGTCGGAATCGGCGCACATCTGCTTGATAGGCGCTATGTTCTCCAGCGACTGCTTCAGCTGTATGAAGTCGCGCGGTCCGATGCGCTGAGTCGCTATCTTGCTGCTGAGCCGCTCGAGGTCGCCGATTCCATGTAGCAGTTCGAGAATCTGGTCGCGTAATTCCGGCTCCCGGAAGAAATGGTCGACCACGTCCTGCCGCTCACGAATCTGGCCGGGGTCTTTGAGCGGGAAGCTGAGCCATCGGTAGAGCATACGTCCTCCCATGGCCGTGACGGTCTTGTCGATGACCTTTAGGAGAGAGTCTCCCCCGCTGTTCATCGCCTGCAGGAGCTCAAGACTGCGGATGGTGAATCGGTCGAGATGCATGTAGCGTGACTCCTCAATCCGGCTGATTCGGCTGATATGCTTGATATGTGTGTGCTGCGTCTGCTCGAGATAGTAGAGAATGACGCCCGCTGCTACGATTCCCTCGTTGATGTGGTCGACGCCGAATCCCTTGAGGTTACGGACACCGAAATGCTTGTTGAGCTTCTTTCGAGACGTTTCCTCCACGAAGAGCCAGTCGTCGAGCTCGTAGGTGAAGTATTTCCCTCCGAAATTACCAAGAAACATATTCCGTTTTCCCCTTTCGAAGAGCACCTCCTTGGGTGCGAAATTGGATAGCAGCTTGTCCACATAGTCGCTGCTCCCCTGATAGACGAGGAACTCTCCGGTGGTGATGTCGAGCAGCGAGAGTCCGATCATCGCCTTACCGAAATGGATGGCTGCAAGGAAGTTGTTCTCCTTGCTTGCCACGACCGTGTCGGTCATTGCCACTCCAGGTGTGACCAGCTCGGTGATACCTCGCTTCACCAGCTTCTTCGTCAGCTTCGGGTCCTCCAGCTGGTCGCATATAGCCACGCGCTTTCCGGCCCGTATAAGCTTAGGCAGGTAGGTGTCGAGCGCGTGGTGCGGAAATCCTGCCATCGCCACTGCCGCGTCCTTTCGGGTACCGATGGCGCTGCTGCGCTTGGTGAGAGTTATGCCCAGAATTTCAGAAGCGACGACGGCATCGTCGCTGTAGGTCTCATAAAAGTCGCCACAACGGAAAAGAAGCAGCGCATCGGGGTGCTTCGACTTCAGTTCCATGAACTGACGCATCATAGGCGTTAACTCTTCGGATTTCATGTTTTTTTTAGTTGAGAGTTGAGAGTTGAGGGTTTAGAGGGAAGTTAGTTTTTAGTTGAGAGTTTTTCGGACGGGTCGGACTGGTCAGACAAGTCTGACAAAAATTTCAAATTTCAAATTTCAAATTTCAAAGTAAACAGCTTTGCCATCTCCCAGATGACGATGCCGGCGGTTGTGGCCACGTTGAGGGAATGCTTGGTGCCGTACTGGGGAAGTTCGATGCAGCCGTCGCAGAGATCTATCACATGCTGGTGGACTCCCTTCACTTCGTTTCCGAAGACGAGTCCGTAGCCGTCGGGTGGCTCGGCGAAAAGGTGATCGGGCAAAGGAAGACTCACGCTGCCTTCGGCTTGCTCCACCGCCATGACACGGTAGCCCCGACGGCGAAGATCCATCACTGCGTCTTCTGGATTCTGGAAATAAAGCCATTCCACACTGTCTTCGGCACCCAACGCTGTCTTGTGGATTTCGGCGTGGGGCGGACGGGCGGTGATGCCGCAGAGGTAGATGCACTCCACACGGTAGGCGTCGGATGTGCGGAACACACTACCTACGTTATACATACTGCGGACATCGTCAAGCACAACGACCAACGGAATCTTACGGCTGTGCTTGAACTCATCCACGCTCATGCGGTCGAGCTCGGTTATGTTGAGTTTTCTGTTCAAGAGAGTTTAGAGTTGAGAGTTTAGAGTTTAGAGGAAAGTTAGATTTTCTAGATATTCTAGATATTCTAGAGGTTCTAGATTTTCTAGAGGTTCTAGATTTTCTAGATATTCTAGAGGTTCTAGATATTCTAGAGGTTCTAGATTCTTATTTTTTATTCGTTCTTCATCTCACACTTTCTGAACATCGACCATAGTCCGATGATGATAAGGGGTATGCTGAGGATCTGACCCATGTCGATGGGCAGTGAGCCGTCGTCGATGCCACCCTGCTCTTTCTTCAGGAACTCGATGAAGAATCGGAAGGTGAAGATGGCGGCGACGCAGAGTCCGAAATAGAATCCTGAGCCTACGGATATGCGCTCGCGCACTTGGTAGAGCTGGTTTTCCTTGCCTTGATAAGCTCGCCTGCTGCGCTTGTAGACCATGATTATGATGATGAAAATGATGGCGTATGCGATGGCCTCATACAACTGGGAGGGATGGCGCGGCACAAGTTGTCCGTCCACCATCGCGTCGGGTGAGTGGAAGATGAACGCCCATGGCACGTCGGTTTGTGTGCCTATGATTTCCGAGTTCATGAGGTTGCCGATGCGTATGCACATGGCGCTGAACGGAGCTGCGATGCCTATGTTGTCGAGGATCACGAAGAGCGGCATCTGCTTCTTCTTGCGGTAGAGGAGCAAGGCAAGGATCAGTCCGATTGTTCCGCCATGGCTTGCGAGTCCTCTATAGCCCTCCATGTGCCAGCTGCCTCCTGCATCGATACGCACAGGCAGGATCATCTCCACGATGCCTTTGAAGGAGGTGAGATAATAGTCGGGCTCATAAAACACGCAGTGGCCGATACGCGCACCCAGCACGACGCCGACGAAGCAGTAGAGGAAAAGTGGGTCGAAACGGTGGGATGCCACCAGGCGTCCGTTTTTCATCTCCGGATCGATCCGCTGGTCGATGAATAGCTTGCGCACGATGAAATATGCGCCTATAAGTCCTACCACCCAACAGAGCGAGTACCACAAGATGGTGAAGGACCCTAATTTCAATGCCTCGATGGAAGGCTGCCAGTCGATGTATAAAATTTTCATTTTGTAGTAGAGACGCCCCGTGGGGCGTCTTGTAACTTTTTTTAAAAAAATATAAAGTATGAATACGCCCCGTGGGGCATATTGTGGATTTTTGAAGACGCCCCACGGGGCGTCTCTACTATACATTGAAACGGAAATGCATGATGTCGCCGTCCTGAACGACGTATTCTTTGCCTTCCACACCCATCTTTCCGGCTTCGCGGACCGCAGCCTCAGAGCCGTATTTGATGTAGTCCTCGTATTTGATGACCTCGGCACGTATAAACCCTTTCTCGAAGTCGGTGTGGATCACTCCGGCACACTGCGGCGCTTTCCATCCCTTGCGGAACGTCCATGCCTTCACCTCCATAGGACCTGCTGTGATGAAGGTCTGGAGGTTGAGCAGATGGTAGATGGCGTTGATGAGTCGGTCGCATCCGCTCTGTTTCAGTCCCATGTCTTCAAGGAACATCTGCTTCTCCTCATAGGAATCGAGCTCGGCGATGTCGGCTTCTGTCTGTGCACTGATAATCATCAGTTCGGCATCTTCGTCCTTAATGGCTTCGCGAACGGCATCCACATAGGCGTTTCCTGTGGCAGCGCTGGCATCGTCCACATTGCAGACGTAAAGCACGGGCTTGGTGGTGAGCAGGAACATCTGCTTGCTCATCGCCACTTCGTCGTCGTTCTCCAGTTCCACCACGCGGGCGCTCTTTCCCTGCTCCAGCGCGGACTTGTAGCGCGACAGCAGATCGAACTCCATCTTTGCCTTCTTGTCGCCTCCCACCTGCGCCTGCTTCTCCACGCGCTTCATGCGACTTTCCACGGTCTCCAGGTCTTTCAGCTGAAGCTCCGTGTCTATGATTTCTTTGTCGCGCACGGGGTCGACCGATCCGTCCACATGCACGATGTTGCCGTTGTCGAAACAACGGAGCACATGGATGATGGCGTCGCACTCACGTATGTTGCCAAGAAACTGGTTTCCCAGGCCCTCGCCCTTGCTTGCACCTTTCACGAGTCCTGCAATGTCGACGATGTCGCACACTGCAGGGACGATACGTCCGGGATGCACGATTTCAGCCAGACGGTTCAGTCGCTCGTCGGGCACGCTAATCTGTCCCATCTGTGCGTCGATGGTGCAGAAAGGGAAATTGGCTGCCTGAGCCTTGGCACTCGACAGACAGTTGAACAAAGTTGATTTACCTACATTTGGAAGTCCTACTATTCCTGCTTTCATTATTTTTTGAGTTGAGAGTTTAGAGTTGAGAGTTTAGAGGGAAGTTACTCTTTGAGTTTAGAGTTTAGAGGGAAGTTAGATATTCTATATTATCTATAGATTCTAGAGATTTTAGAGGGGCTATATTTTCTTATATTTTTCTGCGAATTCCTTGCTGATGCTGTTGTTGAAAGACTGGCAGACATCGGCGGCGAGGTCCTTGCCGCACTTGATGATTTTGTCCCATTCCTGCTCGCTGAGACAAGAGAGCTGACTGCGACCGATGCCATATTTGATCAGACCATACACCACGCCGGCATTGAAGTTGTCGCCTGCACCGATGGTGCTGACAGTCGGAATTTTCTCCACCTGGAAATTTTTCTTGACCGAAGGGGTGATAAGCCTGATGTCGCCTGCTGCGTCGGTACAGAGGAAGTTCTTGCAGTAGAATTCAATCTCTCGCTTGTATACTCTGTCGGGATCGCTAATGCCGAACAGGTTGTCGAGGTCTTCCACGCTTCCACGCACAATGTCGGTGTATTCCAGGTTTTCGAGCATGTCGGCATAAATCTTGATGGCTTCATGCTTGTGGCTGCTTCTGAAATTGAAGTCGTAGTATATGAGTGCCCCGTTCTGGCGTGCATAGTCGAGAAATTCCTTTACTTTAGGACGCAAAACGGGGTTGAGCACGAAATATGACCCCATCATGACGATATCGTCGGGATTTATTTCAGGCCAGTTCACCTCAAGCCGTGCAGATGGATAGTCCTTATAGAACATATACTCAGCGTCGTTCTTGTCGTTGAGCCATGCCAGCGATATGGCAGACACCCCGTTTTGGTATTGAACCACTCCCGTGCTGTCGACTCCGTTATCTTTCATGAATTCTATGATCATGTTTCCAACACGGTCGTTACCCGTCTCGCTGATGATGGCGGCGTTCATTCCGAGTCGTCCCAATGAGATGATTCCGTTGAACACCGAGCCTCCCGGAACCGCCGCCGTGGGCTGTCCGTTCTTGAAGATGATGTCCATGATCGTCTCGCCTATTCCTATTACTTTTCGCATATTTCCTTAATTTCTTCTAATGTGTTCACTTTATATAGGAGTTCGCTCCATGGCTTGTTGAGAACGCCACGCCCTTCAAGTGTGTCGAGAAACTGGAATAGCAAATCGTAGAATCCATCGATATTCCAGAAGATCACCTTCTTCTCGTGCATGCCGAAGGTGTTGGCTGCTAATGCACAGAAGGCCTCGTCGAGAGTGCCTACGCTCCCTGGCAACACAATGAGTATGTCGGACTCGTCGACCAGATACTGCTTGCGGTCACTCAGGTCGTTGCAGTAGAAAGTAATGTCGATGCAGTCGCTCACTCTGCCGCTCCTCACCAACTTCTGTGGAACTACTCCATATACCGTTCCACCACCCTCTTTCGTACCTCTGGCCACAGATTCCATCAGTCCACAGTTGGCACCTCCATAGACAAGCGTAAACCCACTTCCGCCTATCCATTTACCCAATGAATAAGCGGCATCATAATACGTGTGCTCCATCTTGTCGGAAGAAGCACAGAAGACTCCTATTTTTTTCATACTGCAAAATTACGAAAAAAAAATATAAAT
>CAMOTI010000033.1 GCA_946625675.1 uncultured Prevotellaceae bacterium | reverse complement strand
ACGATGGCAGAAAGCAGACAAGCTGCAAGAATACCGCCTACGAACTGGCCTACCCAGTAGCCCACTGCGTCCTTGGCGCTCATACGGCCGTCGAGCAGCACACCGAGAGTGATAGCTGGGTTGATGTGGCAACCGGAAACACCACCGATGGTGTAAGCCATCATGATCACAGAGAGACCGAAAGCAATAGAAGTGCCAACTACGGATGCTGTGTCTGAACCACATCCCAAACTTACGGCTGCACCGCAGCCGAGGAATGTCAGTACGAAGGTACCGATACATTCTGCTAAATACTTCTTCATAATTTCTCGATTTTAGTTAATACAAAAAATGAATGTTATTCAAAAACTAACGCAAAACTAATAAAAAATATTTAATATCGTATGGAAAAATGCATTTTTTCGTAAAAATTCACTAATTTTGCGAAAAATATACACGATTATGAGTATCAGACAAATTACTTTTGCCATACTTTTGGCAGTTTTTCCTATCTCTATGATGTCACAAAACAGGAACATGACGGTCAGGGCTAAAATCAAGCGTAACTTCACCATCGACGACCTCATACCGGGAGGTGCCACTTTCTACCAGAGCTCTGTCGCAAACAGGAAATACACGACATTCTGGGGAGAGCAGTGCGTAGTGCTCGACCTTGACCACTGCTCGCTGGTCAGCAAGAAGAACCCAATGGACGAAGGGGAGACGCTCTTCTCCCTTGCCGACGCCAACGCCGCGCTCACCACTGCAGGATTCTCCGTCCAGCACCTCTACTACGCCACCTTCCCCTACCCTGGTCAGACACTCGTACTGCTCAAGGGAAAAGGAAAGCAGGCACTGGTAGACTGGAAGGCCAAGAAAACGGTGTGGTCGCAGCCGCTCTCCGACAGCTATGCGGCGTCCGACTGGCATGCTGCCTCACGCAACCTGGCTTTTGTACGCGACCACAACCTCTTCGTCTGCGACGCCGACGGCAACGAGCAGCAGCTCACAACCGACGGAACATCGGACATGGTGTACGGACAGTCGGTCCACCGCGATGAGTTCGGTATCAGCTCAGGACTCTTCTGGAGCGACAAGGGCGACAAACTGGCGTTCTACCGAATGGACCAGAGCATGGTCAGCCCTTACCCTCAGGTGGACCTCAACCTCGAACCGGAAGAGGGAAGCAGATGCGCACAAGCTGCACCCGACCGCTACCCGATGGCGGGAGAGACAAGCCACAAGGTGACGGTAGGCGTTTACGACATGGCAAGCAAAAAGACCGTATATCTCGATGCCGGAGACCCCACCGACCGCTATTTCACCAATATCGCATGGAGTCCGGACAGCAAATACGTCTTCCTCATCGAGCTCGACAGAAGCCAGAAACATGCAAAGCTGGACCAGTACGACGCCAACACCGGTACATTCGTGGCAACTCTCTTCAAGGAGGACAACGACAAATACTTCGAGCCGCTAACGCCCATCAAGTTCCTGCCGTGGGACAACAGCCGCTTTATCTATGAGACACGGCGCGACGGCTACAACCACATATACCTCTACCGCCTTGACCAGGCTAAGGCGGAACTCGAGCGGCAACTCACACAAGGGCAGTTCGAGGTCATCGACGTGCTGGGATTCAACCGGAAAGAGAAGTCCGTCATCTTCACCAGCAACGAGGCCGATCCCATCGGCTGCGCACTTTATGCCGTCGACATGAACGGGAAAAACAAACCGCTGGGCGACACTGGCGGATGGCATGACGCCACACTCTCCGAGGACGGAACCACAGCCATGGACGCATGGGCCATGCCGGAAGGACCGATTGCACACCGTCAGGATATCGTAGACACCAGCAACGGGAAGCGGACAACCATCATAGACTCACGTGACCCTTGGGACAACTTCAACGTGCCGGAAATCAAGACGGGCACGCTCAAGGCGGCAGACGGGGTGACGGACCTCTACTACCGGCTCATCCTCCCTACGGACTTCGACCCGGCGAAGAAGTACCCGGCTGTCATCTACGTCTATGGAGGACCGCACGCCCACAATATCGACGCCACGCGCCACTGGGGCGTTCGTGGATGGGACATTTGGATGGCGCAGAACGGCTACGTCATGTTCTGCCTCGACAACAGGGGAAGCGAGCACCGCGGACTGGAATTTGAGCAGGCCACATTCAAGCACCTCGGCGTGGAGGAGATGAAGGACCAGCTCAAGGGAGTTGACTACCTCAAGTCTCTGCCATATATCGATGCAGACCGCATTGGCGTTCACGGATGGAGTTTCGGAGGATTCATGACCACCAGCCTCATGACCACCTACCCCGACGTGTTCAAGGTGGGCGTGGCAGGCGGGCCGGTCATCGACTGGAAATACTATGAGGTGATGTACGGAGAGCGCTATATGGAGACTCCGCAGTCCAACCCCCAGGGATATGCCCAGGCCAGCTGCCTCAGCAAGGCAAGAAACCTCAAAGGCCGGCTGCTCATCATCTATGGAGGAAACGACCCCGTATGCGTGCCACAGCACACACTCTCCTTCATCCGCGCCTGCATCGACGCCGACACCTATCCCGACCTCTTCACCTATCCCGGCGATGAGCACAACATGATGGGTACCGACCGCGTACACCTCCACAAGAAAATCACCCAGTATTTCAACGACTTCCTGAAATAAAAAATCAGTCAAAAGATTGCACGAACACACACAATCACAAAATTGCAAAACAACAAGCCCCAGACTCACATTCTATGCGGTCTGGGGCTTTATCTATTTTGACTAAATCCCTTTAAACTTTCATCTTTCAACTTTCATCTTTCAACTACTTCTTTATATTGTCCCAATACTTATTCTGCGACGGATTCAAATCACTCAGAATAGTATAGACTTTCTCTTTCTCGTTCGCTGTGCCGTGCTCTTTATACACGTTCACGATTTCGTCACGCTTATAGTCGGAGAAGATGGCAGGAAGTTGGCTCATCGACTTGTTGCTGTGGGCTTCCTTCAGAAGCTCGATGGACTCGGTGATGGCGGTGCGGCCGCGGTCGGCGTTGTTCGTCATCTCGTCCAGCCCAAGACGGTGGTATTTGTACTGAAGCTGACGGAACGGCTCCATAGACGACTCCACATAGTCGTTGATGATGGCATGGCGGTTACGGTCGTCGCTGAACGCCTTCCACCCGGCGCCGCTGAAGGTCTGGGCGTTGTTCACGATCTGCTCCACGATGCCAAGGACGGCAGTTCCTCCAAGCGGGGAGAAGGTATCGAGGTCCAGTCCGATGAAGAGATAGGCGTAATAGGCCATCAGAGCGGTCAGCTCGTTGTTCATGTTCGTCAGGTTGAACTCCAGCTGGTCGTACTCCTGGTAGTTGAAGTTGAAGTTGTTGTCGCGCATGGAGAACACCGTCGTGTTGTAGTTGGAGTTATAGACCGGACGGCTCAGCTGGAACAGACATTCGCCCACGAACGCGTTCTCCTCAGGCTTGTACTGCTTGATCGTGATGTTCATCGTGCAGTCTATGCGCTCCTCCTCCTTATACTGAAGGTCCGTCCACGCACGGTTGTTCATAAACTCGTTCAACGCCGTCTCAAGGGTCTTGAACACACTCGTGTTCGTACCCTGCACCTGACTGTGGATCACCTTGATCTTGCAGTTCAGTTCCTGTGCGTTCATTTCAATGGAGAATAATGACAGCAAAGCCGTCATCATCATGAATAACAACCTCCTCATGACTTATTATCGTTTGTTCTGTAAATTCTGATTATCGAAATAAACCTCAAATTTCAAAGTAAAAATCCGTCCGGATGGCAAAATTTCAAATTTCAAACCTCAAACCTCAAAGTATTAACGGTTTCATCCACGATATCCTTCGCCACCTCCGTCTTGTCCTTCAGCGGGAACGGTATGGTGGTAAGGTCCTTGCGGATGATGGTGATCTTGTTCGTGTCGTGTCGGAATCCCGCCCCCTTGTCTCTCAGCGAGTTGAGTACGATAAAGTCCAGGTTTTTCTTCTCCAGCTTATGCTCCGCATTCACCTGCTCGTTGTCGGTCTCCAGGGCAAATCCCACGAGCACCTGTCCCTTGCGCTTCATCTGCCCCACAGCGGCGGCGATATCTTGGGTGGGCTGCAGCGTGATGGTCATCTCGCCCTTTCGTTTGATCTTGCTCTCTGCTGTGACCGACGGTGTGAAATCAGCCACGGCAGCACAGAGTATGCCGGCATCGACGTCAGGAAACACCTTTGTAGCCGCCTCATACATGTCGGCAGCACTCTCCACGTTGATCACGTGGATATTGGCATGCAAATCCTGCGGAACCACAGCCACGGGACCGAGAACCAGCTCTACCTTAGCCCCGCGACACGCACATTCCTGCGCCAGCGCAAAGCCCATCTTGCCCGATGAGTAGTTGCCGATGAAGCGGACTGGGTCTATCTTCTCGTATGTGGGACCGGCGGTGATCATCACGCTCTTTCCCGACAAATCACCGCTGCCGGCGGCCTGCTGCTCGAAAAACTCGTCGAGCACCTTCACGATCACCTCAGACTCCTCCATCCGGCCCTTACCTTCCAGATGGGAGGCGAGAAAACCTGTGCCCGGTTCGATGATATGGTTGCCATACGACTGCAACGTCTTCAGGTTCTGCTGAGTGGAAGGATGAGCATACATGTCCAGGTCCATAGCGGGTGCCACGAACACAGGGGCCTTCATCGACAGATATGTGGTAATCAGCATATTGTCTGCCACCCCATGCGCCATCTTGCCGATGGTGGAAGCAGTGGCGGGCGCAATCAGCATCGCGTCGGCCCACAGACCCAGCGCCACATGCGAATGCCACGTACCGTCGCGCTGGGCGAAAAACTCGCTCACCACAGGCTTGCTCGTCAGCGCCGAGAGCGTGATGGGCGTGATAAACTCCTTGCCTGCAGGCGTAATCACCACCTGCACCTCCGCCCCAGCCTTTATCAACTGCCTGATTATCAAGCACGACTTATAAGCCGCGATACTGCCGGTGATACCCAGCACAATTTTCTTTCCTTTCAGCATTTTATCTTTCGTTTTTTCATTAAATTAATCAGAGTCAGCCATCAACCCATTCTGCCCATTCAACCCATTCTGCCTAATCCCAAACTAACTTCCCTCTCAACTCTAAACTCTAAACTCTCAACTCAAAACCATAAACTCAAAACTCAAAAAAAACTATTTGTACTTCAACCACAAAGCCTCAACCACCTGCTTCGTGTTCAGCGGGAAATCGCCCTGACGGATCCAGTTGAAGAAATTCGGGTCGCGACGGACAACATCCTCCACGCGCTTGTTGCGGTGCTTGCCGAACGTGAAGATCTCTTTTCCTTCCTCGTCCAGCGCCACACGTCCGGCGAAATCCAGCGTCTTGACCATGGTGGAGAACTCAGCCAGGAAGTCCACGTCGTTCTGAAGTTCGGCAGGATAATGGTCGAGTTGCGCCTGAAGCACCTCATAGGTGGCCTCCGTGTCGGCAGACGCATGATGGGCATCCAGCAACTCCTTGCCGCAATAGAATTTCAGGGCGGCCGCCAGGTTGCGCTTTTCCAGCTTGTGGTAGATGTTCTGAACGTCGACGGTGCGGATGCCGCTCATGTCCACACTCACGCCGGCACGGAGAAACTCCTCCACCAGCAGCGGGATGTCGAAACGGTTGGAATTGAAGCCGGCAAGGTCGCAGTCCTTGAACACTCCTTCATACAGTGACTCGGCACATTCCATGAAAGAAGGACAGTCGGCCACGTCTGCATCGCTGATGCCGTGCACGGCGGTGGTCTTCTCTGGAATCGGAATCACGTTGCCCAGCATGTCCACGGGCTTGAACCGAAGCGTGTCCTTCTCCTCATGGCCGTCGGGACATACTTTGATATAGCTCAACTCCAGAATATGGTCTTTCGACACGTCCAGACCTGTGGTCTCGAGGTCGAAAAAGATCAACGGACGGGTTAATTTCAGTTTCATATTATCTATAACGTTTTTTCACACCACTTATTGTAAATAAAAAGAATGAAGAACCCCTCTCTGCATGAAGGCAGTTCTCCATTCCTATAAGACAGATGCCATATCATCTCAATTCTCGGACGACAGGATAAATCACAAAAATACTGGATTAAAAATTAATCGCCAGTCGTAAATCCCATCAGCCCTCGTTCAGCATCATAGGCATCAGCAACATCAGCAGGTCTTCGCCTTCCTCCTGTTCGGCTGGCACAATCACGCCGGCACGGCTCGGGTCAGCAAGCTGAAGGATGATGTTGGTGGACTCCATCGTGTTGAGAATGTCGAGCAGGAACGTTCCCTTGAAGCCTATGCTCATCGGGTTGCCGGTAAAGTCGCAGAGAATATGCTCCTCGGCAGCTGTGGAGTAGTCGATGTCCTGAGTGGAGATGGTCAGCGTGTTGTTCTCCATATGGAGCTTTGTCAGCGACGTGCTCGTGCTGGCAAACACCATCGTACGGCGCAGTGCTCCTATCATCGCGTCGCGGTCCACTGTCACGTGATATGGGTTGTCCCTCGGTATGACGCTGTTGTAGTTGGGATAGCGACCCACAATCAGGCGGCATGCCAGCGTGAAGCCTTCTATCTTGATTTCAGCATTCTTGTCGTCGAAACGGATCACAGCCTCGCCCTCAGATTTCGACAGGATATCCTTCAGCATCTTGGCCGGCTTCTTCGGGAGGATGAAAGAAGTGGAAGTGCCTGACTTCACCGTCGTGTTGCGGTCGCGAACCAGCTTATGGCCGTCGCTGGCCACAAACGTCACACTCTCCTCCGTGATGTCGAAATAGATACCATTCATCACCGGACGCAACTCGTCGTCGGCTGTGGCGAACAGCGCGCGGGAGATGCCGTTGGAGAGGATGTCGCACTGGATGCTGATGGACTGAACATCATCAGCGATACCCATCGGAAGCGGATATTCGGCCGCGCTCTGACCTACGAAGCTGCTCTTTCCGTTCTGGTAAGTCACCTTCACTTCATACGTATCTTCGTTCACATCGAGCGTGATGGGCTGTTCGTAAAGCTCTTTCAAGCCGTTCAGGATGGTAGAGGCCTTGATGGCAAACTGTCCGCTGCCCGATACATCGTCCAAACTCATGGTTGAAACCAGCGTCGTCTCGCTGTCGGAAGCTGTCATCTTCAACTGGTTCCCATCCACCTCAAAAAGAATGCTCTCAAGAATAGTCAGCGTGCTCTTCGTGTTTATCACCCTGCTGAGCGCCTGCAAACGCGCGTATAGCGCTGTGCTTGATACTTGAAATCTCATGTGTATGTTTGTTTTTATTTATTTTTTTCTTTTTTTGCCTTCAATTCATGGCTTATTTCTCGTTTCCTGGATGAATGTTTTTGTCTGCAGGTTAACGATAATGTAAAATATCATACAAAGATATAAAATGTTTTCCACATTTTTGAAAAAAACGCAATAAAAATTATTTTTTTAGAGAACTTTTTCGTAAATTCGCACTATAATTTCAATTTTAAATCAAAAAAACGAATAATAAAAGACAAAATGGAACTACAAGGAAAAGTAATTTTCATTTCTGAGCC
>CAMOTI010000032.1 GCA_946625675.1 uncultured Prevotellaceae bacterium | reverse complement strand
TATTGGGAGGATTTACGTGAGGTATTTGAACTCTGGCATATTTCAACACGAAGTACTGGAATATGTAAAAGGGAATAATGATGTCCAGAAAGATGTCCTAAAAGAACTATCTGAAAGACAGATGGTTATACTCGAAATGATTTATACATCACCAGAAGCAACTCTAATAGAAATGTCCAGAAAACTTAAGGTGTCCGATAAGACTATCCAACGAGAGTTTACAGCTATTAGGAAACTTGGTATCAATATCGAGCGTCAAGATGGTCGTAAGGAAGGTAAATGGATTATTATGACAGAAGGTAAAGAATGACGTTAACTGCAAGTATATGAATACACGTGGCAGTTTCCTCATTTTGAATAAACAGTTTGCTAATCCTTGTGGTGTTTCGAGTCCAAAATTGATGGAATATTTTTAAATTGTTCCATCAATGTTCCATCAAAATCTAAGGTATTAGAAAATGAAAATCCCTGCAAGTCAAACACTTGCAGGGATTTTTTTGAAGGGTGCCCGGACGGACTCGAACCGTCGACATTCAGAACCACAATCTGACGCTCTAACCAACTGAACTACGGGCACCATGTAGAAAAACTACCGTTTTTGTAGTCATTTCTGAAATCGAGTGCAAAGGTAGTGCTTTTATTCGAAACGACAAAATTTTTGGGTGTTTTTTTTGAGTTAAGATGAAATTATTGATGAAAATAGAGGTTTAGGCCGGAATTTGACTTATAAAATGTTGTTTGTGTAAGTTGGAAGGCTTATTCCGTGCGATGCTTGTTCCTCTTAGGCAGAGACATGCTGATTACTTGTCGGGTTTCTTCTTTTTCTTCAGTATGCGGTAAAAGCTGATGGCCACGGCGGTCAGCAGCATGATATTGAACAGCCAGAAAGGGGAGTCGTGATGACCATAGTAAAGATAGTACGGCTGATGAAGCCCGAAATAGCGCAATACGTGGATGAGTCCCAGCACAAGCAGTTTTCCCACTGTCTCCAGCAGGAAGAAATTCATCACGAATATCAGAATCTCATTGTCTGTCTTGAACACGTTCTTCATCTTTGCCTTTTCGGGACTTACTTCGTGTATGCCCGCCTCTCTGTTTTCTTGTTTGCGTTTGTATGCGGCTAATACAGGATGGATTTGCGTGGTTGTTGCTTTCATCCTGATTCCATCCGCAAATTTACTGTTTTTTTCTCTCATATCAAAAAAATAGTGGGCGTAAAGCCCACTATTTTCAATTATTTAAATACAATCTGGAAAATTATTGTTCAGCGATGGTGTTGATGATAGCCACGATGTCGCTGATGTCGACTTTGGTGTCCTCGTTCACATCGGCATAGCGGTAAGTTGCGGTACCTGCGATCTGGTTGATCACAGCCACGATGTCGCTGATGTCAACTTTTCCGTCCTCATTCACGTCACCCTTCTTCTTGTCGCTGATGGTCACGCCGGTCTTCACGTTGAACACGTAGATGCCCTTCTCGCTCTTCAGACCCACCTTCGTCTCATATACAACTCCGTCGACAGGGTCGTCCACGGTGGTCACCATGAACTTTTTGTTGTCGTTGTTGAATCCAAGGGTGAATACTGCGTTTGCAGGGTCATCCACCAAGTAGCCGTCGGCATCGAATGCGTTGTTGTCTGCCTCGAAACTGGTGTCTGCGGTCACGTTCACGAGCTTGCCGTAGCTGTTGGTGATCATCCATGTGCAGTCTACAATCTCGTCTTCGGTGATGCCGAGTGCCTCGCATACTGCTGCCCAGTCAACGCCTTCGTTTCCTTCGTAACAGCCCGTTTCCTCATTCTCTGCCTCTGCGTTCAGGTAAACCTTCACGTCGGTGCTGCCCACTTCACTGGCGATTGCTCCGCGCTCGTCAACGAATGCGACGTTCAGCGTGATCTGTGCATACTTGCCGTTGTCCTCGTTCACAAGATAGAAGCGGCTGATGAATTCGTCGCCAGCTTTATGGTTTCCAGCGATACAGTAATAAGTGATAACACCATTTGCGTATGACATACCGTATGATGGACTGTTGCCCCATGCGCCTGCCGAACGGCCGTCTCCACTCATGTAGAATCCTGGATTCGGGTCGCAGCTGTAGGCATCGGAGTAGGTCATCGTCTCGCTGCCGTCCTCTTCGGTTTTCCAGAACTCGGTGTAAAGTCTTGGACTTTCTGTACCGATGGCGGCTATGATGTCGTCTAAGTCAAGCGTTGTCTGGCTCTCGGCTGCTTGTCCATATCCTTCTGAGTCAATCAACTGTACGTCGTAAGCAGCTGCATATGCACGGCTCCATGTGCTCGGGTCCACAAGGTCATCCTTGGTGATTCTGTAGCTGATATGAACAATGTAGTATTTTGCTCCTACGATGAAGATAAGATCCGGGTTCAGGTTCACGTCTTCTGTGATATCTTTATAGTAGTTTGCATACTGGCCGATGTTGAATGCACCGTCTGCCAGACTGCTGATAGAGATGAAGAAAGGAGCTGTGGATTCTATGCTGCTATTCCAACTGCCAATCTTGCTGTCTGCTGTGAAGTAGAAACCGCCACTGCTTTCTGTGTGGTTGTCCGACATCTCTCCTGCGTCTGTCCAAGAGTAGACGTTGTCAATATCAGCCACCTCGCATCCTAATGCCTCAGCGATAGCTGCCATGTCAATGGTGAATGCCTTGGTGGAATAGCTGGTCATAGGGTTCATGGCTATGTCGATTGTCGTCTCGCCGGCAAGCTCCAGTTGATCTTGCGGTACGTATTCAGGATCTGTCACGTCAACATATACTTTGATGCGGACTGCATTCTTTCCACTTACAATATAGAGATATGTATAATCTGTGTCGCCTTTCTTCAGTGTACCAGGATATTGACCGGTTGTGAAGGAGAGCTCTCCGTTTGCCAGTGCGATATTCTGGATGTAGAAGGTGCCGCCAGCTCCGTGCGGTTTCGGGGCATTCATCGCGAGTGTGCTCTCAATGCCTGTGTTTTCGTCAAAATTGGTATAACGGCCGAACCAACCGTCAGTCTCAGTCCGAATGTCTGTCATATTCATCAATTCGCCCTTTAACGAATAGGTAACCAGGTCGTTGATTGTGTCGGTTGAAACAATCTCAGCAAAGCTGCTTGTACCGATGTTGGCGTCAAAAGACTCGGCTGTTGTGCCGGCAAGTGCCTCGTAAAGACCTTCCAAAGTGATGGTTGCTGTGTTTCCCTCATATTGCTTGGTGGCTACAAACGATAGCGGCATCTCATAGTCCTTCACGATGGTCAGGTCGCTGAGACTGAGTATCTGGGCCTCCTGGGCTGCGTTCACGTGGAGTGTCACGTTGAAAGTCACTTGCTTGTCTCCGTTCACGAGGTAGAACACCTGCTTCAGTTCTGTGTCGGTGTAGATCTTGCTGAAGTATTTTGGCATCTGTCCGCCGTGTACGTCAACGGATGCGGGAGTACCCTCCTCTTCGTTCGCTGCGTTCCAGTAAATTCCAAAGAACCAGCAGCTTCCTTCTGTGCCGTGAGTCTGAGGGTCACCCTGGGCGTTCATCCAGAAGGCGTTCTCGCCTGCATTGCCCGTGGTGGCATTCGACATGCCGTCTGCTGTCTTGATATACCACGCCTGGTTGCCTTCGAGCAGTGCCTGCAAAGCAGCTTCGTCTGCAAGACCGAGTGCTTTCACTAAGTCATAGATAGATATCTCTTGTCCGCCACTGTAGTAGCTGTTCTCAGGGTCGCTGGTGATGTTGATGTCGTAGCTTGTCGGGATCTCTCCGTCCAGTTCGAATGAGTAGAAGTTCAGTGAGCCGGTAGGGTAGGTGATCTCCACATCTCCTGCTGTCACGGGAACACTCACGACGGTATAGATTTTTGTCGGGTTCTCGTTCCCCTCGAATGTGATTTCTTCATAGCTGCCTGTCTCCTGAATAACCTGGTTGAACAACTCTTTGCCGCCCTGGGTCAGCACAAGGTTGCGGTCGGTCGCACTCGAGCTGGCAGTGCGTACGCAGATTTTCAATGTGCCAGACTTAGGTACCGTCAGCTTCATGCTGTTGTCTGCGCTGGACTTTCCACCGGTCTTCAGACGGTAGCTGTACTTCGTGTAGGCCTCTGTCGTGCCGAAGTAGCAGTTGTTTGCGTCAATCGATACTTTGTTCTTTGTGTCGGTAACAGTCAGTACCAGACCGCTACTCGTGAATGATTTTCCATTGAGCGCACCTGCATTGACTTCTTCCGAAAACTGGATAACCTGTGCGTTGGCCGCAAAACAACAGAAAACCATCGACAATAAAGTAAATAATTTTCTCATAACGTTAGTTTTTTAGTTAGTAAAATATTGGATGAATTCGTTTCCTCGTCTGTTGCAGTTCCTTAGTTAGCGTCTGTTTGCATAGATTGCCAGATCGGTGCCGGGAAAAACATGGCTGCCGTGTGCTTGAGTGGCTGCCGTTTCCCTTTTCTGCAACATTGTGTTCCCCTTTTCCTGATTTACTCCTTGACGGGTGTCCGCAATGTTGTCTTTCTTACACTTATCCGCCATCTATACAAAACATCGCAAATTTAACAACTTTTTTCTGAAACAAAAAATTTTTTCCGTAAAATTTTATGTGTTTCAAAAAAAATCCTAAATATTGGCTTTTATCGATGAATTATCTGGCTTACATTCTTTTTTCTGCATTTTTTTTTGTAACTTTGCAAAGATTTATGGGGCTGTGGCTTTCAACCGGTCCTGACCCGAAAAAAATATCTGTTTATTACGCATGAAAAAGATTTGTTTTGCCTGCATCATCGCTGTCGTCGCACTCTCTTCGTGCAAGGGAGGGTATAATTCCGTATTCAAGTCGCAGGACGTCGATTATAAATACGAAGTGGCCAAGCAATGCTATGTTGCAGGACACTATACTAAGGCTTACCAGTTGCTGGCAGACCTCATCAACCCGTTCAAGGGAACGGACAAGGCCGAGGAGTGCCTCTTCATGAACGGGATGTGCTATTTCAACCTCAAGGACTACGAGACGGCCGTTGTCTATTTCGACCGTTACTATAAGACCTATCCAAAGGGTATCTACACGGAGCTGGCCCGCTTCTACAGCGGTAAGGCCTCATATATGCAGTCGCCCGACCCCCGGCTCGACCAGACCCCCACATACGCAGCAATCAACTCCTTGCAGGAGTATGTGGAGCACTATCCCTATTCACAGCGTAAGGACGAGATCAACAACATGATTTACGCCCTGCAGGACCGTCTGGTGCAGAAAGAATACGACTCCGCCAAGCTGTACTTCGACCTGGGCACTTACAACGGAAACTGCCTGGCCGGAGGCAACAACTATGAGGCTTGCATCATCACGGCTGAAAACGCCATCAAGTCCTTCCCCTATACGAAACTCAAGGAAGACCTCTCGATACTAATCCTCCGTGCCAAGTTCAAGCTGGCGCAGCACAGCGTCATAGAGAAAGAAAGAGAGCGCTACCAAAACACCATCGACGAGTACTACGGATTCAAAAATGAATTCCCGGAAAGCAAGTACATCGACGAGGCAGAGAAAATATTCCGTCAGTCATCAACTAAAATCGGAGCCTGACCTTACTGCGTCATTTGCAGCCTGATTTCAAAAACAAATAGTCATGGCTTTCATTTTCCTGATTCTGGCCTTCGTGGCCGCCCTTTCCGCATAAGCCAAAGCGCAAGCGGCAGACAGTGTTTCCTAATTTGATAATCAATAATTCATAATAATAAAACATGGACTTCAAAAAAACAAACGCACCACTTACTACAGTTACACGTAATCTTAACGATTTCTCCGTTGAAACCGGCAATGTCTATGAGAGCGTAGCCATCATCGGCAAAAGAGCCAATCAGATTGCAACAGCCATGAAGGACGAAATCGCCAAGAAACTCCAGGAGTTCTCCACGACCAACGACAACCTTGAGGAAATGTTTGAGAACGACGAGCAGATTCAGATTTCCCGTTACTACGAGAGACTCCCCAAGCCAACACTCATAGCCACACAGGAGTTTATCGAAGGCAAGATTTATTACAGAAACCCGGCAAAACAGAGTGCCGAGAACCTATACTCCTAAGCGGATGCTTGGCGCACTGACTTCAGCACCATGCCAGGCAGAGTCAGCTCTGCTCAAATAAACTAACCTATTCTCAATCTTCTTAATCTGACCATATGATCCAAAGACTACAAACCCTCTATCTGCTGATCGTCATTATTCTCTCCATCGTGTCGCTTTGCTCCACGATCGGACTATATAATGCCGGAGGCGAGCCGGTGGCCGAATTCTCTAATTTCACGTTCAACCCCATAGTCGAACCGTTCACTCAGATGCAGGCTGCAGGCCCATGGGCTCTCGGAGTTATTTTAATTGCGGTCATCGCAATCGCTGCATTCACCATCGTCATTTTCCATAAGCGGGTGCTGCAGATGAGGCTTACCATATTCAATATGATATTGCTTGTGGGATATATACTTACGTATGCGTTCTTCTCGTGGGTCTATCAGCAGAAGCTCAGCGAGATTCAGGCACCGTTCCAGCCTGAGTTCCAGCTCAAGCTGAATGCTGTCTATCCTCTCGTGTCCGTCATACTCTGTTTCCTTGCTTTCAGGGGAATCCGCAGAGACGAGAAGCTGGTGAGGTCGCTGGAACGTATCAGATGACTCGGAAAATTATGGGAAGGGCCATATTATACCTCCGGCTATATTATATATAATGTATAAAAGGATTGTGAACATTCGTTGCTTGACAATCCTTTTTTTAATATACTACGACTTTGTGGGGATGTGTTGACTTCCTTGATGAATGTACACAGCTTCCAACATTGTATAATCGTTCTCTTTTTTGATGAAGGAGAGAGCAAAAGACGATAGTCAGCTGACGGACATACATGAAGTAAGTCCCTACAGCATACTCCACATTAAACATTAAACATTCAACTTTCAACTGACAAGATACATGGATTTTAAGGATTTAGTAGCAAAAAGAAGAAGCATTCGCAAATTCACCGATGAGGAACTCACGCCAGAGCAGACACAGACAATCCTGCGTGCGGCACTTATGTCTCCAACATCAAAATCCACACGCGCCTGGTGCTTCATCGTGGTGGACGACAAAGACCTCCTGCGTCAGATAGCTCAGTCGAAGAGTGCGGGAGCAGAATTTGTTCAGACTGCTCCGCTGGCTGTGGTCGTACTTATGGACACCGACGCCACCGATGTGTGGGTGGAGGACGCGTCTATTGCTGCCGTCTCGATGCAGTATCAGGCTGCAGAGCTCGGACTTGGCAGCTGCTGGGCACAACTCCGTCTCAGAGGACACCTCGACGGCATCACGGCTGATGAATGTCTGCGCGACATCTTCGGATACCCGGAGCAGTTCAAGGCAGAGTGCGTCATCGCGTTCGGATATCCTGCCATAGAGCGTAAGCTGCAGGACGAGAGCAAGCTGAAATGGGAGTCTGTCTCCATCAACAAGTTTGAGTGACGATGAGAGTTGTTCTTCTTGGGGCTGGCAACCTTGCCACGAGCCTGGGCCATGCGCTCGTCAAGGCCGGACATGACATCCCTGCTGTCTTCAGCCGCACCATGCAGTCGGCCAAAACGCTGGCTGACCGGCTGAACTTAATGCCAACCGACGACATCAGCACACTTCCTTCTGATGCCGATATCTACATTGTGGCCGTAAAGGATGATGCCATCGCAGACGTCACGGCCCGCTTGTCAGGACTTCTGCCGGATGCTCTTATCGCCCACACTGCCGGGACGGTCTCTATCGACGCGGTCAAGGCGGGTAGGAGAGGGGTGTTCTATCCCATGCAGACTTTCTCCAGGCAGCGGATTGTGGATTTCCAGCATATTCCCCTCTTTGTTGAGGCAGACAACCCGGACGATGAGGCCTTGATGTTGGAACTGGCTTCTTCAATATCAGGAAATGTGATGCCGCTTGGCGGAGAGAAGCGGAAGGTGCTGCATCTTGCGGCTGTGTTCTGCTGCAATTTCGCCAACCACTGCTCTTCCATTGCCGAGTATATACTTGCCCAAAACGGAATACCTTTCAGCGTCATGCTCCCCCTTATCAACGAGACCACCCAGAAACTCAACCAGTGCTCACCCCGTGAGGCACAGACGGGCCCCGCCATCCGTCATGACCAGAACGTCATCAACAACCACATTCAAGTCCTTCAGAACAACGGACTCCACCAACTGGCTGATATCTACAAGGCCATGACTGAAAGCATCCAGAGCCTGCCGACGGAAAGCGGTGATTGATTGCTGTTTCGTACACTTCGTTGCCAACGCAGTCAAATGGCAGTATTTGTCATCAATACCCATAGCTCAGCAACAGTTCCTGACAAATATCCCTCTAAACTCTCAACACAAAACTCTCAACCCCCTAATAATGATTAATTTCGACTTAAAAACCATCCGCGCTGTCTTTTTTGACGTCGACGGTGTGCTCAGCCGTCAGACCATCACGCTCCATGAGGACGGGACTCCGCTCAGGACGGTCAACATCCAGGACGGCTACGCACTGCAGTATGCCGTGAAATGCGGCTTGCACGTCGCCATCATCTCCGGGGCAAAAACCGAATCCATCAGAAAACGCTACGAAGGACTTGGCGTCAAAAATGTTATTCTCGGGGCTGACGTCAAGCTGCAGTACTATCAGTCTATAAAACAGAAACTTGGACTTGACGACAGCGAAATCATCTTTGTCGGCGACGACATCCCCGACTACGAGATTATGAAGGAATGTATCCTGCCATGCTGTCCGGCCGACGCGGCGCCCGAAATCAAGGCCGTCGCCAAATACATCTCTCCTGTTTCCGGCGGCGAAGGTGTCGCACGCGACATCATCGAGCAGGTGCTCAAGGCTCAAGGCAAATGGATGCACGATTCCACCGCGTTCGGTTGGTGAGCCGCCCATCGCGAGGACTGTGGTAATAGTCCTCTCAGGATGATTGATCTCAATAAACTTTAATTTTCGTGCAAGCGAACACAGAGTCATGCTCGCATGAGCTATGTTGAGCGCAGCCGAAAATCATATCAATAAATCTCAAATATAAAATCTCAAATCTCAAAGTGGATAATCTTTCCAAATACCATATTATCCTTGCAAGCAATTCCCCCCGCAGAAAGGAGCTGCTTGCAGGGCTGGGGATACCGTTTGATGTCCGTACGCTGAACGGAATCGACGAGTCTTATCCCGACAGCCTTGTCGGCGAGGACATCCCAGTCTTCATAGCCGGCAAGAAAGCAGACGCATACCAGCTTTCCATGGCCGACGACGAACTGATCATCACAGCCGACACCATCGTCTATCTCAGAGACGAAAACGGCAAAGGGAAAGTACTCGGAAAACCTCACGACCGCCAGCAGGCCATCGACATGCTCAGAAGCTTGTCGGGGAAACACCATGAGGTCATCACCGGTGTTGCCATCGTGTCCAAACAGCGCAGAAAGACCTTTGCCGTCACCAGCAAAGTCTCATTCGCACATCTTACTGACGAGGAGATCTGCTATTATGTCGACAACTACAAGCCGTTCGACAAGGCCGGGGCGTATGGCATCCAGGAATGGATTGGGTTCATCGGAGTCAACGGGCTCATCGGGTCGTATTTCAATGTCATGGGACTGCCGGTGCAGCGGCTGTATGAAGAGCTCAAAAAGTGGTGATGAAAAAATAATTTTTACTTTTTCGATGCTTTTTTTGCTTTTCTGAGAAAAATTAGCTATTTTTGTAGGTGGATTATGAACAGACACAACTACGACTTTCGTGTTTCTTTGTATAACCTTTTAAGTATCAACATTTTTTATTAAATATTTTAAATACTAACTTTATCAAACTATGAGTCAAAAAAGAGTTTATACCTTCGGTAACGGTAAGGCTGAAGGTGATGCCAAGATGAGAGAGGCGCTCGGAGGCAAAGGTGCGAACCTTGCCGAGATGAACTTGATCGGTGTGCCCGTTCCTCCTGGTTTTACGATTACTACAGACTGCTGTAATGAGTACTACAAGGTAGGGCAGGAGAAAATCATGGAGCTCCTCAACGACGAGGTTACTGCTGCCGTTAAGCATATTGAGGATCTGATGAACTCAAAATTCGGCGATACAGAGAACCCGCTGCTCGTCAGCGTCCGTTCAGGTGCACGTGCCTCTATGCCGGGTATGATGGACACCATCCTCAACCTCGGTCTTAACGATGAGGTGGCTGAAGGTATGGTGAAGAAGACCAACAACCCTCACTTCGTTTACGATTCTTATCGCCGTTTCGTACAGATGTACGGTGACGTCGTTCTTGAGATGAAGCCGGTGAACAAAGAGGATATCGACCCGTTCGAGGAAATCATCGAGAAGGTGAAGCAAGAGCGTGGTGTCGTTCTCGACAAGGACCTCTCGGTTGACGAGCTCAAGAAGCTTGTGAAGCTCTTCAAGGAGGCTATCAAGGAGCGTACGGGCAAGGACTTCCCGAACGACCCGGTTGAGCAGCTTTGGGGCGCTATCTGCGCTGTGTTCCGCAGCTGGATGAACGAGCGTGCCATCCTCTATCGTAAGATGGAAGGAATTCCAGACGAGTGGGGTACTGCTGTCAGCGTGATGGCTATGGTATTCGGCAACATGGGCGACACTTCCGCAACGGGTGTTTGCTTCAGCCGCGATGCCGGTAACGGTGAGAACCTCTTCAACGGTGAGTATCTCGTGAACGCACAGGGTGAGGACGTGGTTGCAGGTATCCGCACACCACAGCAGATCACTAAGATCGGTTCTCAGCGCTGGGCAGAGCGTGCAGGCATCTCTGAGGAGGAGCGCGCTTCCAAGTATCCTTCTATGGAAGAGGCAATGCCGGAAATCTATGCACAGCTCAACGGCATCCAGGAGAAACTGGAGGAGCACTACCGCGACATGCAGGATATGGAGTTCACCGTTCAGGAAGGCAAGCTTTGGTTCCTGCAGACCCGTAACGGTAAGCGTACGGGTACCGCAATGGTGAAGATTGCCATGGACCTGCTCCGTGAGGGCATGATCGACGAGAAGACGGCCATCATGAGATGTGAGCCGCAGAAGCTCGACGAGCTGCTCCACCCTGTATTCGACAAGGAGGCACTCAAGAAGGCTAAGGTTATCACACAGGGACTTCCTGCCTCTCCGGGTGCTGCCACAGGTCAGATTGTATTCCACGCTGACGATGCACAGGAATGGCATAAGGACGGCCACAAGGTGGTGATGGTTCGTATCGAGACTTCTCCGGAAGACCTTGCCGGTATGTCTGCCGCTGAGGGTATCCTCACCGCACGTGGTGGTATGACCTCTCACGCTGCCGTGGTTGCACGTGGTATGGGTAAGTGCTGTGTATCTGGTGCAGGTGCCATCAACGTGGACTATAAGACTAAGACTGTTGAAATCGAAGGTGTGGTTTACAAAGAAGGTGACTACATCTCTCTCAATGGTTCTACTGGTCAGGTTTACGCCGGAGAGGTTCCTACGAAGGCTGCTGAGCTTTCAGGCGACTTCAAGGCCCTCATGGACCTTTGCGACAAATACACGAAGCTTCAGGTTCGTACGAATGCCGACACACCGCACGATGCAAAGGTTGCTCGCGACTTCGGTGCCAAGGGTATCGGTCTGACCCGTACCGAGCATATGTTCTTCGACGACAAGAAGATCATCTCCATGCGTAAGATGATTCTTGCTGACACGCCTGAAGGACGTGAGGCTGCTCTTGCAGAGCTCCTTCCTTATCAGAAGGCTGACTTCAAGGGTATCCTTGAGGCTATGGACGGCTGCCCTGTCAACATCCGTCTGCTTGATCCGCCACTCCACGAGTTCGTACCTCACGACAAGGCCGGCCAGGAGACTATGGCTGCCGAGATGGGCGTGAGCGTGGCTGACATCAAGAAGCGCGTTGACTCTCTGGCTGAGAACAACCCGATGCTTGGTCACCGTGGATGCCGTCTTGGTATCACATTCCCTGAAATCACTGCCATGCAGACCCGCGCCATCCTCTCTGCCGCTTGCGAGCTGAAGAAGGAAGGCAAGGATCCTAAGCCTGAAATCATGGTGCCGCTCATCGGTATCCTCTATGAGTTCAAGCAGCAGAAGGAAGTCATCCAGAAGACAGCCAAGGAGGTGTTCGAGGAGTATGGAGTGGAAATCAAGTTCGAGATTGGTACGATGATTGAGATTCCTCGTGCTGCCCTCACAGCCGACCGCATCGCTACAGAGGCTGAGTACTTCTCATTCGGTACGAACGACCTCACTCAGATGACATTCGGTTATTCTCGTGACGACATCGCTTCCTTCCTCCCGGTTTACCTCGAGAAGAAGATCCTCAAGGTCGATCCATTCCAGGTGCTCGACCAGAACGGTGTCGGACAGCTCATCAAGATGGCTGTGGAGAAGGGTCGCTCTATCCGTCCTACTCTGCGCACCGGTATCTGCGGTGAGCACGGTGGTGAGCCTTCATCAGTCAAGTTCTGCGCAAAGGTTGGCATGAACTACGCTTCTTGCTCTCCGTTCCGCGTGCCAATCGCACGCCTTGCAGCCGCGCAGGCAGCAGTTGAGGAGTAAATTAAAGATGCTGAAAATTAGTTAAATACGAGACAAGTACTTGGCGAACAGGTGCTTGTCTCGCTACTTTTCTGCCGTGATACCTGCCTGTCATTGGAACAAGACGCACTGGAGCGATGTTTATCACGAAAAATGGACGAGGCAATAGTAAAGGGGTCGATAAAAGAGTCATACCAACTCATTGCATCAAAACTTCCAAAGGCTATTCGCTCAAAGTATTTGTCTGTATTAGATTGATATAGACGTGGTAAAATGAAAATCAAGAAACGTAAAATCAAGTACGCAACTATCTTTTTCATCTGCTGGTTTGCCCTTATGGTCTTCCTCGTGGATGGAGTCTTGAAATTCCAGACATTGGTTGACTACTTTGGCTCCTACGCATTGGTGGAGGTTTCGTTGCTGCTATTGGTCATCCTACCCACATTGGCTGTTTATAAATTAACAAAAGAACAATAAATCGGAATTTATATGGAATACTTTTATCCTTTTGGCGAAACCGTTCGCCGCTTAGTACAACAAGATAGAACTCCTAAACATGTTTT
>CAMOTI010000031.1 GCA_946625675.1 uncultured Prevotellaceae bacterium | reverse complement strand
ATGTTGAGCATGAGTCGCTCGGTCTGCAGCAGGCTCTGTATCTTTCCTTTCACGCTCATGACGATGTCGCCCGGCTTCACGTGAGTGCCATCCTCGATATACACTTCCACCTCCATCGTGGGGTCGAAACGACGGAACACCTCCTTGGCGATGTCCACACCGGCAAAGACGCCCTCTTCCTTGATAAGCAGTTTCGACTCGCCCATCGCATCAGCCGGGATGCAGCACAGGGTGGTATGGTCTCCGTCGCCGATATCCTCTGCAAACGCAAGGTCTATCAGTCTGTCGTTCAGTTCTTCTACTGTAAGCATAATATGATAATAATTAATGTTTTTTTATGATTTTCAATCCAGGATTTTCAGTTAGACATAGGCATCAATCTCCCTTTTTGCCATGTGGTCGCACAGAGCAAAAAGAAGCATCAAGCCTTAACAATCTGCTAATTTAAGGATAATTTTCCATCTATCCAAATTTCAGCAAAAAAATTTGGAATCTTTTTACATGCAGCCTTTTCTCAGACTCGCGTAGGAGGTGACAGATTCTGGAGCAGCGAGAGCAGAGCCAAGCTTGCTTGAGCTATGCCAAGTCGTGACAGAATCCTATGTAATGAAATCCGTTTTTACACGTAGGACGAAGCTGATACGCAGTGAGCCAAATACACCATTGCTGACTAATGTCCAACGTACCTATAACCCTTATGCTCGGGAAGACAGAATCATCCCCTCCTACAACTCCGTTGCACCGCCAGTCGAGTAGGGTTATGCGCATAGGAGGTGAAAAATCCGTTTTTACACGTAGGACGAAGCTGATACGCTGTGAGCCAAATACATCATTGCTGACTAATGTCCAACGTACCTATAACCCTTCTGCTCGGGAAGACAGAATCATCCCCTCCTACAACTCCGTTGCACCGCCAGTCGAGTAGGGTTATTGCGCGTAGGAGGTGAAAGATACTGGAACAACGAGTGAAATGCCAAACTTGCTTGAGTATTTCCGAGTCGTGACAAAATCCTTTGTAATGAAATCCGTTTTTACATGCACAACGCCCCTGGTACGCATAGGAGGTGAAAAATCCGTTTTTACATGCATAACGCCCCTGATACGCACAGGTAGTTTAGAAAGAAAATTACCTGGAATTATCAGAAAATTGAATCTGTTCAGCGGTTCGATAAAAAGGAGTCGCCTTTGGCGAGAAAATAACGATTCATCGAACACTTGATTTCAGACTGTTTGGGGAGAGGTATTTCTCCAAATCCAATCGCATATCATTGTTTGGTCGTGCTGCGCCGGCCGATTAGCTTCACTGACTATCGGCTGCGCTCGGCTATGTTTGGACGAGTTCAGCTTTGCACTCGCTTGTACGATAATTGTGCAGACGAGGACGTCCACAACCCCAGCCAAGACCATTCGTATGGAGTGTCTGAAGAGATTATTTATATGTGGCGTCGTCCACGGCATGGAACAACTTTTTGAAACTGGCTGCCTGGGCGACGAGTGAGTTGTACTCGTCAACGAATTTCCCGGGTATCTTGATGCCAGAATAGGTTTCCTTGAATTCTCCGGAGTTGCCAGAGGCCAGAGGACGCTCTTTGACGATGGTCTTCAGGATTTTGCCGCCATTGAGATACACCCGCAGCTCATACTCCTTGTCGTCGCTGACATCCTGCAAGAACTTATAGAGAAACACAGGACGCTCGTTCTTGTCGTAGAGATATTCCTCATAGAACTGCGGTGCGGCGAAATTGTATTTCGACGTGACGAACGTGACACGCTTCGGCGGAAATATCAGGTCCTCAGCCGCCCCTTCCTTCTCACCGAAATAGAAGGTGATTTCCTCCCGGTGGGGTCCCGTTCCCGGATAGTTGTCGACGTTGTTGATTTTATAGTATGTAGGTGGAAAGCCTTCAGCATAGTTCAGGTCGTCAGGAGTCGTCATACGGGCGATTTCCTCCTTCTGGCCATTGTACATCTTACGGATGGACTCCACAGTGTTTTGCGCAGTGGCGAGTTGCGACAGCAGCATCATGCTGGCGATGATAAAAACGGATTTTCTCATAATTGACATGGCTGGTTATTTAGTTAGTAACAGTAAAAAAAAGTTGGCTCGTTTTTGATGAAGACAAGAAGACGAGAAGACAAGACGATAGTCTGCTCTGACCAATTAATGAAACAGAAGCGGAGGCAAGTTATTTTTTTCATCTTACTCATCATCATGTTTCCTTGTCGTTTTGCAAATATACAAATATTAAAAGATATGACAAAACATAAAAGAAAAAAAATCGCCAGACGTTATTTTCGAAACACCTGGCGACATGATTTCCGCGTTTTGCAAGGATATGAGCTGCCTATCATGAATAGGCCTGCTCGTGCACCCCCTTGACTGCCCGTCCACTTGGGTCGTTCATCCCTTTGAACGCGGCGTCCCATTCGAGGGCGATGGCCGTGGAGCAGGCCACGCTTGCCTCGCTCGGCACACTCCGTGCCGCCGACTCGCTGGGGAAATGCTCCTCGAAGATGGTGCGGTAATAATACTCCTCCTTATTCTGCGGCGGGTTGACGGGGAACCGCTCAGCCGCATGCGCCATCTGCTCGTCGCTGACCGCCTCCGAGGTGATGCGTTTGAGCGTGTCGATCCATGAATACCCCACCCCGTCGCTGAACTGCTCTTTCTGTCTCCATGCCACCGCCTCCGGGAGCATATCGGCGAAGGCCTCCCTCACGATCCGCTTCTCCATGGTCTGCCCCGGGCACATCTTCGCCTGCGGGTTGGTGCGCATGGCCACGTCGAGGAACTCCTTGTCGAGGAAGGGCACACGCCCCTCCACTCCCCATGCCGACAGGCTCTTGTTGGCACGGAGGCAGTCGTAGAGATAGAGCTTGGAAAGTTTGCGCACGGTCTCCTCGTGGAAGTCCTTTGCTGATGGTGCCTTATGGAAATAGAGGTAACCGCCGAAAATCTCGTCCGCTCCCTCTCCCGACAGCACCATCTTGATGCCCATGGACTTGATGACTCGTGCCAGCAGGTACATCGGAGTTGACGCCCTTACCGTGGTCACGTCGTAGGTCTCGATGAAGTAGATGACGTCGCGGATGGCATCGAGCCCCTCCTGTATGGTGTAGTTGATCTCATGGTGCACGGTGCCGATATGTTCTGCCACGAGTCGGGCCTTGTCCAGGTCGGGCGCGCCTTTGAGTCCCACTGCGAAGCTGTGGAGCCGTGGCCAGTAGGCCTTGGTCTGCGAGTTGTCCTCGATGCGCATCTCCGAGAATTTCTCGGCGATGGCCGAGATGACGCTGGAGTCCAGTCCGCCAGAGAGCAGCACGCCGTAGGGCACGTCGGACATGAGCTGTCGCCGCACCGCGTCCTCGAGCGCGTCGTGAATGTCGGAGACACTGGCCGGGTTGTCCTTCACCGCCTCGTAGTCCATCCAGTCACGCGTGTAATAGCGTTTCATGCCCGGGTCGCCGCTGTAGTAGTAATGTCCCGGCAGGAACGGCTCATAGCGGTCGCACTGTCCCTCGAGCGCCTTCAGTTCCGACGCCACATAGACAGTGCCGTCCTCGTCGTAGCCGATGTAGAGCGGTATGACTCCGATCGGGTCGCGTGCGATGAGAAACACGTCCTTTTCCTCGTCGTAGAGCACGAAGGCGAAGATGCCACTGAGATCCTCCAGAAAGTTGATGCCTTTGTCGCGGTAGAGGGCGAGGATCACCTCGCAGTCGCTTCCCGTCTGGAAGTCATATTTCCCCGCATACTGCTTTCGGATGGTCTGATGGTTGTAAATCTCCCCGTTCACAGCCAGCACCTGCCGACGGTCGGGCGAATAGAGCGGCTGCCCGCCCGACTCCGGGTCCACGATGCTGAGTCGCTCATGTGCCAGGATGGCCGACCCTCCGCAATAGATGCCGCTCCAGTCCGGTCCACGGTGACGGATTTTCTGACTCATACGTAATGCCTTCTCCCGCAGCGAATGCGTCTGCTGCTTGACGTTCAATATCGAAACGATTCCACACATAATTTTTATTTACGATTTACTATTTATTTCATGAACCTTGTCACGACTCAGCATAGCTCGAACAAGTTCGGCTCTGCGTTCGCTGCTCCAAGGTTTTCCGATTTACTATTT
>CAMOTI010000030.1 GCA_946625675.1 uncultured Prevotellaceae bacterium | reverse complement strand
TGTTTGAACTTTGCCGAAATCTCCGTTTTAGCCGAATACGATGCCAAGCTTGCTTGAGCATTGTTGAGGCGTAGGAGATTCACCGAAGGTAATCGTGACAAGATTCTACGAAGTGAATAGTGTAGTTTCTTTGGGGATGAAAAGTGTCCCCTAGTAGAGACTTTATATATGGTGCCTAAAAGAATCTATTATGTTTCTACGTATAATTCTATTTATTTTTGCGGTGGAAAATATGTGGGAATCCACAAAAAAACTACCCTAATTATGATATTTATGAAGAGAACTCGTCAGAAAGTTTGGTTGGGTGTGTTCGGTTTCGATTTAGATGCCTTTCTGATTTGATAGGATTAAGTTACAAGACGCCCCTCGGGGCGTCTCTACAAAAAAGAGGCCACATTCGGATGTGGTCTCTTTTATGATTGCTAAGGATGAAAAATTATTTAATCTCTTTGTCTGATAGGGGGTTATCTTCTCTTTCCGAGGATGTCGGCAATGCCGTCCATGTCGAATGCGAGGGAGAGACGTAGGGTCTGGTCGAGCGGGTTGCTCTGTGATGCGGAGATCACATAACCGGCGTCGATGGAGAACACGCTCATCTTGAATCCGGCACCTACCGTCCAGTATTTACGGTTACCTTTGTTCGGGTGCTCGTAGTGGTAGCCCGCGCGGAGGAAGAACTTGTTGTCGTAAGAATATTCCATACCGGCACTCCATGAAATCTCCTGCATCTCTTCCTTAAATCCTCCCGGTGCGTCGCCAAACGACTTGAAGATACCCGAAATAGGCGAGAGGTTGTAGTATCCTTCGTCCATGAGCCAGCTTGTGTAGCCAGAATAGTCATCCTCAGCTGCACCTGTCTCCTGAATGTACTGCTCCATGGTTGGACGAGTCGGAACCATCAATTTATTTACGTCGGCAGAGAAACTGATGTTGTTGAACTCGTCGATAGGAACGAGCAGCGAAGCACCGATACGAAGGTTGGTAGGCAGGAATTCACTGGTGTTACCTTCGTCGTATGAAATCTTACTACCGATATTGCTGGCATTCACACCCCATCCAAGCTGACATTCACGGCTTCCGATGTTGAGATATCCGTTATGGTAGATGGCGATGTCGGCAGCAAAGGCATTTCCCGGAGTTGTTTCGTCGTCGGCTTTGTATGCCAAGTCTGAATGGATATATCTCAGACCTACACCAGCAGAGAACGTCTCGCTCAGCATACGCGAATAGGCCACGTCGACAGAGAACTCATACGGCTTGATGGTCTCGTTGAACTCAGTTCCATATCCAGCAATCACCTCTCCAAGAGAGAAATAGCGCAGTGATGCACTGATGGCGTCCCAGTCTCCGATTCGGTAGTATCCGGTGATGTTGGCGAGGTCGATGTCGTTCACGATATGACGTAGCCATGGCGTGTAGTTGATGGAAACCCCCGATCGGCTGATGCAGAACGGATATTTTGCCGGGTTCCAGTATTGTGAGTTTACGTCCGGGTCGGTTGCGGCACCCACGTCTCCAAGTCCGGCAGCACGTGCGTCAGGAGCAATAGCCAATGACGTGACACCGTAGTAAACGGGGTTCAACTGATTTTTTATGTCCTGTGCCTGAGCTGAGCCTAAAGCCAGCAGAAAGGCGAAAGTGGATACTAATTTGCGTCTCATCAATTTTTTTCTTTGTTTGCAGTTGCTTGTGTCTCTATAAATAACGTAAAGCATCGGGCTTTATTGTATCTCTTGCATGACTATTGTCCCTTTGATGCAATTCTTGTCTTCTCGTCTTCCTTTATTTATGTCTGACCACGATGAACTTCTTGGCTTCAGTTGCTTTCGGGCCGTCGGCTGTGGAGATGCCCGCTTTCACGATGTACACACCCGGCACGAGATGTGAGTTGTTCTCACTCATGTTCCACGAGAATGTGTAAGTGGAACTGGAGTTGAAGTCCTTTGCAGCCGTCTTGTAGACCATACGTCCGCTGATGTCGTAGATTTCCAGGTGTACTGTCATGTTGGTCTGCGGCCGGTCGTTTTCAATCGTGAATAAAACTTCGTCGCTTGTGGCACTGTTCACGTTGAGCGAGAATATCTTCGGTTTTTCCCCGTTGTTCACGTAGAATTCAATCGTGGATGTAGACGGGTTGTTCAGAATGTCAAAGGCACGCATGGTGAGCGTGTGTCGTCCGTCGGGTAGGGCAGGTATGCTGAACTCCACTCGTCCACTTGTGTAGTCGCCCGTTGTTGGTATGAAGTAGCTGTTGAGTGAGTAGGTGGTCAACTCGTTGTTGTCAATCAGCGCTTCGATATCGTGTCCGATTCCGCTGCCCGTCATGTTGATTCCGTCCTTGTCGGAGATATACGCCATGAGCAACGGTGTCTCGTTCACTACATCGCCACTGACGAACCTGTCGGTGTTCAGATAAACTGGTGTGATCATCGGCCCAATGGTGTCCTGACTCATCGTTTCTCCGGTTCCAGCCACGCGGAACTGGCTGTTATAGCCATGAGCCTCATGAGTGTGGTCGTTGTTTGTGGCGTAAAGGCTGATCAGGCCCTCTTCGCCGCTGTAGTTGTTGTCGAGCGGAATGGGGAACTTGAATGTGAACTGACCATTCTGCACGCTGTCTGCCACGTTGTAGAGCATCTTCATCCGTGCGTTGAACGTGTATGGCTCGGCGCTTTCGTTACCATTCGTCTCGCGGTATGGATTGTTCAGGCAGGTCACGAGTTCCACGTTGTCCATGATGGTTGGATATATCAGACCGTTGAATGTGTCGTCGGTTAGTCCGTTGTCGCCTTCAATGTGTCCTTTCACCGTCACTACTTCCCCGGCATAAACAGGGTCTGTCGTGTCGCTGTCTGCAGGCATTCCGTTGATTTCGTCAATCACGATGTTGTAGGTAGGCAGTGCCAGCTTCATGGCCGGGTCTCCAAGCAGGTGGTAATGTATGCGGTTATAGACGGACGACCCCTTGCTGATGAGCTCGCGTTTGGCTTTCATCAGAGCCTCGCCCAGTGTGTATTGCCGGCCGTATTCATCGCGGGAGAGCACGCTGGTCATGAACTGTATGTTCATCTGTCGGTTCGGGTCGGAATAGACGGTTCGGGCTGTTCCGATGAATCCCATCGCGCTTCCGTTGGGATTGAGTATGGCGCTTTCTCCGATGTTCGTCTTGTTCATGTCGAAAGGCGACACGTCGCAGGCTGCGGTGAACCACAAGGGAAGTCGCTTGGTAATCCAGCTCTCGAAGTCTTGGTTGAGCAGCAGCTGCTCGTGTGCCAGCTGTCCCGGTGCTCCGTGTCCCGTATAGTCCATGACCAGTGCTCCGTCGAGCATCAGCTTGTCGATGTCGACCTTCGCGTTAGGGTAGTGGCTTCCCGTTGCAGTCGTCTCCCGTTCGTATGTGTCGGTGTAGATGCGCCGGATTCGATAAGAGGTGGTGACGGACTCTATGTTCTTGATCACGTCCTCGCCGTCGCGCATATGAAGGTTGTTGTTTCCGTCGTCGCAGATGAAGCACAGCAGGTTTTTCCAGCTTCCTACCTCCTTGTTGGTCATATATCCAATCAGCTTGTCGACCACTCCCTTGGCCTCACGTGAAGTGATTACGGGTATACGTCCCACGCCGATTCGCGGATTGCTGTAGAGCAGGCTGGTGTTGTCGTCATCCACCAGGACGAAGTATTCTTCCATCACGTAGCTGTCGGTCTTGCTGAGCGAGTTGTCGGACTCGAAGCACAGGAGGTAGTCATCAGGCGACTTGGACTGAAGTCCTCCCGTCACCATGCGGTTGTCCCATACTCCGTCGCCGAAGAGCAGCAGGTTCTTAGGCCGGTTGCTTTCCGACGTGGCGTTGTCGTAGAGCATCTTCATGAAGCGTCGCAGTGCCGTGGCGTCGGGCGTTCCTCCAGAAAACTCATTATACACCTTGTCTATAGTCAGCACGACGCTGCGCAGGCTGTCGTACGTGGTATGCGCATCGGCCAGCCGCTGAGCCTGTGCCAGCAGTTTCCCGCTTGCCGGAACCACGATGACCAAATCCAGGTTGGCCAGTGAGTGAAGGTCCTGATTCGCTATTTTTCCCACAACCGTAGGTGAGGGGAATGCAGATGCCGGGTTGACGGCAACCAGCTCTTCTGTTTGCCATGTCACCTTGTCGGTTTCCTCGCTTGAGAAAGGCACCGTGAGGCTTCCTCCGCTCATCGTGCTCTTCACGCCCTCAATCTCCCCCAATCGGCTTACTCTCCAAACCACGGTGTTTTCGTTTGCTCCCGTGATGTTGAACACCACGTCGCCGTTTTGAGCCGGACGGAAGAGCAGCGAGCCGCCGTCGAGTTGCAGATTCCTGAAATAGCCCGCCCGAATGTAGTCGAGATGTCCAGACACGCCACTCACACGTTCATGCGTGAGGGTGACGGTGTTCTGACTGGCCACGTCGCTGCTCAGCGTGAAGCTTTTTGAGCGGAGAATGCCGTGGTCGTAGTTTCCGAGTTTGGATATTTCGAGCTTGCCTATTTCATTATTGTTTAAGAACACATTGAGAGTTGAAGCGCTTGTGCCAGCTGCGCAGAACTGCACGTCGAGTGTCACGTTGCCCTCGCCAGAGAATCCCGGCAGCTCGAGGTTGTAGCTTCGGCTGTTGTTCGACTGGTAGTCATAACTTTCGAAGAAGGCGCGTCCCGAATTCATGAAACTGTAGTTGTCGCTTTCAATCAGCGCATGCTCTGGGAACGTGTGGAATGCCGGAGCGTCCGATGAGACTTCATATTCGTAAGTCGGGAACTCCATGGGGCTGTCGCCTTCTGTCAGCAGATAGTATTTGTAGTTGGAGTAAGGATTGTTGAAATGCGTGAAGGACACATAGCTGCTGCTGGCATTGCGGATAGACCAGCGAGTGGTGCCTCGGCCATAGAACAATACTTTGTCTGCTGTGCGGTAGAGCGGCAGCTCAGTGACGTCGTCGCCCAGCTTGCCCAGTCCACTTTCTGGAAGCACTTCCATGTTCATCCCGTACAGTTTCACCCGGTCGGGATTTGTGAATCCCATGGACCTTAGGCTGCTGTTCGTGATTTGATAGACTCCTGGCTTGTCTATGCGTATTTTCACCCATGTGCCGGAGGCTAACACAGAATTCGTGGCATAATCGTCGCCGTCGTCCGCCCAAAGGGGCAGAACGGACAGAACAGCCGTCAACATCAACAATAACCTGCGCATAGTTCTATATGTCTTTATATTTGTTACAATTTATAATTTTTTTCACATTGTCTGAACTTGCTCAAAAAATCCATTCCGCTCATTCATCGCATTCAACCCATCCAATACCCTAAAGCCTCAAAAGCTCTCATCGTATGCTCAAGTCCAGCACTTCTTTCTCGCCTAAATAGCCTTTCAGCCTTTGCCCTTCATGGACAGGACCCACGCCCACCGGTGTACCGGTGAAAATCAGGTCGCCGGTCTTCAAGGTGATGAACCGGCTTACATAGGATATGATCCGGTCGACGCTGAACATCATGTCGGCCGTATGCCCGTCTTGAACGGTTTCTCCGTCGATATCCAGCCTGAAGTGAATGTCCTGTATCAGATTCTGCCATGACGCTTCGCTGATGTGCTCTCCACCGCTCTTCGACGGTTTCCATTCAGGGACCGTCGCAGTGCAGCCAGGTATGTGGAACAATTCTTCTTTTTTGACCAGTGTGCCGAGAGCGGCAGAGTTGTCAAATCCCTTACAGAGCTCCCATGGCAGTCCGTCTTCTCGCAGCTTTGCCTGAAGGTCGCGGGCGGTGAAGTCAATACCGACAGTGACCGCGTCGTAGTAACGGTGTGCGAATCTCTCGCTCACGTCTTTGCCCAGTCGGCTGATACGCACCACCAGCTCTGCCTCGTAGTCGAATCGCTGAGCAAAGTCAGGCACAAAAAAGGGCTTTCCTCCTCTCAGGATGGCAGAGTCGGGCTTAGAGAATATCACCGGTTCCTTAGGTAATAACGTCTCGTTGAGTTCTTTATTGTGTGCGGCATAGTTCATGCCTACAGCTAAAATCTTCATCGTATGCCTTTTTGTTTTGTTGGCTCGTGTCTTTCGCTAAATCAGCCCGAAGAGCCTCAATATGTCGTTGAGGTTGGCGAATATCAGCAGTCCGAGCAGAATGAAGAATCCTACATACTGAGCGCGTTGGAGGAAGGTGTCGCTTGGCTTTCTGCCCGTGACCATCTCGTAGACGCAGAACAAGGCATGTCCTCCGTCGAGAGCCGGGATCGGGAGCACGTTCACCACGCCGAGCATGATTGAGAGCAGCGCAGTGAGCATCCAGAAGCTCTGCCAGTCCCAAACGCCGGGGAAGATGTTTCCGATGGTGATGAATCCACCCACGCTCTGTGCCCCTTTCTTCGTGAAGATGTATTTGAGGTCGCTCACGTAGTTGGTGAGCTGTTTCCATCCAAATGCGATTCCGGCAGGTATGGCCTCGAAGAATCCGTATTCCTTCGTCGAGGTCTTGTATGCCGGAGTTTTGTTGGCGAATCCGAATGTGAGATCGGCCGTCAGCGTTGTCTTTACGGTGCGCAGGCTGTCTCCGTCGGCAATGGTCACCGTCACTTCGCGTGCCTTCAGGCTGTCGGCCTGTGTGCCCTCTGCCACGCTGGCGCGCAGACGAGCCAGTTCGCTGCTAAGGTCGTTGAAATCTTTGATGTCCTTGTTGTTCAACTTCGTGATTCGGTTGCCTTTCTTCAGACCAATCTGCTCGGCAGGAGTGCCCGGGAACACGCTGTCGACCTCCATCGGTGTCAGCACATCTGCAAAACGTGGTTCTTCCAGCATCTCAAGCAAGTTGAGGTCGCCCGGAAGGGATATGGTCTCCTCCTTGCCGTTGCGTAGCACAGTGGCGCTCTTTGCTCCAGACAGAGTGCGGAGATTTGCCGGCTGCCAGCTCTCAAATTCCACTCCGTCGGCTCCAATCAGAATGTCGCCGTCCTGGAATCCCAGTGCTTTGGCCTCGTTGTTGAACTTCAGTCCGTAAGTCATGTCGGACGGCTTGACGTATTCCTTTCCCCATGCGAAGAGCACCATGGCATAGATGAAGAAAGCGACGATGAAGTTCATCAGCACACCTCCAAGCATGATGAGCAGCCGTTGCCACGGCTTCTTCGTGCGGAACTCCCAGGGCTGGGGCTCTGCGCTCAGCTTGTCCTTGTCCTGCGTCTCGTCAATCATGCCGTCAATCTGTACATAGCCGCCAAGCGGAATCCATCCGATTCCATATTCCGTGCCGCGGTATTCATACTCACCGTTCTCCTTCTTCGGCACAGGCTCTTTGCCAATCATCTTGCGAAACCAAGGCATATACGTGCTGAAGAGACTGAATTTCCAGTCGAAAAACAAATAAAACTTGTTTACACGAGTCTTGAAGAGTTTTGCAAACAAGAAATGACCTCCCTCATGGAGGATAATCAATAATCCTAATGAAATAATTACCTGAATAATCTTAATTAATACAGTCATGTCGTTTTGTTGCTGTTTGTTATGCTATAAAATACGTTTTCTTTCGTGAGGACATGTATTCTCCGGTCCTACTGTGTTTTGTATGTTATTATATGTTGCATTGTAACCAATTCTCTGTGGAAAAGCATGTTGCCATCTCAATGCCCCTTCTTTATTATTATTTATCCAGCAGCCGTTCTGCATAAGCCCTTGACTTGCGGTCGGTCTCCAGATAGGTGTCGAGCGAGCAGTCGTAGGCTTTCTCTACGTTGTTCATGGTCTCCTCTATGATTTCACCGATGCGGAGGAATGAGATGCGATTGTCTATGAATGCCCGGTTGGCCACTTCGTTGGCCGCGTTCATGATGCAAGCCATGTTTCCCCCTTCTGCAAGGGCGTCGTAGGCCAGCTGCAGGCATCTGAAGCGCACCAAGTCCGGCTTTTCGAAGGTCAGCTGCTGCAGTCCTGGGAAATCCAGCCGTCCGTAGTCGTTCTGAATCCTTCTGGGATAGCTGAATGCATACTGGATGGGGAGACGCATGTCGGGTGTTCCCAACTGGGCCTTCACCGCTCCGTCGTGGAACTGCACCATGGAGTGAATCACCGACTGCGGGTGTACCACCACCTCAATTTTTTCTGATGGCACGCCGAACAGCCAATGCGCCTCAATTACCTCGAACCCCTTGTTCATCATCGAGGCAGAGTCAATGGTGATTTTAGCCCCCATATGCCATGTGGGGTGGGAGAGTGCCTGCGATGGGCTGGCTTTCTTCAGCTCTTCGTCGCTGAAGCGCCGGAACGGTCCTCCCGATGCAGTCAAAAGGATTTTCTCTATCTTGTTGCCCGGCTCCAGACACTGGAAAATGGCTGAGTGCTCAGAGTCCACCGGCAACAATGGCACTTCGTACTGCTTGCACAGACGCGTGATCAGGTCTCCTGCAACGACCAGCGTCTCTTTGTTCGCCAGTGCGATGGCTTTCTTTGCCTTGATGGCGCTGATTGTGGGTTTCAGCCCGGCAAAGCCAACCATAGAGGCCAGCACGATGTCGATATTCGTGTCCTCCACGATGTCGCATAGCGCCTGTGCTCCGGCATACACCTTGATTGGCAGGTCGGACAGGGCTCGTTTCAGCTTGTCGTAATGCTGCTCGTTGGCAATCACCACCATCTCCGGCTGAAAATGGCGTGCTTGCTCGATGAGCAGACTCACATTGTTGTTGGCAGTCAAGGCGTAGGCCTCAAACAGGTCGGGATGCGACGATATCACATCCAGCGCCTGTGTTCCTATCGAACCTGTTGAACCTAATATGGCGATTTTTCTCATGGATTTTTTTTGCCTTTTGTTTTTTACTTCCTTTTCCTACTCCCTTCTTCCTTCTTCTACTTCTGCTTTTTACTTCCTCTTCTGTCACAACTCCCATATACCTTCTGGAAGATTCATGACCATCCGTTTCTCGTCGTGGTCCATGCTTACGATAAACTCCTCGTGAGCCGGTATATAGTGAACGGTGCCGTCGGGTGCTTCCAGCTGAAACAGCCAGTTCTCCGTCTGGTCGTCCACGTCGGTAATCACGCCTTTCGTTTCGCCCTCTTCATCCACGACGGAGAATCCGATGAAATATTGCAGTGTCAGTTCTTCAGACTCGTTCGCGCTGGCTTTGCTGCGCTCGAAGAGCACGTCGTTGCCAAGCAGCATCTGTGCCTGTTCGCTGCTGTTGATCTGTTCGAATTTCACGATGGCGGTTGTGTCGGAGCGGAAACGGATTGACTCTATGAAGAAAGGCACAATAATGCCGTCGACCCTAATCAGCAGATATGGCGATTCGGTCGTGTCGAAGATGTCGTCGGTGAAGTGGAAGTTCACCTCACCTTTCAGTCCATGTGTCTTGCTGATATAGCCAATCTTGTATACGGAGTCTTCGCTTATCATTTCTGACTGTTCTTTTCCTGGTCGTTTTCGGTCTGTGTTTTCGTGTCCAGACGTGTGATGTGTGCGCCGATGGCTGTCAGGCGTTTCTCTATGTCCTCATAGCCTCGGTCTATCTGCTCGATGTTGCTGATCACGCTTGTGCCTTTCGCGCTCAACGCGGCAATCAGCAGTGCGATGCCGGCACGTATGTCGGGAGACGACATCTTGGCGCCGCGCAGCTGGAATCGGTGGTTGTGTCCAATCACGACTGCTCGGTGCGGGTCGCAGAGTATGATCTGCGCTCCCATGTCAATTAGTTTGTCGACGAAGAAGAGCCTGCTCTCGAACATCTTCTGATGGAAGAGGACGCTTCCGTCGGCCTGCGTTGCCACCACGAGCAGCACACTCAGCAGGTCGGGGGTCAGTCCCGGCCATGGTGCGTCGGCCATCGTCATGATGCTGCCGTCGATGAATTTGCTGACGGTGTAGCCGTCCTGCTGAGGGATGTGGATGTCGTCGCCTTCACGCTGCATCTCTATGCCCAGACGCTTGAACATCTCGGGAATGATGCCCAGGTTGTCGTAGGACACGTTCTTGATAATCAAGTCGCTGCCCGTCATGGCTGCCATGCCGATGAAGCTGCCCACCTCAATCATGTCGGGCAGGATTCGGTGCTCAGTGCCATGAAGCCGCTCCACACCCTCTATCTTCAGGTAGTTGGACGCGATGCCTTCGATTTTCGCCCCCATCCGGTTCAGCATTTTGCATAGCTGCTGTATGTAAGGCTCGCAGGCCGCATTGTATATCGTCGTCTTTCCAGGGGTCAGCACGCTGGCCATGATGATGTTGGCCGTACCGGTGACGGATGCTTCGTCCAGCAGGATGTCTGCTCCGTGGAGTTCGGAAGCGTCGATCTCAAACCGTCCGCTCTCGTCGTCGAAGTCAAACTTCGCCCCCATCAGTTTCACGCCGTAGAAATGCGTGTCGAGGCGTCGCCGCCCAATCTTGTCGCCGCCCGGCTTGGCGATGCGGGCACGATGGTATTTACCCAAGAGCGGACCAAGCAGCAGCACGCTGCCCCGAAGTCGTGCGCAACGCTGCACGAACTCCTGGCTTGACAGGTAGTCCATGTCGAGAGAGTTGGCACGGAATTCCCATGTCCCTCCTCCATGGTTTTCGCATCGAACCCCCATCCTGCTCAATATGCCGATGAGGTTGTTCACGTCGAGAATGTCGGGGATGTTGTGCATGAGCACGGGCTCGTCGGTCAGCAGCACGGCACTGATCACTTCCAGGGCCTCATTTTTTGCCCCTTGCGGTGTGATTTCTCCGTGAAGCTTATGGCCCCCTTCAATTACAAATGATGCCATACGCTTATTTCTTCTTTTTCTTCTTGGATGGACGCATCTGCTGAACATCCGTTAATATCTCGTTGTCGCTCAGTAGATGGAGCTCGCCCGGCAGATAGCTTGCCGCTCCGTCGGTCATGCGTGCCAGGTCGTCGAGCACCTTCTCCTCCGTCATCGCATCTTTGTTCCACCGTCCGAGGCTTCGCTTCATCTGGTTAGCCACCATGCGGATCAGAGCCTCCCGCTCTTTCTTGTCGCTGATTTCGGGAAGTTTTTTCAGCAGCGATTCGATGATGGCGCCGTAGTGGCGTTTGGATATGTTTTGCTGAGGATATTCGATGCGTTCGCGCTCATTGCTCTGGTCGCTCATCTTCTCGATTTCGTAGGGATAGTCCACGTCCAGCTCATAGCGGGATATGGCTGCCAGGTGGTTCCAGAGCTTCTTTTGGTATTCCGTCTCGTCGCCGCTGTGCGGACGCAGGCTCGACATGATCTGTACGATTGTGCGTGCGCAACGGTTGCGCTCCTTGCGGTCGTCCAGTGTCATGCAGTAGTCCACCATGTTCTGGATGCTGCGTCCATATTCGGGTAGGATCAACGGTGGCCGGTCAGTGTTGTAGTCCAGCAGCTCGCGGCCGTTGTCTAAATTGATGGGTTCGTTTATCATAATTTTTCCTTCTTTTTCTTTCCTGCTATAAATTCCTTCAGATAGAAAGGCTCGAAATAGGCCACGTCGGCAAAGTTCTCCGTCACGTTGGCTTTCTCAGCCAGCGGACACATGTATTTTGCCAGAGGCTTGATGCCGTCGATGAAGTGCGCGTTCGGATGTTGCAGCACGTCTTTGCATTTGTCCGACCCGTTGCCGAAGAAATAGACGGGGCGTGAGTCGAGATATTCTTTAAAGCTGTCAGCGTCAATCACCTTGGCGCTCGTCTCTTCCATCGGCTTCAGCGCCCGCGTATACACGCGCGTGTACACTTCCATCCGTCTGGCGTCGAGCATAGGACATAGGAGTGCGTCGTCGGGGAGGTCGTAGTTGCCCAGGAGCACCGGTACGCACAGCAATTCCAAAGTGGGGATGGATATCAGTTTCAGACTTCTGCCATAGCAAATGCCTTTGGCAGTGGACACGCCGATTCGCAGACCGGTGTATGAACCAGGCCCGCTGCTCACGGCCACTGCATCAAACGGGATGGCATGGTTGTCGGTGAACGACATGGCCGAGTCCACCATTCCGGCCAGACGTGTTGAATGCGACGGACCAGCGAAATCTTCCTCATGGAAAATCACCGACCCGTTTTCACTCACTGCAACCGAACATACCTCTGTAGAGGTGTCAATATGAAGGATACAGGACATTTTCTTTAACTAAAAACGATTTTCTACTGCAAAATTACGATAATCCGACGAAAAATCCGTATTTTTGTACAGTTTTTACA
>CAMOTI010000029.1 GCA_946625675.1 uncultured Prevotellaceae bacterium | reverse complement strand
TTTTGGTCTTTGAAGTTTGAAAATTATTGACATGATTTTCGGCTGCACTCAACATAGCTCAAGCAAGCTTGGCTCTGTGTTCGTTTGCACGAAAATTGAACTTTATTCCTGATTCTTCGGAAACGCTACGTGTGTTTCCTTCCTTACACACCCTGTTCCGGACTATTTCGGAACTTCAATCAGGCTGATGATGCCTTTGATGACTTTCTCCACAGTCATGCCTTCGAGGTCGGCCTCCGTGTTGAGCATCAGTCGGTGTCGCAGGACGGGGTAGGCCAGTCGCTGTATGTCGTCTGGCGTGATGAAGTCTCGTCCCTGCAGAAGAGCCATGCCCTTTGCCGTCTGCATCAGCGCTACTGAGGCTCTTGGGGAAGCGCCGAGGAAGAGGTATCGGTTGTTGCGTGTGGCTTGCACAATCTGCACGATATAGTTCATCAGCGACGGCTCCACTACGACGCTTGAAGTGAGCTTCCGAAGTTCCAGCAACTCCTCCACTTTGATGACGGGCTTCAGCTGGTCGAGTTTCGTGAATCCGCTGTTGCCGTGATGTCGGTTGAGCACTTCCAGCTCCTCTTGAGGTGTGGGGTATCCCACGTTGATTTTCATGACGAATCGGTCGAGCTGTGCCTCCGGCAGCTTGTATGTGCCTTCCTGCTCCACGGGGTTCTGCGTGGCAATGATGGTGAAGACCGGGTTCATCGGATATGTGGTGGCGTCTACGGTCACCTGCCTCTCCTGCATCACCTCGAACAGGGCCGCCTGGGTCTTTGCCGGCGCGCGGTTGATTTCGTCCACGAGCACGATGTCAGCGAAAACCGGTCCTCTGTGGAAGTCGAAGTCTCCGCTCTTCATGTTGAACACCGTGGTTCCCAGCACGTCGCTCGGCATCAGGTCTGGCGTGAACTGAATGCGTCCGAACTGGGTGTCGATGAGCTTGCTGATGGTTCGGGCCATCAGCGTCTTCGCCACGCCCGGGACTCCCTCAAGCAGGATATGGCCGTCGGCCAGGATTGCCGACAGGATGAGGTCGACCGTGTATTGCTGGCCTACCACTACTTGTGCTATGCAGTCTCTTATCTCGCGGGTCTTCTCTGCAAACCCGCTCAGGTCAAGTCTTTCCATTATCTTGTTTAGTTTGAAGTTTAAAGTTGAATGTTTAAAGTTGAATGTTTAAAGTTTAATTAGACTATCATTTGGAGTTGAGCGTTTTCAGCCGTCTCGGGCATCAATCTCACAACGGCAGATTATGTCACCCTTGGAGTTTCTTGTCGATCTGGTCCATACTGTCGATGAGTCTTGTCATTTTCTTTTCCGAACTGTGCGACAGCTTTTGCAGCACTTTCAATTCTATCATTTCGGCCGGCCATGATGCATCGCCTTTCTCTTGCATGACATCGGCCCTGACTCTCTCCATTTCCTTTTCACGTTCCATGAAATATCTGTCCATGTTGTTGAGCGTCATCTCGATGTCGGCTTCTGAGATGCCCGAGAGTGCTGAGATACGCTGTATGGCCTCAGTCCGGTGGTCGGGGTCGGCAATGTCGACACCAGCTTTTTGCTTCATGTTCTCCGTCAGCACGCGGTATTTTGTCTTGATGATGTGGTCTGTGGCTTTTTTCCGCTTGTGCATGCTTCCAATCTGCTTGATGAAGTTAAGCTGTCCGTTCATCTTTTTCTTCATCACGGGAACCACCCTCTGCTTGCGTTTGGCTGAGAAGATGCAGAAAAGCAGGAATACCAGAATCATGAGATTGAACGCGGTGCGCAACGGTGTGCTCGAAAGTATATGCTTCATGAGCGCCTGATGGTTGTCGGAGCTGTTTTGTCCTTCTCCATTATTTCCCTTGGATGGCTGGAGTTGGTTGGCATTTCGTGTCCTGACCATAGGCTTTCTGCCCGCAATCGACACGATTCGCATGATGAGGTTGTAGTTGTCGTTTTCCAGTATTCCGTAGTTAGTGAACAGCAGCGGCATACAGCATACCACGATTCTGCCTTTGCCGTAGTTTGCCACTTTCACCATCGGCCATTCTTCACATCCCCCCATGAGCAGTTTGTCAGTCCATTTCAGATTGTATTTCTTCTCTGATATGGCGTATCCGTAATACGAGGGATCGTATTCTCCAATACAGAAGTTTCCGATTGGAGCTGATACGATGTAGTTCCTGGCAGGATATGTCTCGTCCTTGGGGTATCTCACGTGGATGTAGAGGTCTTTTTCTGGTTGCAGTCCGTAGTTGTAGCGTCGTTGCATCTCTGTGTTCCAAGCTTCTCCCATGGCGTGGGATATATTGTTGGCGCATACGATGATGCTTCCTCCCTTTTTCACAAATTCCATCGCTTTTTCCGTCACTATGTCGACGTTGTTCCTTGCGATGAGGATGGTGTGCTGCTTATATTGAGGGTCTGCAATGAGTGAGTCTGCTGGTCTGTCGCTCACGTCGTATCCTTGCCCGACAGACTGCCGCATGATTGAGTCGAATACGAAGCATCCGTATGGCTCCTTGTCGTCAGCCTCATATGTGGGACTCCAGGTGAAGGTACTGCCGGATGTACAGGTCAGAACGGTCAGGATCACGATTGCAGTGACGCCGAGCACGATATACATATAATGGCTCATTTTCATGACGCACCTCCTTTCTCTTCCGTTGATGTGGCGGTGGTGGCGTCTGTAGCCTCAGCCACGTTGGTATTTACCTCTTCCAGCATTTGCTCTGCCTGAAGAAAATCCGTCTCTCCCGTGTCGTACATGCCGTAGCGCACGCGGAGAAAGAGGGTGGTGAGCTTGGAGAAGGAGGCCAGTTTCGCTTCGAAGCTGTAGTCGGTGGGAGTCTTCTCGTGCTCCCACGTGACGATTCCCTTCTCGTCAAGATTCCGCAGTGCTTTCAGATAGACATGCCGTATGCCTTCACGCCAGTTGCCATTGGCTTTGGCTCTGCTGATTTCGTCTTCGAAGTCGATGCCTGAGATTTGCAGTTCGTCGGCGGTTTCTTCTTGTTCCTCCGATGCTTCCTCGTCGTCGTCCTCTTTTTCCTTCCTTTTCTTGTCGAAAAACCCTTGCTTATGTAGAATATAGACCGCCAGCGAGAGAATGGCGAGCAGCACCACTATTGCCAGTATCCATCCGAAGGTGGGACTGATGGATGCGCTGGGCATGTCGATGTCGGGTATATCGATGTCGGGCATGTCGGTGTCAGGCGGGAGCGAAGAGCCGTATTCCCCCGTACCACCGCTGCTTGTAGGCGTGGTTGCCTTGTCGCTGTAGTAGTCGAAGTCTCCTGAAGAGCGGAATTTCTGTATGGCGCTCTTGCTGCATCTTATGGTGTCGCTGACTAAGCTCATTCGTCTCTCAGTTTTTCAAAATTCTCGATTTTCTCTTTCAACTCGTATCTGTGGTTGCGTTCCTCCAGCGAGCCGTACTGGAAGACAATGCCGATGGACAAGGCTGTGATGGCCAGCGTGACACTCACCGACAAGACCAGTAGCAGTGCCAGCAGCAGAATCCAGTATATGGCGTATGCCACAATGTTGTTGGAAGGGACGGTTCCGAGGAACATTCCCTTGTACTCCACGATTACGTTGATAACCCCAATCTCCCAGAGGAAGACGAGCAAACCGACCAACAGGAGCAACAAGGTGATGATAAGAGAGTTCCAGAAATGTGAGAATGCATATCTGATGGTGGTTTCCATGCTCTCTCCATAGTTTTTCCTGCCGATGATGAATGCAGGTGGAGCCATCTCTAAGAAGAAGAAAATGATGATTGTGAGTACTGTCATCCAAAACCACTCATTGCCTTTGATGAGTACAGGCACAACCAGAATGGCGTAGAGGATGAACGGCAGGAAGGAAAGAAACCACTTGGAAAGATTGAGGAAATATGTCATTCTCAGGTCCTTGAATCTCAGTTTCTGGATACCTCCATTGCGTGAGTAGTGGGTGTCGATGAGCGTGAATGCCATCGGCATCACCGCTGCCGCTGTCAGGATTGGAAACAGGATGCGCAGTGTGGTAAGTGTACTGCTTTCTATATGCAGGATGTTGAGCCATTCCATGGACGTGTTCCACACATCGCTGCTCATGTATGCCTGCAGGAATACTATGGCAAAAATGATGCAGAATGGAGCCGCCACAACGAGCACGTTGCGACAGACGGCTGTGAAGTTCTCCCTCAGGAAGTCGAAGGTGATGTTCAGTTTCTCCCCCGTACTCCGTCTTTTGTATAGCGGTTCGCTAAACATGGACTGCCTCCTTCCTGAATTTTCTTGGGTAGACCACGAAATAAATGATGATGAATGCGAACTCCGCCACGATTGCCGTGATTCGGATGGGGTTAGGAATCTCTGTATGTCGTGTGATGAAACTCTCGATGAACCCGGCCACGATGGTGATGGGTACGATGGCCAACATCATTTTCAGCCCTTGCTTGGCCGACCGCTTGAAAGCCTCGAATCGGGAGTAGGTCTTAGGAAAAAGCCATCCATGTCCGAGCGTGATTCCAGCAGCGCCAGATATGATGCATGCCGGAATCTCGAGCGCGCCGTGCTGCCAGATGGCCAGCACAGACTCCCATCCCACACCGTGCTGGAAGAAGAATGTCTGGAAACTTCCCAGCATGATGGCGTTGATGAACAGGATGTAGATGGTTGCGATGCTGGTGAAGATGCCAGAGATGAAGGTGCGTAAGTCCACCATCAGGTTGTTGAACGTAATAAAGAGAAAGCTGTCAATCTCTGGTGACGAGGCATATACATGTGTTGGTCTTCCTTCACTGATGTTCTCAAGCGTCATGTCCACATAGGCGTCTCCCATGACTGCTCTTGCATATTCAGGGTCTTGCAGTTGTGAGAAAACTCCGATGAGCGCGAACAACATGAACACGACGAACGAGAACAGCAAGGACTTGCGGCATTCGTACATCACCGTAGGCAGTTCGCGTGTCCAGATGGTGATCAGACGGCTCCACCGGGTCGGCTCTTTCTGGTAGATGTGGTTGTGGAGTGTGAATGCCAGCTCGTTCAGCTTGTTTGTGGTCGACGTGCCAGGGTAGTGTGTCTGGGCGTAAGCCAGGTCGGAGGTGATGTCGAGATATGCCTCGGCCAGGTCCTCTCCGCTGGCAGGTATTTTTTTTGACACCATAAGCAGCGCATGCGTCCATTTGTCTGAGTTTCGGTTGACGAAGTCTTTCTCTTTCATGTCTTACGGTTCGTGGTTTTTCTCATTCTGCAAAGGTAATGTTTTTTTGAAAAACTGCAAATATAAATTCAAGAAATATTTTTTATAGCAAGATTTGGTGTATGAAATGCCTTGCAAGATGTATGAATTTCTTTTCTGCCTTCTGGCTCTTCCTGTAGGTGATTACTATTTTTATGTCTTATGTTTTGGCATTTGAGAAATCTTTTGTATTTTTGCAAAAAAAAAGGCTTTTATGACTCAGCACACATTCATAACCGGGCAGTTCGTTCGTATCGACCAGCAGCTGGCAGACGTGGGTCAAAGGGCGGTCGCTTCATTCATCGACATCGTGATGAAAGGATTGATTTTCTCTTTCATGATGATCATTGTGTCGATGTTCGGACTCTCTCTATATGGCCTTTTCTGGGAGGACAGTACACTAATGATTATTCTATTTTTTCTTGTGGTTTTTATCCCGATATTTCTCTACGATTCGCTCATGGAGTACTTCTGTGGCGGCCGTACCCTCGGGAAGATGATGATGGGGCTGAGAGTGGTCACCGCCGATGGTTCGAAGCCTTCGTTTGCCGCAACCTTCACCCGCTCGCTTTTCTATCAGCTTGAGGGATATACAGGATTCGGACTTGTGGCCATGCTTTTCTCGAAGGACAACCAGCGTCTGGGAGACATCGCTGCAGACACCTACGTCATCAAGGAACGCTTCATGTATGTTGCCAATCCGCTTGCCGCCACCAAGGCTATGTTTCCTCAGCACTATAAGCCAGCCTTCCCACAGGCTGCTGACTTGTCGCTACGTCAGGTGGAGGTGATTCAAGAAGCTTACTATGTGGGTGGAAACCTTGGAGATGACTTGCGCCTGAAACTCTGTCAGCAGGTTTGTAAATATTTGAAAATGAATGTGTCGGGGCTGACGACTCAGCAGTTTCTCGGTCAGCTCATTTATGATTACCGGTTCATTATGGCCGACCAATAAGATAACTTAAAAATTTTCATACGTCTGATTGGTGGACAAAGACATGGTATTTTCCCACATTCAGACACTTCTTTATAAAAATATATGACAAAGTCAAAAATTTCAGCGAGAATTATTCTTTTGTGGACTATGCTTCTGATGTCGGCCGCAGTGTCGGCACAGATGGTCAATCCTGTGAAATTCACTTCCAGTTTCAACAAGCTGTCGAACACAGCTGCCGAAATTGTCTTCTCTGGAACGATAGAGCCTGGATGGCATGTCTATTCCACCGACGTTCCTGAGGACGGCCCCACAGCCGCCACGTTCAACGTGGACAAACTTGAGGGTGTCACGCTCGACGGTCCATTGAAGGCCGTGGGCAATGTGATTCGTCAGCACGACGACATGTTCGACATGGACGTCAGCTATTTCGAGAAGAGTGCCAAGTTCGTTCAGAAACTGAAACTCTCAGGTGGCAAGTATGCTGTGGAGGGCTATCTGCAGTATGGTGCCTGCAACGACCAGACCTGCACTCCCCCCAAGAATGTGGAGGTGACGTACACAGGTGAGGTTCCGGCCGCATCAGCAGCAAAGACCCAGGACGCAGCGAAGGGCGCAGTGAAGAGCGCGAAAGCAGACTCACCCGCCAAGTCGGATGTCCAGCCCCAGGCTGAGACCAAATCGCCAGGCAAGGCTGGCGCGGTTGCCGGTGCTGCCATAGCCGAGCAGCAGTCACTTTTGCCGGTTTCCGCTGCTGCCTCTTCGGACGACGACAGCAAAAAAAAAGTAGAGACGGTTGCTGAGTTGGCTGATGAGGACGGAGTTGAGTCCGACGAGACGGATACGTTACTTCAGGACAGCAGCTTGGCTGTGGTTCCTGGGGCTGACTCCTTGGCTGTGGCAGATATGGCCGTTGCAGGATCCGAGGGGCTCTGGACTCCTGTCGTCGACGAACTGAAGGCGTTTGATCAAGGTGGAAATGCGTCGGCCAGCGACAGTCCGTTGTGGAAGATCTTCCTGTTAGGACTGCTGGGAGGACTTGTGGCGCTGGTGACACCCTGTGTGTGGCCCATCATCCCGATGACAGTTAGTTTCTTCCTCAAACGCTCAGGCGACAAGAAGAAAGGCATACGTGACGCATGGATTTATGGAGCCAGTATAGTCATTATCTATGTCCTGCTGGGCTTGATTGTCACAGGCCTGTTCGGTGCAAGTGCGCTCAACTCGCTTTCCACTAATGCCATTTTCAATATCTTCTTCTTCCTTTTGCTGCTGGTTTTCGCTGCTTCTTTTTTCGGGGCGTTCGAACTGACGCTTCCCTCGTCGTGGAGCAGCGCAGTCGACTCGAAGGCGGAGAAGACCGGTGGTCTCATCGGCATTTTCCTCATGGCATTCACTTTGACGCTGGTCAGCTTTTCCTGCACCGGCCCCATCATCGGGTTCTTGCTTGTGGAGGTTGCAGCCGACGGAGGAAGCATCATCGCGCCTACAGTGGGCATGCTGGGCTTCGCCATCGCATTGGCACTGCCTTTCACGCTCTTTGCCCTATTCCCCAGCTGGCTCAAGTCCATGCCCAAGTCGGGCGGATGGATGAACACGGTGAAGGTGGTGCTCGGCTTCATCGAGCTGGCCTTCGCACTGAAATTCCTCTCTGTGGCCGACCTGGCATACAATTGGCGTATTCTCGACCGTGAGACCTTCCTCGCTCTGTGGATTGTCATCTTTGGACTGCTTGGTCTCTACCTGCTTGGTAAGATTAAGTTCAAGCACGACGACGATGACACGCATATCGGTGTCTTCCGCTTTTTCCTCGCGCTCATATCCCTCGCTTTTGCCGTCTATATGATTCCCGGGCTGTGGGGAGCACCGCTTAAGGCGGTCAGCGCTTTCGCCCCGCCGATGAAGACGCAGGACTTCAACCTGGCAAAGGATAGCGAGGTCAAGCCCATGTTCATGGACTATGAGGAAGGCATGGCATACGCAGCCAAGAACCATAAGCCCGTGCTGATTGACTTCACGGGGTATGGTTGTGTGAACTGCCGGAAGATGGAGGCTGCCGTGTGGACCGACCCGCGTGTTGCCGACAAGATGACTTCAGACTACGTTCTGATTCAGCTCTATGTGGACGAGAAGACATCGTTGCCAGAGCCAGTTGTGGTCAACGAGAACGGAGCAGAACGCAAGCTCCGCACCGTGGGCGACAAGTGGAGCTTCCTCCAAAGCCATAAGTTCGGAGCCAATGCTCAGCCGTTCTACGTGTTGCTCTCCCCCGACGGTCATTTGCTCAACAAGGCATACACCTACGATGAGAATATCGACCACTACCTGGATTTTCTCGACACAGGGTTGAAGCGGATGAAGCAGTAGAAAAGGGCGAAAAATACTATCTAACAATTCGGGCGAAAAGCAGTCGTTTGACAATGCTTTTCGCCCGAATGATTTCTTTGTTTAGAATCTTATCTGAGACAATCCGATAAGCAGTTCTGTTGCCTCAGATTCATCATTTTGAATTGCTTACATCGGATATTTCTCAGATGGTCCGTACTGGTTGGTTCCAGGCTGGCTGTCCATGCAGCAGAACACGATGATGACGATTGACAGGATGCCGTTCAGAATCAGTAAAAATGATGAGATGGTTCCCAAGGTAAGTGTAAAGCTGGTTGTTGAAATAACAGCTAAGAAGATGGTTAATGCCCAGAACGCCATAATTCCGTACATAATCCAAGCTAAAATACCAGGTTTGTTGGTGTCCTGCAGACGGCGGACTGTCACACTCAAACTTGCGAAGCAAACAGCCAAATAGAGAACAAATACCATGAAGTATCCAAATTTACCTCCGATACTTGTGAAGATTGTATTCAAAATGAAACTTGCCACACTGATTGCCAACATCGGCCACCAGAATTCCGAACGGCGTGCTCGTCCAGAGAAGTTAGTCAAATTAGTCAGCCAACGCTGCAATGCATCTTGGAAAGAAAGCGATGGTGTCCCTTGCCCCATAGGCATTCCCGGCTGGTAACCTGACTGAGGCTGATAGCCCTGCTGAGGGGCCTGCTGAAATTCATTTGCCATAACAATTAAATTTAAAAGGTTTATAAAAATTTTTAGTTACTTTTTGTATGTTCCAAAGTTGGCAACAATGAAAATATTCCGTTACCAATTGCAAAATTATGAATTAAAATTTAATATCCAAACAAAAACTTAAAATTTTTTAAATTTTTTTTCAGTTTTGTATGAAAATGTAAGTAATTAACCTCCAAAACGTAAAAAAAAACTCAAAGAGCTACTCTTTGAGTTTTATATTACGATATGAGTGTTGGGGTTTGTGCCCAGCTGTTCCGTATGTTCAGAAAAGCGCCGCAATCAGCTCATGTACGCTCAGCTGTCTCTGCTCTCCGCTTTCCATGTCTTTCAGCGTCACCTTGTTTTCTAACATCTCCGACTCGCCTACAAGTGCCACATAAGGGATATGCTTTGCGTTTGCATAGCTCATCTGTTTCTTCATCTTCACGTTGTCGGGATAAATTTCGGCGCTGATACCTGCCATACGCACCTGCTGAAGCACTTTCAGGCAGAAGTCAGCCTCTTTCTCACCGAAGTTCACGAAGAGTATCTTCGTGCTTGTCATGGCGTCCTTGGGGTAGAGGTCGAGCTGGTTGAGCACGTCGAAGATACGGTCGGCACCGAATGAAATGCCTACGCCCGAGAGGCCCGGAAGTCCGAATATGCCGGTGAGGTTGTCGTAGCGTCCACCGCCGGTGATGCTGCCGATTTCCACGTCGAGGGCTTTCACCTCGAAGATGGCGCCGGTGTAGTAGTTGAGTCCACGTGCCAGTGTGAGGTCGAGTTCCACCTCGTTCTTCAGCCCATCGAGCTTGGAGAGTATGAACTCACATTCCTCTACGCCTTTCAGTCCCGTCTCGCTTTCTTTCAGCACTTCCTTCATTGTGGCCAGTTTCTCGGCATTCGTGCCGCTCAGATTGATGATGGGCTGAAGTTTCTCGATGGCATCGGCTGGAATACCGTTCGCAGCCAGTTCTGCGTTCACGTTGTCAAGGCCAATCTTGTCCAGTTTGTCGATTGCCACGGTGATGTCCACAATCTTGTCGGCCTGTCCTATCATCTCTGCTATTCCGCTCAAAATCTTGCGGTTGTTGATTTTGATGCACACTCGTACACCGAATTTAGAGAACACGGTGTCGACAATCTGCATGAGTTCCACCTCGTTGAGCAGTGATGTGCTTCCCACCACGTCGGCATCGCACTGGTAGAACTCCCTGTATCGTCCTTTCTGAGGACGGTCGGCACGCCATACTGGCTGAATCTGATAGCGCTTGAAGGGAAGTGTCAGTTCTTCGCGGTGCTGAACCACATATCGTGCGAACGGGACGGTAAGGTCGTATCGCAGTCCTTTCTCGCAGAATTTGCTTGCTAGCTTTGCTGCGTCGCGCGAGAGCAGCTGCTCGTCCGTGATTCCCCGGAAGTAGTCGCCTGAATTTTGGATTTTGAACAGCAGCTTGTCGCCTTCCTCCCCATACTTTCCCATGAGGGTAGAGAGGTTCTCCATTGCCGGAGTTTCTATCTGCTGGAATCCGTAGAGGGCATATACTTCTTTGATGGTGTTGAATATGTAGTTGCGCTTGTTCATCTCCTCAGCTGAGAAGTCGCGCGTGCCTTTCGGAATGGATGGTTTCATTTTATTTAGTTGAAAGTTAAATGTTTAAAGTTTAATGATTTTTCAGTTTTGCTGATGGGATTAGAACATGCTGACTACTCGTTTCAGTCCTGCAGCCAGTGCGTCTATTTCCTCCTTGGTGTTGTAGAGTGCAAAGGAGGCGCGTACAGTCCCTTCGATTCCGAGCCTGTGGATGAGCGGTTCGGCGCAGTGATGTCCGGTTCGTACCGCGATACCGAGTCGGTCGAGCAGTGTTCCGATGTCGAGATGGTGAATGCCACGGATATTGAAGGATATGGCGGCGTCTCCGCTTTTGCCTTCCGGATGTCCGTATATCTGTATGTTGTCAATCTCTCTGAGCCGTTGTAGTGCGTAGTCTGTGAGTTCTTGCTCGTGTGCCTGTATGCGCTCCATTCCTATGCCGCTGACGTAGTCCAGTGCTGTGGCGAGGGCGTGTGTGCCGACATAGTCGGGCGTCCCAGCCTCAAATTTATATGGCAGCTCGTTGTATGTGGTTCGTTCGAACGACACCTTGTTGATCATCTCTCCTCCGCCCTGGTAGGGAGGCATCTGCTCCAACCACCGTTCCTTGCCGTAGAGCACCCCCACTCCGGTAGGCCCGTAAATCTTGTGTCCGCTGAATGCAAAGAAGTCGCAGTCGATTTTCTGCATGTCCACCTTGAAGTGTGGCGTGGACTGTGCGCCGTCGATGAGTATGGGTATTCCGTGCTCATGCGCTTTTGCTGTCAGTTCTTCCACGGGATTGACAGTGCCCAGCACGTTTGAGACATGTGTGACACATACCAGTTTCAGACGGGCCGACTCCTGGAGTAAGCGGTCGTATGCCCCGAGATCCAACTGTCCGTCGTCGGTGATGGGGATGACCTTTATTCTCAGTCCTTTACGCTCAGCCAGCATTTGCCATGGCACGATGTTGCTGTGATGCTCCATCTGGCTCACCAAGATTTCGTCGCCTTCCTTCAGGAATGCTTCTCCGAAGCTGTAGGCCAGCAGGTTTATGCTCTCGGTAGTGCCGCGGGTGAACAGGATTTCCGATGTCTTTCCTGCATTGATGAATTTCCTCACGGTCTCGCGTGCTCCCTCATGCAGGTCGGTGGCTTGCTGCGACAGAAAATGTACTCCTCTGTGTACGTTTGCGTTCACGTTGTAGTATTCTTCCACCATCGCTTCCACCACGCA
>CAMOTI010000028.1 GCA_946625675.1 uncultured Prevotellaceae bacterium | reverse complement strand
GATATCAAGGGATTCAAGATTTTCATCTTTGGTGCTAAAGCCCTTATCGAGAACTTTGTGGAGACTTCCGACTCCCTGCAGAACAACAAGTTCGACTTTGGACCTATCAACACCATCGTATCGTTCAACGACTACGACAAGACCCGTTTCCGTATCTCCGGACTGACCACGGCTCACCTCAACCCACACCTCTTCTGGAGTGGATATGCCGCCTACGGTACGAAGACGAAGAATTTCTATGGTAAGTCTGAATTTACCTATGCTTTCAATAAAAAAGCATATCTCACTCGTGAGTTCCCTAAGAACAACCTGCACGTCTACTATTGGAACGACATCATATCGCCGTTCGACAAGTTCATACCTACCGACAAGGACAATATGTTCACCAGCTTCAAGACCAATAAGGTGGACCAGTACATGCACACCAATGAGTTTAAAATCATGTACGACCGCGAATGGTATGACGGAATGAAGCTGCAGGCTTACTACAAGCGAACACGCGACAAGGCTGTCGACAAGCTCTTCTTCCAGCCACTCGGCACCGACGCGGCGGTCACTGCGTCTGGCAATATGGCTGACCTCAAGTACGACCCTACGAAATATTTGCGTGAGTTCAATACATCGGAATTTAAGGTCAGCATGTCCTTCGAGCCGGGAGCTACATATATCAACACCAAGCAGCGACGCATCAAAATCAATAAAGACGCTCCGATCATTTCTGTGTCCCATACCATCGGACTCAACCACTTCCTGGGAGGTGATTACAGTTACAACGTGACGGAGGCGGGTATCTACAAACGCCTTTATGTGCCAAGCGGATGGGGATATATCAGCACAGACATCAAGGCGGGCATACAGTGGAACAAGGTACCGTTCCCGCTCCTTATCCATCCTGCCGCCAACCAGTCATATATTGTCGAGGACTTCACTTTCTCACTCATCAACAACCTGGAGTTCCTCAACGACCGTTATCTCTCTGGTATGATTGAATGGGACCTCTGCGGAAAGATTCTCAATAGAATACCGCTGCTCAAAAAATTGCAGTGGCGTGAGTTGATTGGATTCAACATCCTTTGGGGAACGCTCTCCGACAAGAACAACCCGGCTAAGTCCAACTTCACCGACTCAGAGCTCTTCTATTTTCCGGGTCACTTCAGAAAAGATGCCGACGGAAAGGAATACTACGAGTGCAACACCGTCATCATGGATAAAAAACGTCCATATATGGAATTGCGACTGGGTATTCACAACATATTCAAATTGTTCCATATCGAGTATGTGAAACGTCTGTCGTACAAGAACAACCCAGGGGTCAATAAGGACGGTATCAGATTCATGTTCCGTATGCAGTTCTGATTCCATCCCTGCATTATACTTTAAACATTTAGTTTTTAACAGAAAAGTTACTGCTCTTTAAACTTTAAACATTCATCTTTAAACAAATGAAAAAGTTCGCATTGGTCACTGGCGGCTCCAGGGGCATCGGACGTGAAATCTGCCTGAAGCTGGCGTCCATGGGCTATCCGGTCATCATCAACTTCGCATCCAACAAGGCTGCCGCTGAGGAAGTGGCGAAGATAATCATGGATGACGGTGGAGTGGCTGAGATGTTGCAGTTTGATGTGTCCGACCAGAAGGCTGTTGACGAGGCGCTCGACCAATGGGAGACCGCCCATCCGGACGACTATGTGGAGGTGCTGGTCAACAATGCCGGCATACGTCGCGATAATGTCATGTTTATGATGGCGGATGAGGAATGGCATCAAGTGCTTGACACCACGCTCAATGGATTCTTCTATCTCACACGACGGCTCCTAAAGTATATGATGCCACGGAAACGAGGAGGAAGGATTATCAATGTGGCGTCGCTCTCAGGACTCAAGGGGATGCCTGGACAGACTAACTACAGTGCGGCAAAGGCCGGACTTATCGGCGCGACGAAAGCGCTGGCCCAGGAGGTGGCACCGAGAAATGTCACAGTCAACGCGGTGGCTCCGGGATTCATCGAGACGGACATGACCAAGGACCTGCCGCAGGACGAACTCAAGAAACTCGTGCCGATGCAGCGATTCGGAAAACCGCAAGAGGTTGCGGCGGTCGTCGCTTTCCTGGCGTCTCCCGATGCCTCATATATCACCGGTGAGGTCATCAATATCAACGGAGGACTGTACACGTAGAGACGCGCCGTGCTGCGTATATCATAGGCTATACTTGTAGAGACGCGCCGTGGCGCGTCTTGTAACTAAAAAAGTTTTATTCAACATCAATACTTTAGTCGCTTTTACGACTATCTGCTAAATACACTTTTCACCATTCACTATTCACTTTTCACTCTCTTCTATGACTAATCGTGTTGTCATCACAGGTATGGGCATTTGGTCCTGCCTCGGTCAAGATCTGCAAACAGTAAAAGATTCCCTTTATAACGGTAAGTCTGGCATCGGACTGCAGCCGGAGCGTCTTGAGTATGGCTACCGCTCTGGACTTACAGGCATCGTTCCGGAACCTGTTATCACAAAGCAGATGCTCGACCGCCACACCCGTGCAGGTATGTCGGAGGAGGCGAAATATGCTTACATGGCCAGCCGTCAGGCGTTCGATATGGCTCATGTCGACGATGCTTATTTGAGGCAGAACGAAGTGGGGTGTATTTTTGGTAATGACTCATCGGCAAAACCGGTGATTGAGGCTTCGAAAATCATGGATGAGAAGCACGACTCTGCCATGCTTGGATATGGCATCATCTTCCAGTCCATGAATTCTACGGTGAACATGAATCTCAGCACCATCTTTCACTTGAGGGGAGTCAATTTCACTGTCAGTGCGGCTTGTGCAAGTGGAAGCCATTCTATCGGCCTGGGCTATATGCTCATCAGGCAGGGACTGCAGGAGATGGTGCTTTGTGGAGGTGCTCAGGAGACGAATTACTACTCTATGGCTTCATTCGATGCCCTTGGAGCGTTTTCTGTACGTATGGACGAGCCGCAAAAAGCCAGTCGGCCTTTCGACCGCGACCGCGACGGACTTATTCCGAGTGGGGGAGCGGCGGCACTGGTGCTGGAGAGCTATGACCATGCCGTGACTCGTGGGGCTGATATCTTGGCAGAAGTAATCGGATACGGATTCTCCAGCAACGGGGGTGGCATATCCGAACCCAGCGACGAAGGCAGCGTCATTGCCATGACGAGGGCCATCAAGGATGCGGATGTCAGCCTTGATGACATTGACTATATCAATGCACACGCCACATCCACGAAGCAGGGAGACATCTACGAAGCCATTGCGCTTGGCAGGATGTTCAAAGGTAAGCGGGCACTCATAAGCTCAACCAAGTCCATGACCGGTCATGAATGTTGGATGGCTGGTGCCAGCGAGCTGGTCTATTCCATCATTATGATGCAGCACAACTTCGTGGCGCCGAACATCAACCTCGAAAATCCGGATGAACACGCTGAAATGCTGAATCTTACACCGAAAACCGTCGACACGGAAGTCAACACCGTGCTTAGCAACTCATTCGGCTTCGGTGGCACCAACTCAGCCCTCGTCATCCGGAAATTATAGCCAATTTATTTACATCTCCCCAGAGTTTGTCTCCTATGCTGCAACATTGTTGCAGCCCTGTCTTTCATTTCTTCTTTCCTCTTTTCAAATCTATGCGGCTCTTGCTCTGTGTCACCAGCCACACACCGGTGAACACCAGCACAACAGCCACCGACTGCCCGATGCCAAACACACTCAACCCCACAACCACACTCACCACACAAGCCACGATCGGCTGCACATAGTTATACATCGCCACCACGGTAGGACGCAGGGTCTTCTGACCACGCATCATCAGAATATAAGCCAGGAACGTGCCGCAGAACACCACGAATCCAGTCTCCAGCCATACGCGTAGGCTGATCTCTGTCCATGCCAGCTCCTGCATTCTGGAAAATGACAAAGGCATGATCACGATGGCGGCATACGTGATCATCCATTTCATGCATGTGATTACGGTATATTTTTGTATCAGATGCTTGAACAATGTGAGATAGATGGCGAAACAAAGCTGAGCACTCAGGCAGAGCAAGTCTCCCGTCAGATTGGAGTCGCCTGATGCGTGCTTGCCGGATGTGATCAGAATGAAAGCTCCGATGGCGCCACAAAACACTCCGCTTACCTTCTTGCTGGTGATGGGCTCACGCAGAAATACCGCTGCAAGTATCATCGTGATGATAGGCATCATCGTCGTCATGATGCTCGCATTCACCGGAGACGTCATCGACAAGCCTATCGTATAGCAACATTGGTTGAGCACGATGCTCAGCATTCCAGCAAAAAAGAACAGCAGCATGTCCTTTGGCTTGACTTTTTCCTGCCTTACAAAGAAGGAAGCCACCCAAAAACAAGCCGCTCCACCGATAACGCGGAACGTTACCATCTCCAAGCCACCTACGCCGTTTACCATCGCATGTTTGCCAAGCGGTGCCATCAGTCCCCAGATGGCGCACGCGGCAAACATGCAGATATGGCCTATGATTGTTGAGTTATTCTTCACAATCAAGTCGTAATATCGTTTAGAACTCGGTCAGTGTTTTTTACGAAAATAATAAAATTTACTAATCCAAGAAATAAATTGTAATTGCTTTAATCGTAAATCCTTGTTTACGCCACTTTATTCAACTTCTTCAAAATACAGAAGATGAAGGCGGCGGATACGAGGCAGATGACTGCCAGCACACCCCAGATGAGTGTCAGGCTCTGACCCCACATCAAGGCTGGGATGGCCACGAGGAAGTTACCAATGGCAGTGGCTACGAACCAGCCACCCATCATCATGCCCTTATACTTTGGAGGTGCCACCTTAGATACGAATGAGATTCCGATTGGCGAGAGCAGCAACTCGGCAAAGGTGAGAATAAGATAGGTGATAATCAGGAGATTCGGTGTGACGTCGGCTACGTGGTTTGCAATCTCCTTACCGCCTTCCATGTGAGTTGACGGCTCGGGCAGACCTACGCAAGCCAGTGTCATGATGATATAAGCTGCGGCGGCAACAAGCATACCCAAACCAATCTTCAGAGGGGCTTTGGGCTCTTTGCCTTTCTTCGCCAACGCACCGAATATTGCCATGCTCACGGGAGTCAGCAGAACGACAAATGCAGGGTTGAACTGCTGGAAAATCGGGGCCTCAATGTTGATGCTGGACTCTGCGCTGAAGTATTTCCATATCAGACCGCCTACTGCCAGGACGACAACAAGGGCAGAGATACCCTTTGATTTCGCACTTCCGTTTTGGAACAAGCCAAACAGACCATACACCACAAATATCAGCAATACAAGATTCCATACATCATAGAACATCGTCTCGATGCCAGTCACGGTGTGATTGGTGTACTGCTCGGCAAAGAAGGTCAGAGTCGATCCGTTCTGATGGAAGGCCATCCAAAAGAAAATCACAACGGCAAACACAAGGCAAAGGGCTACGATACGCTCTTTCGTCTCTGACTTGGATATTTCCTCCACGGGCTGTGATGCTGTTGTTGGTTTTGCTCCGCTGTAGTCCGCGTGCTTGAAGGTGTTGCGGAATGCAAAGTAGATGGCGATGGATATAATCAGGGAGATGCAGGCAATTCCGAATGCGAAGTGGTAGGAATCCTCCTTGCTGTAGCCGTATTCATTCTGCATATAGAGCATGATGCCGATGGCGGCGCTGGCTGCGAACATCGCACCGATGTTGATGGCCATGTAGAACAGGGAGAATCCGTTGTCGCGTTGCGACGCATATTTCGGATCTTCATAAAGATTGCCCACCAGCACTTGAAGGTTTCCTTTAAACAAGGCTGTACCCAGGCAAATCAGCAACAGGGCTGCGCCCATCGCCACGATGGCAGTCGTTCCGCTTCCAAGAGGAATAGCCAGGAACAGATAGCCGAGAAACATGATGGAGATGCCGACGGTCACGCACTTGCCGTAGCCAATCTTGTCGGCCAACATTCCGCCGAACAAGGGCAGAAAGTAAACCAGCATCAAAAATGAGGAGTAAATCAGTCCGGCTGTGCCTTCGTTGAATCCAAAATTGTCCTTTAGAAACAAAGCGAAGACGGCAAGCATCGTGTAGTAGCCGAAGCGCTCGCCTGTGTTGGCCAATGCCAGTGCATATAGGCCTTTAGGTTGTCCGTTAAACATAGTAGTAATTATTTTAGTAGTTATTAGTAGAGACGCCCCGTGGGGCGTCTTGTAACTTTTTTCAGTTTTGTTTTTTTCCGTTTAGAATTTCCTTTTTCCCTTTTTGAATTTCCTTTTTCTGTTTCTGAATATTTTTACCTTCAACTATTAACTAATCTCACTCTAAACTCTAAACTCTAAACTTTCAACTATTTCTGGATATTCGGTCGCTCCAGTCCATAGCCTTTCTTCTTGTCTTCCACTTTCAGCAACAAAGCGATGACGATGGCGATGACGCCGCAAACTGCGAAGATGGTCATCGTGGTTGTGTAGTCTATCGTTCCGTCAGCTGCCGTGTTGGCCTGGTTCACTTTGCCTATCAGAATCGGCACGAGCGACAGGCCGATGTTCTGAATGTAGAAAATCAGGGCGTAGGCGGTACCAAGAAGTTTCATCGGGATAATCTTGGGAACGGATGGCCACATGGCCGACGGAACCAGTCCGAACGCGATGCCCAGCAGCACCATCATCGAGATAGCGATGGCTACCGATGTCAGTGTTGGAATGGCAAATACGGCATGAACCACAGTGAGAAGTACCGATCCAATAATCATAAGTGTGGCTCCTTTTCCTATGCGGTCGTAGATATAGCCGAACAGCGGTGTCAGCACGATGGTGCCGTAGGGCAGCATCGAAGGAATGGCACCGGCGAAGTCAGCCTCCACGCCATATTTGATCATCATCAGCTTCGTTGCGAATTTCAGGAACGGGAACACACCGGCATAGAACATCAGGCACAGAAGGGTGATATACCAGAAACCGCGGTTTGTGAACAGCAGCTTCAGGTCGGAGAACTTGAACTGTTCCTCTGGGTCGGCTCCGGCTGTTGCAGCGGCTGCCTTGTCTTCTTTCTTGTCCATCACGCAATATACAAGGAATGACACCATGGCTACGCAGAGCAGGGCTGCTCCAAGGAACACGGCGGAAGGAACACCGCTGTGACTTTGGGCGAACGGCAGGGCGAAACTCAATGCGGCGGCTGTGCCGAATCGGGCCAATGCCACTTGCACACCCATTGCCAATGCCAACTCGTGGCCCGTGAACCATTTCACAATCACTTTCGACACCGTGATTCCGGCTATCTCGCAGCCTACACCATAAATGGCGAATCCCACGCACGCCCAGATCACCTGGGTGCTGTAGCCGAACAGCTGACCGTCGAAGTCATTGCTCACCGCCCACCATTTGATTAGCGCGCCTCCGAACATCAGGACCGTCGACATGATGCCAGTGAACCGGATGCCGAACTTGTCGAGGATAATGCCGCCGAAGAACAGCAACAGCAGGAACACATTAAAAAATCCGTAGGAACCGGAGAAGAAACCGTATTCGTCGCTTGTCCAGCCCAGGCCCATACCGCCGTCTTCCTTGGCAGCCGTCAGCAATGGCTCAAGCGGAGACATCACATCGGTGAAAAAATAGGCCGCCATCATCGTGACGGACACGATTATCAAGGCGGTCCAGCGGGCCGCTGCTGAGTCACTCAGCTTTTTCTGTATCATCTCTTTCATATCTCAATTTGTTTGTTTGCATAAAGTGGATAAAATCGATTGGATACTACTTCTTCAGCCACTTGTCGAGCCAGCCGAAGAACGTCCGTTGCCAAAGGATGCCGTTCTGTGGTTTCAGCACCCAGTGGTTCTCGTTGGGGAACAGCAGCAACTTGGCTGGGATGCCGCGGTAGCGAGCCGCATTGAAGGCTGCGATGGCCTGTGAATAAAGGATGCGGTAGTCGAGCTGGCCATGGATACACAGGATCGGAGTGTCCCATTTGTCGACAAACTGATGAGGTGAGTTGTCGTAGGTCCGGCGGATCACAGGGTCGTCCTTATGCCAGGGTGCTCCACCCAGGTCCCAGTTTGTGAACCAGGCTTCCTCGGTTTCAACGTACTGCTGCTCAAGGTTGTAGATACCGTCGTGTGCAATAAAGCATTTGAACCGCTTGTCGTGGTTGCCGGCAAGCCAGTACACGCTGAATCCGCCAAAGCTTGCACCGATACATCCCAGTCGGTCCTTGTCCACGTAGGGAAGGTTCTGGGCTGCGTCGTCGATCGCGCTCTTGTAGTCGTCCATGCAGCGGCCTGTGTAATTCGTGCTGATTTCCTCAAGCCATGCCTTGCCGAAGCCGGGCAGACCACGGCGGTTGGGCGCTACGACCACGTAGCCGTTGGCTGCCATGATCTGCATGTTCCAGCGGTAGCTCCAGAACTGGCTGACTGGACTCTGAGGACCGCCCTCACAGAACAGGAGGGTGGGGTATTTCTTGTTTTTATCGAAATTCGGAGGAAGGATAATCCAGGAAAGCATATCCTTACCGTCTACGGTCTTTGTCCAGCGTGGCTCCACGTTGCCCCAGTCGATATTGTCCACGAAATATTGGTTCTCATGGGTCACCTGGGTGGCGTTGCCGCTCTTGATATCAACGAGATAGAGCTCTTTGGCTTCCTTCATCGACTGGCGGCCGCATAGCAGCTGCTTGCCGCACAGGGCCACTGAAGTGTAGTCGTGCTGGCTGTCGGTGATTTTCTTCACTTCGCCTTTCAGGTTGGTGCTGTACACCATGGTCACGCCATGCCACACGCCGATGAAATAGAGCGTCTTGCTGTCGGTGTCCCAGCAGTAGTCGTCCACGCCGCTCTCAAAACTCTGGCTCACGTAGCTTTTCTTCCCGCTCTTCACCTCGTACACGCAAAGGCGGTTGATGTCGCTCTCGTAGCCGTCACGCTCCATACTCAGCCAGGAGATGTATTTCCCGTCGGGCGAGAACTGGGGATTGGTGTCGTAGCCCAGGTTGTAGTCCTTGCCGTCACGGATTGCCTGGTTGACGGCCTGATGCTGGAGCGACTTGGTGTAGTCGTATGCGGGCTGCTGATAGTCGGCGGGTTTGCACAGGTTGGTCGTCTTGCCGCTCTCTATGTCATAGAGGAAGATGTCGGAGTCGGTGCTTACCGCATACTCCCTCCCGGTCTTCTTGCGGTAGGTGTAGAGTATCTGCTTCGAGTCGGGGCTCCAGGCCAGCTGCTCTATGCCGCCGAACGGACGGAGCGGGCTTTCGAATGGTTCGTCCTGAAGCAGGTCAATCGGGTCGGTCGACAGCTCCTCACCGTTGAAGTGGTATACGTAAGGGTGGGGGATATTCTCTGTATATTCATCCCAGTGCTGGAACATTTGCTCGTCGATCACCAGTCCGGTGCTCTTCGGCAGGTCGGAATGGGGATGGAAGTTCTGAATGGGGTTTTTGATGGTGTGTACCACAAGAACCAGTTTCCCGTCGGGAGAGAAACTGTAATCTTCGATATCCCTGTGGCTGTGTGAAAGCTGCTTACGTCCTGTTCCGTCCACATTCATCATCCATAGCTGGCTCACGCCCTCCCCGTCGGCGGCAAGGTAGGTGATCTTGTCGCCCAGGAACTTGGCGGCAGACTCGCTCCCTTTGCTTGTTGTCAGGTTGCGTTCGCCTGTGCCGTCGCTGTTGATGGTGTAGACGACTGTGTGGCTCTTGTTTTCTTCCACACTGTAGTAACTTACATTATATAATAAAGTCTTTCCGTCGGCCGACGCATCACATCCGCCGATACGGCCCATTGCCCAGAGCGCCTCCGGGTTCAGCCGGCGGTTCTCAATCACGGGCTTCTGCCGTCCTATATAGTTTTGTGCTTCTGCTGTCTCAGATTTTGCCATCGATAAGATTGCAATTGTTGTGAATAATAAGAGTCTCTTTTTCATAAGCTTTGTAAATAAACTTTTCACTTTTCACTATTCACTTTACTTCTGCTTGTTCCGTTTCTGCTGCTCCTGGAGTGCGCGTTGCTGTTCGGCCATGGCCTGCAGACGCTCCATCATCGACATGGTCTTCTTGGGATTTGCCTTGCGTGCTTTCTTTCGCTCTTCAAGGTAGGCAAGCAGCTTGGCGTCATCGGTTGTGGCGCGCAGATACCACATCATCAGGATGCTGATAAGTCCTGAGACAAAGTAGTAGAGGTTCAGACCGCTGGAGTAGCTGTTGAATGAGAAGAAGAAGATAAGGGGCATCAGGTAGGAGAACCACTTCATGCAGCCCATGCTCTGCTGCTGTTCCGGCGACATGGCGGCGTTGTAGGATTGCTGGCTCATGCTGATCCATGTGTTGATCCAGGTTGAGACGCACCATAGGATACAGAAGAGGCTGAGGTGGTTACCGATTCCCCAGATGTTCGAGCTGAACTGGATGACGTCGTCGTAGGCGGAGAGGTCGTCTGCCCAGAGGAACGAATGGCCGCGGAGCTCGATGGCGTTAGGTATGAAGTTGAAGAGCGCAATCCAGATTGGCATCTGGATGAGCATCGGTAGACAGCCGCCCATCGGCGACACTCCATATTCCTGGTAGATCTGCATCATCTCCTGGTTCTTCATCATCGCGTCTTCCTTGTTGGGGTATTTCTTGTTCAGCTCTTCCATGCGTGGTTTCAGCACGCGCATCTTGGCTGACGAGAGATAAGACTTCTTCATCAGGGGATATACGCAGAACTTCACAATCAGGGTGATGAGAATCAGAACGATACCCATGTTCAGACCCCACTGGGTCATAAAGTCGAAAATCGGGAGGAACACGAAGCGGTTGATCCAGCGCACGATAGGCCATCCCAGATATACGATGCTCTGGAGGTCGAAGTCTGTCTCATCGCCAACCATTTCGTCAAGTATTGCCTCGTTGTCTTTCAAGGTGGAGAATTTGTTCGGACCGAGATACATGTGCATGCGTGTCACATCCTGCCCTGAGGGGTCAAACTTGGAGTTGACCGTTGTGCGAAGCCATTTCAGGTATTTTGTGCCTTTTTGGACTTCTTCTTGCTCCATGTTGGAGTACATCAGCGAGGGACCGAAACTGCCGTCGGCCATCAGTATCTGGCTGAAGAACTGGGTTTTGAATGCCACCCACCGCATCTTGTAGTCCAGGTCCTCACCTGTCTCCTCCACATTCGATCCGGCGGACGACAACTCTTCAGTGTCGTTCTCCGTGTCGCGGTAGGAGATGGTGCTGTAGCGGTTTTCAAAAGCGAATCCTTTTTCCTGCTGGCGGATATGCTGCGACCAGTCGATGGTCATCGTCTTTGTGTCGGCATTGAAGAAGTTCGACATGTTGGTGGCCTTCACGTCCACGTTGACTATGTAGGAGTTGGGGATAAGTGAATAGGTGATGTCGAGCGAACCGTTGCTGCCATATGGCAAACTCATGGTCACGCCGTTTGTCTTCCCTGCGCTGTCCTGCTTCACTTCCTTGGCCTGGAGGAAGAAGTCGGAGAATCGGATGTTCTTGTTCTTTCCGTTGAACAGGAAGTCCATCTTAATGTCTTTCTCATCGAAAAGCACCACGTGCTCGTTCTCTGGGTCACGGCTCTTATAGGTCTCGTCGAGCAGTTCTGCACGGCTGATTTGGCCGCCCTTGGTTGATATGTTCAGTTTCAGCAGGTTGTTCTCAAGTACGATTGTGCTCTCCTGGCCTTGACGGGCAGCGAAAAACTCGTTGGTTGAGTCGCTCTGCTCGGCTTGCAGTTCGGCGGCCCTGGCTGTGGAGTCGGCCACGAACTTGGCGCGGTCTTGGATTGCCTTGATGCTGTCTAACTCATGTTTCTGTCTGGCATATTCTGCCTGTTTTTCCTGATTCTTGCCTGAGTAAATCATGTAGCCGATGAAAACCAAGCCAATCAATACCCAGCCGATAATGGTGTTCTTATCTTTCATTTTTATTGTTAATGATGTTTTTTTACTTTCTCGATGGCTTTGCCAAACTATGCTATGCGGCCTGACAAGGCACTCAAAGTTGCAAAGTTAGTAAAAAAATTTTAAAATTTACCCTTATTCTTCCTAAACTTATTGTGTATTGAAAAAATTAACGTACATTTGCACTAAAATCATTTGGCATGACATGTGTTTTTGCTGTGTGTACGATAATGTCTACTCCATAGCAGAACATTCCTCATTCAACTTTAAACTTTAAACATTCAACTTTAAACTTTTAACCATTCAACTTTAAACTTTTAACCATATAATTATGAAGAAGACAATTTTCATGGCTCTCTTGCTTACGCTTTTCTGCGCGAGCTTGGCCCAGGCGAAGAAAAAGCCGCAAAT
>CAMOTI010000027.1 GCA_946625675.1 uncultured Prevotellaceae bacterium | reverse complement strand
GCTCTTCAAGCAGGGCTATATCTCCTCGCGCTCCAAGCATTGCCACGGAAGCACCGTGGACATGACCCTCTGCGATCTCGACGGCAACGATATTGACATGGGCGGACATTTTGACTTCTTCAGCGAGACCTCACATTCCAACTACACCGAGACACTAACCGAAGAGCAGAAGAGCAACCGTGCCATCCTGCGCACAGCCATGGAAAATAACGGCTTCAAAATCGCTGGCACCGAATGGTGGCACTTCTCTCTCATCGATGAGCCGTACCCCGAGACTTCTTTTAATTTCCCAGTCAAACGACTTGAGAATATGATTCCCAAAAAGAAGCAGGAACAGCCAAGAGAAAAGACGGATAAGGAGAAACGAAAGAAAGAATCAACAGGAAAGGACACTTCCAGACAAAAGAAATCTCAAAAGGAGAAAACAAAAAACGGCCGAAATAAGAACCACCACCAGATTTAATTTTATAAATCAGAATTTTTAGTACAACCCTTAACTGCTATAGCAGGCTGTGAGACTTACTTCATGCGTGTACGCCATTTAAGAGTAATTTCCTTAGGTCAGTAAGGAAACTTTTCGTCCGAATGGCTAAACCTCAAATTTCAAACATTATCTTATCGCCAGGTTGTTCGTGTTCATCCGCTGCATGTACTGCTGGATGATGGACTTCGTCTTCATTTCCATGTAGCGGAGGGTGTCGGCTGGCATGGACTCTTTGATATCGTGCTTCAAAAGTGAGTCCGTGCGGTAGTTGTAAGCGCTTGTCACCTTCTTTCCGTCGAAATCAATCATATACTTGTTATATACAAATTGGTAGGATTCAGAGCCTGGCACCCAGTGAATGGCATATGTGCTGTCGGCTGGTGTGTTCAGCATATCCTCGCCGAATGCCACGTAGGGCTGGTCGTAATGCAGGTAGCTCAGCACAGTGGGCATGATGTCGGTCTGCTCCACCACCTTTTCTGTGTCGTAGCCTCGAAGTGAAGGGTCACCGGGGGCATAGAGGATGATGGGTACACAGAAATGCCCAAGTGACGTAAGGTAGTACGGGTCGACTTGATGGCTTGTGTGGTCAGCGGTAATCACGAACAGTGTATTGTTGAACCACGCCTGTTTACTTGCTTTCTCGAAGAAGCGACGCAGGGCGTGGTCGGTGTAAGCCACACATTCCTGCAACGGGTCGTCGCCTTTAGGGAACACGCCCTGGTAGCGGTCGGGGACTTCGAACGGTGAATGTGAGGAGGCCGTGAACAAGGCTGTCATGAACGGCTGCTTCATCTCGCTCATGCGGTCACAGTAGTACTGCATGAACTCTTCGTCCCAGATGGCCCATGTGCCGTCGAAGTCCTCGTCGCCATTGTAGTTCGGGTCCTCGTTGTATTCCGTACGGCCGAAATACGCCTGAAAACCGGTGGTGTTGGCAAAGGCCTCGAAACCCATCGATCCGTTCATCGCTCCGTGGAAGAAGGCGGAGTAATAGCCTTTGTTCGTGCTCAGTTCGTGGGCGATACCGCTGATGTCGTTCAGTGAGGCTGGAGTCAGGAACAGGGGTTCCACGAAATTGGGTATGCCGGACAACACGCTCGGCATCCCTTCTATGCTCTTGAGTCCGTTGGCGTATGAATACTGGTAGGTCATTGCGCTGCTGGTGATCAGGGAGTCGAGGAATGGAGTGAATCCGTCGTAGCCCTCCGGACGGAGGGTCTTGTTGTAGAATCCGATATGCTGCTTGCTATAGCTCTCCACAATCAGCACCACCACGTTCATCGGACGGAACGGCTCCGTGGATTTCGCTTCGTGTAAGGGATTGAAATATTTCAGCGCCTCGCTTTCCGACATATAGTCGGGCGTGACGAACGGCTTCTTGTTGAACGTGCGTATGGCGGCGAACGGCGTGTTCAGCACGATTCCGGTCTCGCTGGGGTTGTCGGTGTATTGGTTGGCGTTGCTGATCGTGATAGGTCGGGTGGCAGTGGTGAAACCTCCACGCATCCCGGCCACTGACAACGGAATGGCAAGGGCCAGCGCGACACCGTTCGACACATAGTAGGGTAAAATACGTCCGGAAGCGTCATGCTTGGGATAACGGAAAAATTTGTAGAACATCATCCACATCAGAATCCCCACCAGCAGCAGATACCAGTTGTCGAGCACTTGCTTCCACAGGATGTTCACCATGTTGCCCACGCCTTCATTCCCGAATTCTTGCAGAACGGAGAAAGTGGTCTTCTTGCCTGTATATTGGAAATAGACACAATCTATCAGGTTGGTCGTCACACATAGGCTGTTGATGACTGTGTACACCCATCTCACCACCTTATAATAGCCCGACCGCTCCTTCCAATGAAGTGGAAACAGGAACAATAGGATGATGATGATATTGGTGTAGAGAATAGCGGAAGTGTCGAATATAAGGCCGGCTCCGAACAACTCGATAAGATGTGACATGCTGATGTCGGAGTACATATGGTGGTTATTCAGGAAAAACACCAGCCTGCACAGGGTGTAAGCGAGATATACGGTCAGCAGGTTCCTGACCAGTGGCTTGAGGTTACTCAGATAAATATAGTTGAGTATTTTTCTCATTTTTAAGTTTGATGTAAATTTCATTTGGGGTACATATCCGGCCTTTCGGTCAATTCAACTTGCAAAGTTACCGCTTTTTTCGTAATTTTGCAAAAAAAATGATGGTCATGCTCAAATTCGTAAAATGTCATAAGCTTCTTTCCTTCATTCTTGTGTTGTTGCTTGCCTTCGGAGTGCTGACTGCAGTGAGGTGGAATATCTGGTTCTATAATCCGCCCGAAGCGCCATACGAAGTGGGGAAGACCCCACAATGGGTGCATCTCACCTTCGGCAACGGCAATGAGAACTCACGATACGTCAGTTGGATGTGCGGCGAGGAACCGTACGAGGCAAAAGTGGAGCTGGTGAACCTGGAGAAGGGTGACACCACTGTCGTCTGGGCAGCGGGAGAGGACTTCCAGTCCAGGGCGGGAAAGGCAGCCTATTATAGCGCCAAGCTCAACGACCTCGAGCCCAACACTGCCTATGCATACCGTGTCAGCGTGGAGAACCGGACATCGGATTGGTATCAGTTCCGCACTTATCCGTCTTCGCGCGACCGCTTCTCTTTCCTTTATGTGGGCGATGTGCAGGATACTATCAAGGGGCAGGCCAACCGCTTCCTGAAGGAGGCATTCCGACGCAATCCTGATGCCGAGTTTCTCGTCTGTGGAGGAGACCTCACCGAGCGGCCAACCCACCAGTACTGGCAGGAGACCTTCGACGGGCTTGATTCTATCTGTCAGTACAAACCCTTGCTCAATGTCACAGGCAACCACGACTATCTAAAGGGTGTCATTGCCGAGCTGGAGATGCGGTTCATGCTCATCTTCTCTTATTTCCTCGACTCGAAGGTGGGCGATAACATGGTCTATACCATGACATACGGCAATGCGCAGTTCTTTGTGCTCGACTCCAATCGCGAGTTCTTCTACCTCTGGACGCAGCGCAGCTGGCTCAAGGACAAGCTCAGCCAGAGCACGGCGAAATGGAAAATTCTGGTGCTCCATCATCCTCTATATTCCATCAAAGGCAACAATCTCATCCAGAAATGGATGTTCAATGGGTTGGTGAAGGAGTTCGGCGTGGATCTCGTTCTCCAGGGACATGAGCACGCATATGCCCGTCGCACCATGAAGAGCGACGACGGAACACAGACCACGCCGGTCTATACCATCAGCCATTGCTCCCCGAAGAACTACCTCATCGATTTCGATGACGACTTCGACAAGTTCGGTATCTCCTCACGTTATTATCAGACGGTGCACGTCAGTCGTGACACGCTCTCCCTTGCCACTTACGAGGTGTATGGTCATACGCTCTACGATTCCCTCAACATTGTCAAGCCCGACAGTATGCCCGCCCGAATCGACGATTATGGAAAAAACATCAAAGAATACCTGGAATATACTCCTCCTTCCGACCGTTCGAAATACCGCAAGTTTCAGCAACGCATCGAAGAATACAAGAAAAAGCACCCAGAACGAGTCTGAGTGCTTTTTCTCTTCTTTTCAAGTGTCATAGGAAATAAATGGGCATTTGAATAATTTCAGCCGCCTATTCCCAGTTCTTTTGCCTTTGTCTGGAGCAGCTGCATCAAGGCGCCGTGTTCGTTTTCGACGGTGTTGTCGAGGATGGCATCCTTCAGTGCTTTTTTCAGTTCACCGACAACGGGGCCGGGTTGCAGATGAAAGAGCTCCATGATTTCGTCGCCTGTGATGACCGGCTGGAGAAGACGGACATAGTCTCGGGCTTTCAGATCCTCGATCTTTTCCTTCACCATGCGGTAGTTCTCAAGGAAACGGGCTTTTTTGAACATGTTTTTCGACGTGATGTCAGCCTCACAGAGCATCATCAGGTCATCGATATAGGGCGATACATCATGCACCAACCGCCGTACGGCTGAGTCCGTCACGATTTCGTCGGCAATCACCTGCGGCCGCATATGCAGTCCTACGAGTTTCTCCACGTATTTCATCCGTTCGTCGGTAGGGAGTTTCATTCGCTTGAAAATTCCCGGCACCATCTTTTTTCCGATATGGTCGTGGTTGTGGAACGTCCAGGTCTTACCGTCCCATTGTTTGCTCCGAGGCTTTCCGATGTCATGGAGTAGGGCAGCCCAGCGGAGCCAAAGCGGGTCGGTCACGGTCTTGGCAGGTTCATCAGTTTCTGACGTTATCTCAGCTTTAGCCTCATTCTCCGGTTGTGAGGCAGCTTTTTCCATGGCCTCTTTCTGCGATTTCACCACATTTTCCAGCACCTCAAGCGTATGGTAGAAATTATCCTTGTGGGCACGTCCGTTTACTGAGTCGATTCCTTCCAGGGCATGCAGTTCAGGAAAGATAAGCTCGAGCAATCCACAGCGCTCAAGGTCGACAAGGCCTTTCGAGGGGTGGTCGCACATCAGGATCTTGTTCAGCTCGTCGATGATTCGTTCGCCGCTGATGATTTTGATACGTTCTTTGTTGCGCTCCAGTGCCTCGAACGTCTCGTCCTCTATCATGAAATTGAAGCGTGAGGCAAACCGGATGCAGCGCATCATTCGAAGCGGGTCGTCGCTGAAGGTGATGTCGGGGTCGAGTGGGGTGCGGATAATGCCGTCTTCCAGGTCGAACAGTCCGTCGAAAGGGTCCACCAATTCGCCGAAGTGGTCGTGGTTCAGGCAAAGCGCCATCGCGTTGATTGTGAAGTCGCGTCGGTTCTGGTCGTCCTCCAGCGTGCCGTCTTCTACTATCGGCTTGCGTGAGCCTCGCTTGTAGCTCTCTTTTCGTGCACCCACGAATTCCAGCTCCACTTCGTTCAGTCCGCCAAGGTCCATATAGCTGCCGCGGAGCTTCATCTGTGCCGTGCCGAAATTGGCATAAGTAGCCACATGAGGACGGTGGCGGTAGCGTCTTTGAATCTCGTCTGCCACTGCCTCAGCCATCTTGATTCCGCTTCCCACGACAACGCAGTCCACGTCGTCGCTCTTGCGCTCCAGAAACAGGTCGCGCACAAAGCCACCTATCGTATAGCATTCGTAGCCTAATTGGTCCGCCACCTCCCCAACCAGGCGGAACATCTCATTCGATATCTTCTCTTTAAGTTCTTCGTCGGTATATAACTTCATTCTGTATTCCTCTCTAATCTAATTTTTTTTAGTTTTTTTTATAACCAATTACCTATATATGAAACAACTATCATCCACGAACTTCTGGTCCGTTTTTTTTACTATTTTGGTCAGCTAACCATGTCACAAATCCGTCTTCATGGATAAATCTCAAACCTCATGTTTCAAAGTTCAAAGGTTCATTTCTTTTTTAATTCGAAAAAATATTTGTAAAGCGGGCCCACCATCAGAGCCTGCATAATTTGGTTGTCGAGTAAAAGTGCCTTCACTTCCTCTTGTTCCATGATGTAAACTTCAAGGTCCTCTGTGTCGTCAAGGTTTTGTTCTCCGGTTTTTTCCACGCCAACGGCCAAGAATGTGTGTGAGAGGTTGGTCATCGCGCTTGAGTTGGCTGAGAGGGTCATAATCTGCTGCCATTCTCCACCACCGAATCCTGTCTCTTCCATCAGCTCGCGCTGGGCGGCCAGCAATGGAGCCTCTCCTTCTTCCACAACTCCGCAGGGCAACTCATAGCAGGTGCGACCCAGGCCATGGCGGTATTGACGTTCCATAATCATCTGACCGTCCTTCGTGATGGCTATCACGTTCACCCAGTCAGGGTATTCCAACACCCAGTATTCGGGATTAACACGTCCGTCAGGCAATTCCACGCAGTCCTTCCTGGCCGTCATCCAAGGACGGCGGCTGATATATTCTGATTTTAATATTTTCCAGCGTTTTTCAGTTGATGCGTTCTGTTCCATAATTTTGGCAGTTTAATTCATTTGCAAATTTACGCATAATTTTTCAATTGATAAAATTGTCAGTTTAATTTCTATTTCCTATCTTTGTAAAACTATTGTTGCTTGATTATCCATCAATGATTTCTTTTTCCTTATTATTGTTTTAAAATGCCAGACAAATCACTTCCTCCCGTTGAGCGGCATCCGCTCGAGCCTTTCATCCATGCCGACACAAAAGTCCTTTTTCTTGGTAGTTTTCCACCACAGCGCAAGCGCTGGTGTGTCGACTTTTTCTATCCGAACTTCATCAACGACCACTGGAGGATCCAGGGAATGGTGTTTTATAACGACAAGGACCATTTCGTCGACCTTGACAGAAAGAAATTCAAACTCGACGAAATCATTTCTCATTGCCGTCGGCTTGGTATTGGATATTACGACACGGCAACGGCCGTACGTCGGCTTGCCGACAATGCCTCGGACAAGTTTCTCGAAGTGGTGGAGCCCACCGACGTCCGCTCACTTATAAGTCAGTGCAATCAGCTCAAAGCCATCGTCACCACAGGGACGAAAGCCACCGACACCATCGTTCAGTCACTTCAAATCCCTATGACACCGAAGGTGGGAGAGTACGTTCAGATTCCTATGCTCGATGGTGTATGTCTCTATCGTCTTCCGTCAAGTTCCAGGGCTTATCCTCTCAGCATCATAAAGAAAGCAAATGCCTATAAACGAATGTTCCAGCAGTTTTTAATATTTTAGCCTATGAAATATTTTTTGTTTTTCTTGACCTCCTGTTCTCTTGTCTTGCTGTTTGCCGGATGTGCGTCCCGAAAGTCGTTGCCTGATTCGAGAATCCTTTCTTTTAAATATGTCAAGCAAGGGACCATGTCCGTCCCTGATATGGTCAGGTCTGTATCTCTTATGCCCGACGGACGATGTCTTGCCCACATGGCAGACTTTGAGAATGTGGATTCTACAGTATGCGGGTCAGAGGTGATGGATAAAATCTACGATTGCCTGAAAAAAGGCAAAATCCAAAACTACAAGGAGCGCTATAGACCTCATGTGAGGATTTACGATGGATATTCCTGGACAGTCGGTGTGAAGTTCGAAAATGGAGAGTCAATCAGCTCTGGTGGCTACATGGCTTATCCTAAGGACTTCTCTGCTGTGAAAGATGTGATTGACATCATTGAGCACCTTTTCAAATAAAGTCATAATTTCATCTCATAGATGTCGTAGCATACTCCCCGGCCACCTAGGCCTTCTTTCTGGTAAATCAGATTCTCGTTCAGGTATCTTCCGCTGTTTTCGGTGGAAATACCGAAGTCAAGATAGTCATATTTCTGGCAGTATTTCTCCTTCAGACGGCTGATCATATAGTCCAGACCGCCTATTTTTTTCCCTTGGTCGCTTACTGTCATATATTGTGTGTGGACCACCCTGTTGCTAATAAACAGCCAACATCCGGCCACGAGGTCTCCGTCTGCGGTTCGGCATGCATATAGTTCGATTTGCTTAGGAAAACGACTGGTCAGCAATTTCATCTCAGCACAATTATGTACGGGATGCACACCATGGCGGGCTGTGAGGCATGTGTCCAGCAAATTCCAGTATTCCTCAAATTCTTCTGGGGCATTGGTTTCGTAAAGCCTCAACGAAGAGGATTCGCCTTTGCGGAGCATGCGCCGTCGGCTTTTGTCATACCCTATGGGCCATCTGAGGTCGATTGCCGATGAAATGCCGCGGGCCGTCAGGCTGGCTCCATTACGAAACAGGGCATAGCGGTCTTCCTCGCTCGGATAGCGATGGTAGATTGACGGAATGGATTTATACACAAGCTTGTCGGCTCCAAGTTCTTGCTTATAGTAATTTTTCAGTAAGTCGAACATGTCGAGCACCTGGCTCATACATGTCTCGTCGTGCAGAAGCAGTCCTCCGTAAGTCAGACCCTGATGGGAGTAGACAATGTGGCTCTCCGTGTCGTAATTGGCGGGAAAGCATCCCAGCACTTTGTCCCGCTTGAATAACATGAGGGAGCAGTCGTGAAACCGTTCCTGGTGATAGTCCATGAAACGACGGTTGAGCAGAAACGTTCCGTTCCGGCTTCTTTCAATGGCCGCGTTCCATTGCGGTTCCATTTCTGATGTATAGGGCACAAGTGTCAGCAATTTTTTTTCTGTTTTGTGAGATGACTCATGCACTGATGTAAGTGCATGGAGGTTAAGTGTGTTCCTACGCTTTGACTGTCAGATAAGTACAAAGTAAATACACTTTTCACTCTTCACTTTTCACTTAAACAATTCTTCTTTTTCTTGAACTCATCGTAGTCTTTCATATAGCCGTTCAGGTTGTAAGGCTCGGACGCCAGGACCACGCATACTGTTCCGCTGCTGAAATTCCGCAGTTCGCACCACACGTTTTTCTTGATATAGATGCCTCTCGATGGGCTGTCCATCCTGACCACCATGCGCTCGTGGCCATCGTCTACAACCATGTCGAAACTTCCGGCTACGGCTATCACAATCTCTTCGCAGCTGGTGTGGGCATGGCCGCCACGTGTTTTCTCTTCGGCTATATCGTATATCCAGAAAACGCGCTTCACCTCAAAGGGAAGTGCGGTGCCCTCTGCGATGGCTAAGCTCCCACGGGGATCCACAGCCACGGGAAAATCAATCAGTATATCTTCTATTTTCATTATTGACTGCTGTTTGCTGCAACCTGTTCCTCGTGATATTGCGTACGGACACGACTCAGTGTCTCGGGCGTGATCTGAAGGTAGGAGGCTACAATATGGAGGGGGGTACGGCGGATAATCTCAGGATAGTCAGCGAGTGTCTGCTTGTATCGCTCCATTGCATTGGAGTAGCGCAGCGTGTCGGCTTTGCGTTGCGACAAAATCAGCGACTCCTTGAATATTGACATCAGCACATTGCATAATTCAAATGAGCTGTGGGAGATGGTGACGATGTCGTCGTAGGGCAGGGCGTAAATCCAGCAAGGCTCCAGACATTCGATCGACAGATGGGACGGAACTTTGTTCAGCGTGCTCTCTATACAGATGATGATGCTGCCCTCGTGGCCGATATGCTCAGTCAGCACTTTCCCTTTCTTTGTGTAGGTCTGACGCACCAAGCCACGGTCGATGTAGTAGATGTGCTTGCAAACCGTGCCCTCGGTCAGAATAAAATCACCCTTCAGCGTCTTGATGGGAATCAGTATCTGAGCCAGCCAGTCAATGCTCTGGCTGCTGAGCGTGCCGTTCTCGCCATAACGCTTGGCAAACAAACGGGCTATTTCGCGGTTCTTTTCCATAGGTCGTTTCCGTTTTCAGTTTTTGTCAAAAATGGCTCTTATCCTGAACTCAAACATCTTATACCTGGAATAGCTGTACCTTAGCCGGACTACTTATCATCATCGATGTTGGCCGGGAGCTGTTGTGTATGTTGCGTTGCCAACGCAGTCAATCAACTCAAAGGCCTAATACACCCGCTCTCCGAATATCCGGGTGCCGATTCTTACGAGGGTGCTCCCATGACGTAGTGCCAAAGTGTAGTCTTCGCTCATACCCATCGACAGTTCTGTGAAAAAGGGCGAGTCGGAAAAATATCGCTCTTTTGTCTGCTCGAAAATGTCATGTGCCTGGGCGAACTCGGCGTCTATCTGTGACTGGTCGTCTGTGAAAGAGGCCATACACATCAGGCCGTGAATCTCAGCAAAGTCCAGTTCTTTGTGGATGCCTGTCTGAAGAAAAGCATCCAGCTCCTCTGGGGCGAATCCGTATTTTGTCTGCTCCTTGGCTATATGTAACTGAAGCAGGCAGGGAATTCTTCTGCCGACTTTCCTGCCTTGCTTGTCTATCTCGCGAAGCAGTTTCTCTGTGTCCACAGCATGAATCAGACGGATGAATGGGGCGATATACTTCACTTTGTTGGTCTGCAAGTGGCCTGTAAAATGCCATTCGATGTCTTTAGGAAGGACGGACTCTTTTTCCATCAGTTCCTGGACATGGTTCTCGCCAAATATCCGCTGGCCGCAGTCGTAGGCCTCTTCTATAGCGGAGGCGGGATGATATTTGGAGATGGCCACCAGACGGACGCCCTCCGGCAGCTCCTCTCGTATCTTGTCTAATTCTTCTTGTATCAAGGTTGTTGTTGCTTTTGTTTGTTGTTTTTAAAATGCCCATCCGACAGCAGCAAATGCCGCTGCTGTCTCTTTCATGAAATTCATTCCTCTGGTGCTCCTTCCTTCACGGAGAACTGTTCTTCTTCGCTTGGAGTGTCGTCCGACGTAGGGAGCTTTTCGCGGCTGACGGCTTCGAAAGGGAACACGTCAAGAATGTTCGTCTCCTGAATCGTGTGGATCTCGTAGTCCGACATTCCGCCTCGCATGCCGTTAACGAATGTGTCGACTGCGTTCTGGAAATCGCTGGCCTGAACCAGGATGAACGTGGCACTCTTCTTCTCTGTCTGACTCTTTTCGTCAAGCGTGATGAACATCGCCTTCACTTTGTACCATTTATCGGCACTTTCTGCTTCGTTTGTGAACATCTCGGAATATTTCACGCGCTTGATATCAACGACTTCCAACTCGCCATTGCAATAAGGACTGATTTCGCGGATGATGCGGGCTTCGGCCTCTGTGAAATTCAAGGCGTCCACCAAATAGGGTTCTGTCACTTTCTTCTGTGTCCCGTTCTCGAGTGTCTTCTCTGTCTTCACCTTGCACTCGAACCAGTTATTCATCAACATTTTAATTCTTTTTTTTGTTTTTATTGTGATTTATGTTTTTTTCTTACTTGATATGGGCTCCCACTTGCTCTGCTATCTGTTTCATCCCTTTGATTGTGGGGTGGCCGTTCTTCTTGTCAATGTCTTTCAGCTGAATCATCTCCACGCCGTAATGACTGCATATAGCCTGCATCGACGATGGGATTTCTTCGCGCAGCTCGCAGTTGGATATCACGTAGAGGTCGGCTGTGGGGTAGCGCTCCTGAAGTTGCTCAAGCAGATAGGCAAATGCAGGGCGGAAGGCATAGAAGTCGTTGTCTTGGAATCCTTCGTATTTGTACTCACCTATGGGACTGCCGGCCCAAGCGTCATTCGTAGCACCGAACAGCAGGATGATGTCGGGCGTGCCCAAGTTGTCTACACGGGTGATGAACGAACGAGGACGGTAGTCTGCCTTGTTGTAGCCGCTGTAGCTGATGGTGGAACCCGACCATGAGTTGTTGCGTTCCAACTTCCAGTCTTTCTCTTTGATTAGTTGCCACCACCATGTCTGCTTCACGTCTATGACGTCTGTGCGGTTCAGTGTGTTGCCCTTGAAATACCAGAGCTCCATGCTGTCTGGTGTCACATATCCTTCAAATGTGGAGTACGAATCACCGAAAATGGTCACCGACGGCTTGCTCTGTCCGCACATCATAAGGCAACAGGTAAATGCTGCGATGAATGTCATTAATCGTCTTCTCATTGTTTTGTATGTTTTTTGTTGCTGTTTTAATATTTATTATGTGTCCATGGACGAACTCATTACAAGATTCGTGTGCTGGCCATTCGCCCAGTCTTGCATTTCGCTGTCTGAACGTTGGTTTCCGTTTTTCGGTCGTGATTATCTGGTGGCTTTTCACAAAGAATGTCAATTGCGTGGTCTTGACGTCTGCAAAGTTAGTGTTTTTATTTTTATTTTAGGCATTTCTCTTTTAATTATTGTGTTTTTTTTATGCCTTTAACATTTTAACACCCCGATTTGTATTCTCTTTACCCTCGATTTCCCTTTCTTGACATGAGTCAATTATTCAAAATCTATTGCGAATATCCGTTTTTGTTGACTCTGTTATGCCATTTGGGATTTTTTTCTTAATTTTGCATGACGTTTAACTTTCTATGCTGCTTAATTCTAACTAAATTTATATCAAATGAAAAAAACTACGTTTATGACTCTGGCGTGCGTTTTGTTGTCGGTGTGCGCTGCTTTCGCTAAACCGAAGAAACCACTGCCTGACACCTGGCCTAACGGTGAGGTAATTGACGCTTGGTTCTCCGACACAACCAAAGTCGACGTCAAATCACTTGGAAAACAATACGTGCTCACCGACTATGGGGTAAGACAAGGGACTGAGGAAATCCAGACGAAGGCCATACAGGCTGTCATCGATAAGGCAGCTGACAATGGGGGTGGCGTGATTGTTGTGCCGAAGGGGACTTTTTTTACGGGTAATCTTTTCTTTAAGCAAGGCACCCACCTCTATCTTGACGAAGGTGCAGTCCTGAAAGGCTCTGAACGGATCCGCGACTTCGAAATCAGGGAGACGCGAATAGAGGGTCAGACCTGCAAGTATTTCACCGCACTCATCAATGCCGATAACGTTGACGGATTCACCATAGCCGGACATGGCACCATCGACGGAAACGGGACGGCATATTGGGAGGAGTTCTGGATCCGTCGTCAGTGGAATCGTGAGTGTACTAACAAGGATGCTCAGCGCCCAAGACTCACCTATATCTCCAATTCGAAAAACGTGACCATCCAGGACGTGAGACTCATTAATTCACCGTTCTGGACCAACCACATTTATAAATGCGACCATGTGCGCTATCTCGACCTCTATATCTATTCATCCACCGTCGACATCAAAGGTCCTTCCACCGATGCCATCGACATCGACGTGTGCCACGACGTGCTTGTGCGTGGATGCTATATGAATGTCAACGACGACGCCGTCGTGCTCAAGGGTGGAAAAGGCACCTTCGCCGACCAGGCTCCGGAGAACGGTCCGTGCTACAATATTCTCGTGGAGAACTGCCATTACGGGACTGTTCACGGATGCATGACGCTTGGTTCGGAGTCGGTTCACGACTGGAACGTCATCATGCGTAACTGCCATTCCGACAACACCAACAACGTGCTCTGGCTCAAGATGCGCCCGGACACACCTCAGCACTATGAGTTTGTGCGCGTGGAGAACTTCACGGGCAAATGCCGCAATTTCCTGCTCGTCAAGCCTTGGACTCAGTTCTATCAGAAGCAGGAGCGTGACGACATGCCTCTGTCCCAGTGTAACGACATCCTTTTCAAGAACATCAATATGACATGCAATGTGTTCTTCAATGTGGAAGGTTCTGACAAGTATGCATTGAAAGACTTCACCTTCGAGAATATCGACTGCAAGGACTATGCCAAGGAAAAAGCGTTCACAAAACGTCCGGTCGATGGACTTACACTGAAAAATGTGGTCATCAACGGCCAGTCAATTCAATAAATCCATGTTGAGCTAACATCATTCTCAGGATGTTAGGGCGATGGTTTTCTTCAGGTCAGACTCCTATGTTAAAGGGGCTGGCCTGAATAAGTTTTTTCACTTGCGTTCATGAGGATGTCAGAGCCGTTAGTGTCGGTTTATCGTAGATTGAAACCTCCTTAATTCTCTTATGAATTCATGTGGAATAAAGTCCCGACTGGCTTTTTGATGCTGGTCGGGACTTTTATTCGAAGAAATAGGCGGGCATTTTTGGTTTGTTCTCTTTTTTTGTGTAAATTTGCATTTATATTTTAAAAATTATATACCATGCAAATCGTTTCACCATCGCTTTTGGCAGCGAATTTTGCCAATTTGGAGAAAGATATCGAGATGATCAACCAAAGCAACGCCGACTGGCTACATCTGGATGTGATGGATGGGGTGTTTGTGCCAAACATCAGTTTCGGATTTCCAGTGCTGGAGGCGGTGGCAAAGATATGCAAGAAACCGCTTGACGTTCATCTCATGATTGTAAAGCCCGAGAAGTTTGTTAAGGAAGTGGCAGCTTTAGGGGCTATGATGATGAACGTGCATTATGAGGCATGTGTGCATCTCAACCGCGTCATACATGAGATTCATGAGGCTGGCATGAAGGCAGGAGTAACGCTCAACCCCTCCACACCGGTATGTATGTTGGAGGATGTCATTCGCGATGTTGACATGGTACTGCTGATGACGGTGAATCCCGGATTCGGAGGACAGAAATTTATTGAACATTCACTCGATAAAGTACGTCAGTTGCGTGACATGATTCAGCGAACCGGCTCGAAAGCACTCATCGAAGTCGATGGTGGGGTCAATAAAACCACAGCCGTACAACTTGCTGAAGCTGGAACAGACGTGCTTGTGGCAGGAAGTTATGTCTTTGGTGCCGACAATCCCTTCGAACGAATCGACTACCTGAAGAATCTCTGACTTTTATCTACTCGCGTCCATTGATGCAGACACCATTTCTGTGGAGCAGACACATTGTTTCTCTGTGATTTTGTCCAGCCATGCCGCTCTGTTGAATGTCTTCTTGCATTCACGTCTTTCAGTCTTCTATAAAAATTTTTCTTCAGAATTAATTCAATGTGGAACTCCTATCCCATACTGCGGCCCACCATTGCTCTCCTATTGGGGATGGTGGGTGCTAATGTGGTTTTGGGAAGAGTACATTTTAGCATATACATCCCTTTTGCGCTTTTTGCCCTCTCTGTGGCTTGTTCTGTATGCCTTTTCTACCGCAAGAACAAGTCAGTCCCCGCAGGCAACAATCGTTTCGGAGCCGCAGCCCTCGCTGCTTTCTTTTTCTTGGGTGCCACCTTGGCGCATTGGCGCTTTATTTCTGTCGAAGCACATACGATAGATTCACGCAAGTGCCGTTTTGGTGTTGTGGACTCTCAACCCGTGGAAAAAACGAAGTGGTGGACATTCCAATTCCGCGAGAATGACGGGGCTGTCTATATGGCTTACCTCGCGAAAGGAGATTCTGCCGATCATGTGCCGCCTGAGCTGCTTGTTGGCGACATCATTTGGCTCGTCACTTATTTCGACATGCCAACATCCCCATTTCTGAAATCTCAGCGTCAGATGCAGATGGATCAGCGCAAACACGCTTGGAAGTTACGAAAACAGGCAAGGGAGGTGAGGAAAAAAGTGAAAAAAGCTGAACGTGAGGCTAATAAGAACAAGGATAAAAACAAAACCTCCAAACAACGAAAAAACAAAGGGACGAAAGATGCTGAAAACGACGGAATATCTACAGATGCTTCGAACTCTGCCGACAGAGAAGACCGCTCAAAATATGATGGCTATTCCAATTATCTCTTCTTTCACGGCTTTTCATCTGTGATTTATTGTTCGGAAGGTGCATGGGGATTTTGCTATAAAGACCCCGGCCAACAGGCGGATTTCCGCAGGCAACTGGCAGAAAGCAAAGATATTGCTTCTGCCATGCATGAGCGGTATGCGTCTGCTGGATTCTCGGAGGAGGCCAATGCCATCGTGGATGCCATGACCACCGGCAACAAGACGGAAATCAGCAAGCAGCTGCGCCAGCAGTTCTCTGATGCGGGTATCAGCCATGTGCTGGCATTGTCGGGATTCCATCTCACTGTCATCGTCTCCCTTATCGATGTCTTGCTGCTCAGGGGGGTGTTCAGCCGTCGATGGAGACGGATGTCTGCACTGCTCGTCATCCCTTTCATTTGGGCGTTTGCCTATATTGCCGGATTCCCGCCGTCGTTGGTCCGGGCAACCATCATGTGTTCGGTCTTTCAGCTTGCGCTTGTCGTCGGACATGGGCAACAGCTCAAAAACGCAGCTGCCATTGCAGGATTTTTCATGGTTGCATTCAGTCCGATGATTATCATGGACGTGGGGTTCCAGCTTTCTTTTCTCTCCATCATCGGTATTGCTGTCATGGGGGCACCGCTCTGCACATGGCTGGGACAAAAGACAGGCAGGTGGGCGTATGTGCTCGATATTCTTTGCATATCGCTCACTTGCACGCTATTCACGTTTCCTGTCGTAGCTTATCATTTCGGACAGGTTCCCATTTACTCGTTACTCAGCAATCTTTTTGTGTCACTCATCGCCACGATTATCATGTGGGCAGCAGTGTTTTGGTGGATTTTCTCTTGGTGCAATCCTGTGTGTGGGTTGCTCACGTCAGTGCTCAATGGGCTGACGCGTGCCATGGTGTTTGTGGCGGAGAGCGTGTCTCAGCTTCCGATGGCTACAGTCAAATACAGCCCCAATATACTGGAGGTCATCTGCCTTTACCTTGTCATTGGCTATGTCCTCGTCTATTCATACAACAAAAAACGGAAATACCTGGGTATTTCCGCTCTGATGATGTTGCTTGTGCCGGTTGTGCACTATATGCTGTAGCTGTCTTTTGTTGGCTTTGTCCTTTGGTGCTGATGTCTGCCGGTCAGCGAATTTTCACAGAAACTTCTTCTTCCGGGTTCCATTTCTTCACATAGTCGAACCATTCCTTGGCGTTGTGGCAGCCTTCTGTCTCTTTTGCAGCGCAGAAGCTGATGTAGTAATGCAGTCTCTGTTGGCCGTTCTTTCCCAGGACAATCAGATAATTCAAGTCGTCGGTCTTCACGGAGGAGATGAAGTCCTTCGGCACTCTCACGGCCAGTCCTACCGGCTCTGGGGGAAACTGCTCTTTCTTTCCCATCTCTGGATAGTCGGCTCCCCAGGATGCGGCAAGGCCGTTCTCTTTCACGAATCCTTCCTGCTTGATGCCTCCGTTGGCAGCGAAGGCTTCTTCGCTCTGGCCGATTTTCTGAACGCCAGTGCAGAGCAGCGGTTTCTCCATGCCTCTGTCCAGCATGACATCGACCCTTACGTCGCGGTGCCCTGCATACTGCGTATAGATGGTACGTACATTGTAAGGCTCAGAGACTCCCTCGGCCTGTACACCGCGGTCAGTCACCTCAACCACGTTGCGAACTGGTCCGCTGGCAATCAGCCGCTGGCCGCGTGTCGCCACTTTCTTCCAGTTCTGGGGGCTCGTGCCGTCCCATAGTTTCAGCGTGCCGCAGCCTACGCTCTGCCCAGCCCACAGCACGTCGTTTCCATAACCGGCTGCCTGCTGGTCGGCTGTCGTGTAGAATCCCGTGTCGTGCAGTTCCAGACGGTGGGTCTTCTTTCCGTACAAGTCGATATTCTGACGCTCGTCGAAATAGATGCGGTAGGCAGTCAGCTCCGACTCGAAGGCGGCTCCGTGATGGTAGAAGTCGTTGTACAGGTAGCAGTCGCCCGGTGCTTCTAAGCTTGTGATGAAGGGATGCTTCTTTTTCTTGTCGTCCAGCTGCATGTCGGCATAGACGCGTGGGCTGAATGTGTTTGGCTGGCTTTTCCCAGAGAACGTCAGCTCGAAAGATTTCTGTTCTCCTTTCTTCAGGTCGCAGACGAAACTCAACTCGTCTTTCAGCCCGTCGTTGTCCATGTCGTCCAGCTGGCAGGCAA
>CAMOTI010000026.1 GCA_946625675.1 uncultured Prevotellaceae bacterium | reverse complement strand
CAGCTCAGGGGACATGCCGCCATCTGCTCCAAGTTCGCAGCACCGCTCTACGGGCTGAAGATTCTTGAGGAGGGTATCGAGACAAACAAGCACAACTTCACCCGCTTCCTTATCCTAAGCCATCCCGACAGGGTAGTCCACTACATCGACCCCCACAAATCGAACAAGTCGAGCATCGTCTTCACACTTCCCCACAGCGAAGGCAGCCTCTCGCAGGTGCTCTCGATCCTTTCGTTCTACCGAATCAACCTGACGAAAATCCAGTCACTCCCCATCATCGGACAGGAATGGGAATATATGTTCTACATCGACCTCACCTACGACGACTACACACGATACCGTCAGTCGGTCGACGCCATACGGCCCCTCATCAGCAAACTGAGCATCCTCGGCGAATACCTGGACGGGAAATCAACAATATGATTTACGATTTTTAAATTTACTATTTATTTGGATATTTTATTATTCATTTATTTCCATGCGGAAGGGCAAAATGGATTCACATTTTTGAAATTCACGAATCATTCTGGTAATAATATAGAAAACAGACAATATGGAGAATTATAACACAAACATCAGTCCTGCCGACCGCATATCGACAGTGCAGGAATACTACTTCAGCCGCAAGGGCAAGGAAGTGGCACGGATGAACGCTGAAGGCAAGAACGTCATCAGCCTGGCCATCGGCAGCCCAGACATGCCGCCGTCGAAAGAGACCATCGACGTGCTGTGCGAGAACGCCCGTCTGGACAACGCCCACGGCTACCAGCCCACCGTCGGCATCCCCGAACTGCGTGAGGCGATGGCCAGATTCTACAAACGTTGGTACGGCGTGGAGCTGGACCCCCAGACAGAAATACAGCCGCTCATCGGCTCGAAGGAAGGCATCCTGCACGTGACGCTTGCCCTGTGCAACGTGGGCGACAAAGTGCTCGTACCGAATCCAGGCTACCCCACATACACCTCGCTGAACCGCATTCTCGGAACACAGATCATCAACTACGACCTGCGTGAAGACAACGGATGGCAGCCCGACTTTGAACAGCTGGAGGCCATGGACCTCAGCGGCGTGAAAATCATGTGGACCAACTACCCCAACATGCCGACCGGCGGTCGGGCCACACGCGAGCTGTACGAGCGGCTCGTAGACTTCGCCCGCAAGCATGACATCGTCATCGTGAACGACAACCCCTACAGCTTTATCCTGAACGAAGACGAGCACCTGAGCATCCTGCAAGTGCCAGTCGCAAAGGAATGCTGCATCGAGTTTAACTCCATGTCGAAAAGCCACAACATGCCAGGCTGGCGCGTGGGTCTGCTTGCCACAAACGCCACCTTCGTACAGTGGATTCTCCGCATCAAGACAAACATCGACAGCGGTACGTTCCGGCCTCTCCAGCTTGCCGCCGCCAAGGCCTACGACAACAGCGAGGCATGGCATTGGTCAGCCAACGTGGAGCTTTACAAGAGCCGCCGAAAGATAGCCGAGCAGATTATGACCGCCCTCGGCTGCACGTTCGACCCTCAGCAGCAAGGAATGTTCCTCTGGGGAAAAATCCCGGAGAAGTATGCCGACGTGGAAGAACTGACGGAACGCGTGCTTCAGGAGGCCCGCGTGTTCATCACCCCCGGCTTCATCTTCGGAAGCAACGGCAAGCGCTATGTGCGCATCTCCCTCTGCGCCAAGAACGAGCAGATGGAAGAGGCACTTCAGAGAATAAAAAATTTGAAATTTGAGGTTTGAGGTTTGAAATTTAGCCATCCGGACAGAAACTTTGAAATTTGAGGTTTGAGGTTTGAAATTTACCATCCGGACAGAAACTTTGAGGTTTGAGGTTTGAAATTTATTACCTTGCAAGCCAAGAAAATCCAGGATATCTGGAGATTGGTAAATCAAAATCACTCTCAACTATAAACATTAAACTCTCAACTATAAACATTAAACTTTCAACTATAAACATTATACTTTCAACTATAAACATTAAACATTCAACTAAAAAAGATATGGACTTAGAATTGCAACCATTAGCACTGCCTGGCATAGAGCCTACCCGACCGATTGTGATAGCAGGCCCCTGCAGTGCGGAAACAGAAGAACAGGTGATGACCACAGCGAGGCAGCTGGCGGCCAACGGCATAAAAATCTTGCGTGCGGGCGTATGGAAACCGCGTACAAAACCAGGCGGATTCGAGGGTAACGGCTGGAAAGCCCTGCCCTGGCTCCAGAAGGTAAAGGAAGAGACGGGCATGCTGCTGGCCACGGAGGTAGCCACCCCGCAGCACGTGGAGATGGCGCTTGAGGCCGGCATCGACATCCTGTGGGTGGGTGCCCGTACCACCGCCAACCCGTTCGCCGTACAGGAGCTGGCGGACTCCCTGAAGGGTGTGGACATCCCGGTGCTGGTGAAGAATCCGGTGAATCCCGACGTGGAGCTGTGGATTGGTGCGTTGGAGCGTATCAACGGCGCCGGAGTGAAGCGCCTGGGTGCCATCCACCGCGGATTCTCCAGCTACGACCGCAAGATCTACCGCAACCTGCCCATGTGGCAGATTCCCATCGAGCTGAACCGCCGCATACCGCAGCTGCCACTCTTCTGCGACCCCAGCCACATCGGAGGACGTCGCGACCTCATCGCACCGCTCTGTCAGCAGGCCATGGACCTGGGCATGGAGGGACTCATCATCGAGAGCCACTGCGACCCCGACAGCGCATGGAGCGACGCCAAACAGCAGGTGACGCCAGACATACTGAGCTATATCCTCAACCTGCTTGTCATCCGCGACGAGAGCGTCACTACCGAGAACATCACCGAGCTGCGTAAACAAATCGACAGCATCGACAACGACCTCATCGAGCTGCTTGCCAAGCGTATGCGAGTGGCACGCGAAATTGGCCAGTACAAGAAAGAGCACAAGATGACGGTGCTGCAGAGCAAGCGTTATTCCGAAATCATCGACAAACGCGGTGCCCAGGGTGCGCTGTGCGGCATCTCACCCGACTGCATGAACACCATCTTCGAGGCCATCCACGAAGAGAGCGTACGCCAGCAGATGGAAATCCTAAACACTTGAGAAATTTGAGATTTGAGGTGTGAGATTTAGAGTTAGTGATGCTGACGGAAAGCGAATTTACCAGGTGAATGGAAGTATTTCCAGAAAGACTTGGACTACCCAGAAGACCCACCCTCAAGAAATACAAACTTCACTCTAAAATCTCAACTCTAAACATAAAGCAAATGAGCGGATTCTTCTCTTTCTCGAAAGCCGACAGGCGTGTGATGCTGTGGATGCTGGTGGCGGGGCTGCTGATAGTCACGCTTCTCGTCTTCTGCTTCATGCCCGACGAGAAGGAAGAACGCCCGCAGATTGAGAAGCCAGAGCATTGGTGGGAAGAGAAAAAATAGCAGGATGCAATGTCCGGCTTATCCGACCTGACTGACAAGCCTGACCAGTCCGACAAGTCTGACAAGTCCGACCAGTCGGACCAGGCCACTCCACCAACTAAAATCACACTCAACTCTAAACTCTCAACTCTCAACCATAAACACTCAACCCTAAACTTTTAAAAAAAATGAAGATACTGATATTAGGAGCCGGCAAGATGGGTTCGTTCTTCTCCGACCTGCTCAGTTTCGACCACGAGGTGGCAGTATACGAGATAGACCCTAAACGTATGCGCTTTCTCTACAACACGCAGCGTTTCACCACGATGGAGGAGATAGAGGCGTTCCGCCCCGACCTCGTCATCAACGCAGTCAGCCTGAAATACACGCTCGATGTGTTCCGTCAGGTGATGCCCCATCTGCCGAAGGAATACTGCATCCTGAGCGACATCAGCTCGGTGAAGACAGGATTCAAGGAATTCTACGAGGAGAGCGGGTTCCACTACGTAAGCACCCACCCTATGTTCGGTCCCACGTTCGCCAATCTGGGCAAGCTCTCCGACGAGAACGCCATCATCATCAACGAGGGCGACTACATGGGGCGCTGCTTCTTCAAGGACCTCTACCAGCGACTGGGCCTGAACATCTTTGAATATACCTTCGAGGAGCACGACCAGACCGTGGCCTACTCTCTGTCCATCCCCTTCATCTCTACCTTTGCCTTCGCAGCCGTGATGAAGCACCAGGACGCCCCGGGCACCACCTTCAAGCGCCACATGCAGATAGCCAAGGGAGTGCTCAGCGAGGACGACACGCTGCTACGCGAAATCCTGTTCAACCCCTACACAAAAGGTCAGGTGGAGCAGATTCGCACAGAGATGAAAGAGCTCATCGCCATCATCGACACCAAGGACGAGGACCGCATGCAGCGCTACCTCACGAAAATCCGCAAAAACATCAAGTAATCGCAATTAAAACGGAAAAGCGGGCAAAACTTGCCATGTGCAAGTTTTGCCCGCTTTTCCGTTTTAATTGCGAAGAGGCGGAGAGTTATCTCTTTGTGAATGTGACTTCTATACCGTCGTTCTCGATGACGAGGGTGGATTCGTCAACGGACTTGACGGTGAAGTTGTCGAACTCATCGGCAAGTGAGGCGAAGGTCTCGAGTTGAGTCGCGAATTCCTTCTTTGCCTCGCCCTTCAGCATGGCGAGCATCATCGCTTTTGTGCCAGGGTCTTTCAGCATAGCGCCAAACTCCTCATTATCAGACTGGATGTCTTCGATTTCGAAATCAGTCCTGCTCTTGTCGTAGGTGCAGACGATTTGGTTGTTGGTGTTCGTGAAAGTTCCCGGAACCCAGAACTTCATCTTCATGTTGATTGCCTCAGCCGAAATCGTGCACCAGGAAATGACCTTCACAGTTGACTCCTTGAATTCCATACCCAGCTCCATCTTCAGGTTGCCTTCCTGTTCTGCTGCAATCTTACTGATGGCATCCGCATAGTCTTTGTCGAGGGTCCATGTGCCGTTGAGCGACTGTGCTCCAACAGTGACAGAAAGCAGCATCATCATGGCTGCAAAAAATAATTTCTTCATGTGCTTGTTGTGTTGATTATTATAAAAATAAAGAATTAATGGCACAAATTTACACATTTTTGACGTAAAAACAAGACGAATCACAAATAAATTGACTAAATTTGCATCAATTACGCCAAATTCAAATCCCAATACAGGCAGGGAAACAATTATTCTGCAAGATGGGATGTGTATCGTCCATGCCGCCGTCCTGGCCTAGCCACCAAGCTGCTTCAGTAAGGAGAAATGACGGTGAGCGAGATCAGCGACGCCATCGGATTCTCGTCAGTCAGCTATTTCAGCCGCACTTTCCGCACGATGTTCGGCGTTCCGCCGACACAGTTCGGCAAGAGCACCACAGCTGACTCGCGGGAGCCCAGTGACAGTCCGAGCTGACGCTCAGTTGTCCGTCTGACAAATCTCCCCGATAAACTATATATATCGACAACGGCATCACCAGCCGAAGCTTCGTAGAGTTGTACACCGTCGGTCAGGCCCTCTCCTGGGACCATCTGGTCCGCCAGCGGGAAGACACGCAAGGAGATGTCGGAGGAAAGTCCTTTCGTGGTGACGGCAGAGAGGCATACACGCCGAGGGCCAGTCTGCACGATATCCACATTCGTGGTGGACGACGCGTTGTTTCTTGCATAGAAATA
>CAMOTI010000025.1 GCA_946625675.1 uncultured Prevotellaceae bacterium | reverse complement strand
AAATAGGAAAACCTTGGAGCAGCGAACGCAGAGCCGAACTTGTTCGAGCTATGCTGAGTCGTGACAAGGTTCATGAAATAAATCGTAAATATCATATCGTCCAGTTTGCAAAATAGCCAAAATAGCTAAAATAATAAAATAAATAGTAAATAGTAAATAGTAAATCGTAAATATAATGGTTTTTTCTTTTTTGTCAGACTATTGGGATGCGCTGCTGATGATGACAGCAGAGATGGCTCCCTTCTTGATTCTTGGTTTTTTCTTTGCCGGCCTGCTTCGTGCCTTTGTGCCGCCCACGATGCTGAAGCGCCATCTGGCGCCGCGCAATATGAAGAGCGTGGTGAAGGCCGCCGCCATCGGCGTGCCCCTGCCGCTGTGCTCATGCGGCGTGATTCCCACAAGTGTGGGACTGCGGCGCGAGGGAGCTTCCCATGGTGCCTGCACCAGTTTCCTCATTGCCACACCCCAGACCGGCGTTGACTCGATCGCTGCCACCTATTCGATGATGGGCCTGCCCTTTGCCATCGTCCGGCCCATAGCAGCTTTGCTGACTGCCATGTTCGGCGGGTGGCTGGTCAACCGCTATGCCCGCGAGGACGAGGCCCATTCGGCCGAGGCGGCAAAGAGTGGTGAGCACGACCATTGCCATTGTGGCCATCATCATGAGCATGACAGCTCTGCATGCAGCTGCCATCATGAGGAAGACTCGTGTTCGTGTCATCATGAGCATGATGAGGGCTGCTCTTGCTCTTGCCATCACGAGGAGCCCGTACACGGGTCGTTTGTCGGCCGCTTCTGCGGTGCCATGCGCTATGCCTTTGTCGAGATGCTGCAGGACGTGGGCAAATGGCTGATTGTCGGATTGCTGATAGCTGCCCTGATTACGGTTGCGGTGCCGAACGAGTGGCTTGCTGCCGTTCATGAGTATAAGTTGCTGAACATGCTCATCGTGCTTGCCATCGCCATACCAATGTATGTGTGTGCCACGGGAAGTATTCCGATTGCCGTGTCTTTGATGGCAAAGGGACTGACCCCAGGCGCCGCTCTGGTGTTTCTGATGGCAGGCCCGGCTGTGAACAGTGCTTCCATGCTGGTGGTGGGCAAGGTGTTCGGACGTCGCACGCTTTGGTTGTATATCCTCTCTGTGGTGGTGGGCGCAGTTGTCTTCGGGCTGTCCATCGATTATTTCTTTCCTGAGTCCTGGTTCACGGTGAGCGGAGTAGGGACTGTCGGTGGCCACTGCGCAGACTGCCTGGGCGTGTGGGACTGGATTTGGATTGGTTTGCTTGGCTTGTTGCTGCTGAATGCCTTCTCTCGTATGTTTATCCGTCCTGCCCGTCATGTGCATCAGGCTCACGAACATGAAGAGTCTGAGGCTGCTGAGGCCATGGTAGCCGAGCCGGAGGTCCGGGAGTACAAAATAAGCGGGATGAGCTGCAACCACTGCAAGGCCAGCGTGGAGAAGGCCATCTCGGGCATAGAGGGCGTTACGGCCGTGGAGGTGGACCTGCCCCGCGGACTGGCCCATGTGCAAGGAGCACATAGTGCCGACGCACTCATTGCCGCCGTTTCCGACATCGGCTTCAACGCCTCGCTTGTCGACTGAGAAACGGAATGATTTATAAAACTCTCCTCCAAAGAAAAACTGCTGTTTGTTTTCTTTGGAGGAGCGTTTTTTTTCTGCTCAATTCCTCGAAATCTTGAAGTCTCGAAAAATCGAAATCTCAAAGTCTCAAAGTCTCGAATTCTTTATTTCATCCTGAGTGTCACGGTGCCTTTGGAGTGGTGTTCTCCCACGGTGCAGTCGAAGGTGCCGTAGAGGTCGCCGCGCTCGTTGAGCTTGAGTTGGGCGTTGAGCGACGACAGTCCGTCGGTCTGTGCCGAGGCGTCTGTGATGGTGAGCACACCGTTGATGTAGGTGCAGTTGAGGTCGAACGACGCCGTGCTGCCGTAGATGGTGGCTTCGTTGCAATAAAGAACGCCGTCTTCGATGTCGAGTGACAGGATAAGCTGGATTTCGCTGGGCAGCTGTCCATCTTCTGCCCACCACCATTCGCCCACCAGCGCCTTGGCCTGCATCAAGAGTTCGTCAGCCTGTGCCGGGGTATCCCTTTCTGCCGTCTCCGTATGCCGGTGGGTGACGTTGAGCTTTCCGTCTTTCCATCGGTATTCCGTCACGTCTACGACGTTGTCCTTGCGGTCATAGCTCATGATGCGGCGGTTGGCTGAGTCAATCTCCGGACCAGGAATGTCGGAATAGCCTTCCACGTGGACGAACTGATGGCTTGTGGCGTCCCAGGTCCATGCGTCGAAAATCTCCGTCCCGTAGCCGTTGATGTGCCCGAGGGATATCTGAAGGTCTGCTATGCCGTCGAAGTTGATGTCCTTCTCGTAGATGTCGCCTCCCATGAACTGTTCAGCCTGGATGGGAAATGACAGAGGGCTGGTGAGGTCGAAATGCTTGCCGTCCGGACGGGTGTAGCCCAGGTAGATGGTGGTGATTTCGCCTTCGTCGTTCGAGGGGGCAGCCGGGCGGTCCCACTTGAGCTGGTCGCGCACAGGGTCGCTCTTCTGGGCTGTGGCGGTTCCTGCCGTCGTCGTCATGAGAGCGAGCAGGATAAAGAACAGGTGATGTTGCATAGTAGTGTGTTATAAGTGGTGAAAAATAGATGTATCTGCAAATTTAGTCAGAAAAATCATTACCTCCAAATATAACGGTTTCTTTTTTAAACCTGGAAATATCGAAATTCCGAAGCCTCGATGTCTCGAAGCTTCGAAATTTCGTCAAGTCTGCCAAGGCTGGTTCTAATAATTAGCTATCGTATATCAGTAGTTCGTTGACACTTTTACACCTCCTTAGAGAGGGTAATATATCATTCCTTAGAAATGATACAGCTAAGGTAATGA
>CAMOTI010000024.1 GCA_946625675.1 uncultured Prevotellaceae bacterium | reverse complement strand
GTTCAAGAGATTAAGGGCAAAGATGCCAAAAAGAGACAAACACAGGCAAAGATAATTCTTAAGGATTAATTAATTTTTAGAACATGCCTAAAAAAAATGTGCTTAAATAAACGTATTGTTAATGAAGGAGCTTACTTGAAGAATATGCCGGACCGCACATAGGACCGGCGAAACAAGGTAAAATCCCAGTTACATTAATTCCCATCGTTTGTTCTCACATTTGATGTTTTCCCATAATTTATTTTCTCATAACAAAAATACAGTGCCGGTCGACCAGCACTGTATACTATTCTGTTCAGCAAAACAGATTATTCTGCAATTTTGAAAGAGTCGAGCACATGCTGAGCAACCTCACCACCGTACTTGCTTTCGTTGTCGTCTTCCCAGCAAACAGAGACAGTGTATCTCTTGTCGCCTTTGTAGATGACTTTCTGTATCTCGTTTCTGTGCATGTCCTTGTATGAGTCCTTGATGATGTAGCCGTCGGCGGTCTTTTCTTTTGTCGGGCTTGTGGAGAGACCGAGGCTTGCCTCGTTGAATTCCTCATCAATCTTAGCCTGGTCATAGTCGCCCATGATATTCTCATGAACGTCAGCGCTTACGGAATTCAGAATTTTGCCGTCGAGACGGAACTGGGTAGCACCCATAGCCTCTGGACCGTCGAATTTCTCCAGTCCACTGGGAACATCAAATGAGAAGCCCTTTGCCTCGTCTTTAAACTCTGTGTAGCTGGTACTGCCTCCGCAAGCGGAGAACAATGCAACAGTCAGAACTGCTGCCAAAGAAAGCATTAATTTCTTCATTTTGATAAAAATTTTAAAATTAATTGATGAAAAATATAAGTTGAAAAAAACAAATTAATCGATTGTTTTTTTATGGAGTGGTTCTGGTTGTTTTTACTACAGAACCGCTCCATAGTGTCAGTTTTATTGTCCTGCGATGATATTGATGATGGCCACAATGTCGGAGATGTCCACTTTGTTGTCCTCGTTCACGTCGGCGTAGCGGTAAGTGCTGGTTCCGGCAATTTGGTTGATAACCGCCACGATGTCAGAAATATCCACGTGTCCGTCTTCATTCACATCACCTTTCAATGTTGGCTGTGAATCTGCGGCTATGACCACCTTTTTGGCGAAATCACCATCCGCTTTCACAAAGCCTTCTTCTATCAATGCGTTGGCAGGCTCAATGATGTTACAACCTGCAAACAGGATGCCGTTGTTGATGTTTCCAATACCGCCATATCTGCTTCCTTCTGCAGTGACATTGGCGTTCTCAAAGGTGAGTGACGATGCAATGTCGCCGTTGATTCCCCAAGCGTAACCTTTGGAATAAACAGATGCATCGCGGATTGTGAGGTTGATATTATCGTCGGCGGCAGTACATAGAATACCGTAGACGTTGCTGTCAATGTTGAGTGTGCCCTTACCGCTGATAGTGGTGTTGCGTTTCAGATTGATTCCGTATGACTGGCTCTTCACAGTGTTTTCACCAACTAAATTGATGTTCAGACCGTCGATTTCAGACCATATTCCGGCAACATCGCCTTCAGGACTAATCAGCATATTCTCAAGGGTCAGGTCGAACCCGTCGAATGACACATTGCATTCGTTCCCGAAAAAATATTCCATCATTTCTTCGCTCTGTTCTGAAACAATTTCGGTGAGACTGTTCATATTCTGAGAGTTCACCTGTACGCCGGCTATCCATAGGTCGTAAGTCTTACCGCGGACGGTCACTTCCTTTGTCTCAGCGAATTCACCGCAGGTGGCGGTTATCGTGGCCTTATCCCCCGGCTTACCGCCTGTGAATACCAGTTGTCCCTCCTCGTTCACGATGGCAATCTCAGGATTGCTGGAACTCCAAGTCACTGGTGCTGTTGTGTTGGATGGTGTGAAAGCAACGGAAAGTTGGATAGTGTCGCCCTTCTCGCCAGATATGTTCTGAGGCATAATGGCTATTTCCTCAATCGTAGGCGCAATCACAGTGACACGGATAAACTCCGCCTTCTCTCCTTGAATATAGATGTCGAATCTGTAGTGTCCGGCTTCGGCATTCTCTGCGTTAACCGAGTAGGTACGGTTCTCCTTGTCAAGCGTAACGACAGGCGCTTTCTCATTGCCTTCCACAGTCGGTTTGATTTCAAGGTCGGCGAAGGATGCTTTAGAAGGAGTATATTTAAGTTCAAGACCTTCCAACGTTTCACCTTTGTTGATATCTATGAATTCATTTGAAGTGATGTTAATAGGATAATCGCCATTTTCGCCCACAATCAGGTGTATCAGGTCTTCGCAAGCCATTTGTCCGTCATGGAATCCTTGAATATAATAAACGCATTGTGGTGATGTCGGCTTATAGTACACAACCTTATATTTCTTGTTGTCTTCCAGTTCCTGCGTACAAGCTAAGTCAGCATAGAATTTACCGTGGTCTTCATCGAATTTATAAGACTCTTGATACCAACGTTGTCCTTTAATTCCTTGGAAAGCAGCATCTTCAGGATATGTCTTGACGGATAGTTCTATCGTGTCATTCACATTGCAGTAGTAATAGTCTTCATCCTCACACTCCAAAGGTACTACTCTCCAATATGTCCTGCCATTGCTGCCATAAGTTTTATACACTTTTTGAGGCACAATATCAATCATTTGTACAGCAGTGCTGCTGCCCAGGTAAATAGCAGCCATTTTCACTTCTGTTCCGGCATTCGTGCTTTCGGTCTCTTTCACGCGGGTGTAGACATAGTTCATCGAGTAGGCAGTGCCGCCCATCTGGAGTGTCGTGGCGGCGGTTGTGATAGTCCTGGCTCCCGCCCAGTCACTGCTCGAGAGTTTGTCGACTTCCTTTTTCTCGCTGAGGATGATATATTCCTGGCTCATTTTTGCATTGTCCACGACGACTTGATTACCGCTGATACTTAGAGATGGTGCTACCACGCTGGTGGTGCAGTCACTTTTCTTCACTTGTCTCACCAGGCTGATAAGAAAACCGTCGTATTTCTTTGCTGTCACCTTCACCCTGATGAACTGGCCGAGGTCGTTGGTGGTTGTTGTGTAACCTCCGTCGTATGTGCCTTGCAGAGTTGTCCATTCTTGCAAATTGCTGCTCTTCTGCCATTCTCCGATAATTTCATCACCGGCTTTGTACAGTGAGTCAACCATTCCTTCAAGCTTGTAACCTAATGTGGTTCCTGGAGGAATGACTGCTGGAGACTGAATAGATACATCTCCGCTGAGCTGAGGTGCGCCGAACTCAATATGACGTGCTCCGGAGATGTAAAAGTACTTGTCGTCCATGTTCGTGATGGTGTGTTCGCCGCCGTAGTCGTAATCCCAGATTTTCCAGTTCTCAGGATAGGTTACGGCCATCGGAGATACAATATCAAGAACTCCGCCCCAGGTCATCGCTTCTTCTGTGCCTACATAACTGACGGTGTCGAACGGGTTGTTACCGCCGTGACGGCGGGCTTTCAACAGGATATTCCCGCCTTTCACATAGATATCGCCATGGCTAAATACGGCTTTGCCGTTCTTGTTTTCTGCATAGACTTTCACGTTGCCGTTGAGATGGACTGCTTTTGGGGAAAAGATACCCCAATGATTAGCATCAAGTTCAACCACGGCACCTTCTTCTATAAATACATAGTAGCCGAAAAGGCAAGACATGGTATCATTGTCATCGTTATCGTAGGAGGTGGTTTCACCTATGAAATTACCCTTCACTGTGAGGGTTTTATTTGCAGCATTACTGCCTGCGGCGGCACAGTTATATTTGCCTGTAGCCTGCACTTTGCCTTCCAGGGTGATGTCGCCTTTCTCTGCTCTGATTGCCGACACGTTTTTTCCTGTGGCACATAATACGCCTTGGTTTGTGATGTTGCCTTCTGTGGAAAAAACACCGTAGGTGCCGGTGGCGGTGATTTCACCATCCAAGGTGATGTCCCCTTTTGCCTGTATGCCGGGGTTGTTGCTCCCGCCGTCAGTTATGAGTGTTCCTTTGATCATGTTAAATGCACCTTCGGAAGCAAGAATGCCGCCATCCATTTGGAAGAATCCGCTCTGAATGGTCACATTACCCGACACTGAGTATATTGCCGGTTTCTTGTTTCCGCTGAAGAAATTTCCCTGTCCTTTCAGTTTTATGTCTTTTGCGGCAAAGAGAGCTACACTCGGAGCGTTAACTTGAAAATTTGCTCCGCTCATCATGATGTTGCCATGAATACTTGTTATTGCGGATAAGTTTTCTTTATTGGTGCTTTTTGCCAACAGTTCATTGGTGAAAGTTATGTCTTCATTTGTATAAACACATCTCCCTGTGGAAAAGATGATTATACGTGCCGAGCAGAACAAAGAATTTACCAGGATGCCTGTTGCTCCATACTGCTGATTCACAGTGAGCTGATGGTCATCGACGCCTTCGATTTCCAGATTAAATTTGGGATTCAGCAAATTTGGGGTTCTGCCTTCGATTTTGGTAATCACTCTGTCCATGTTGACCACCAGCTTGGTGTCGCCTGAAAGTTTGAGTGCCACGTTGTCTGGAATCAGACTGGTATAGACGGTACCCGAAACCTCTCTGACTTCTTCTGCCTTTGCCCCCACGGCAAACGCAAGGAGAAGAATCATAACGGCTGATTTGATTTTGTTGAGTCTCATGTTTTTATTTTTTAGTTAATTATTATTTCTATTTTTTGAATATCTTCCTTAGTGATTTATAAACAGAGATAATGGTTTGTAATTGGATAAAGATAGTTTCGTCAGCTCTTAGTCTTGTTGTCAGTTCTGACAAACAATGGCTTTAATAAATATGGATGTTATCTTTCTTTGACGATTTCAAAATTGAGTGTCTCAATCAAATACTCTTTCGCATATACCATTGCGGATTCTTGATATTTTGTCTTTGCCATCGCTGAAGGAAGATTCGGGTTCAATTTCGATCGCAAAGTTAATGCAGAATGTCTATTGCCGGCTTATCATTTCATGAAGAAATCTTATCATTTTGTTTAAATGGTCTGTTTTTATGGGTTTATAAGAAGAAAATGATTTATAAATAAAAATATTTTTTTGTTACTTGTGCTTCTTCTCAAGATATTGGGTTGGCGTAATGCCGAATGTGTTCTTGAATGCCCTGGTGAAGTTCGGAGCATCGTTGTAGGCACACATCAGAGCGATTTCCGTGATGTTCAGTTCGGGATGGTTGTCGAGCAGATGGCGTGCACGGCTCATGCGGATGGTCTGGATAAAACTCTGAGGGGGCTCGCCGGTGATGGCGGTGATGCGCTGTCGGAACTGGAAAAGGCTGAGGTTCATTTTCTCGGCCACGGACTTGGCATCTAATTTCCCGTCGTTGATAAGGCTGTTGATGGCGTTGACGCTGCGTTCGATGAACTCGCGGTCGGAGATGGTCAGCTCTTCTGAGTCCTGCTCTTTCCCGGGAGTGGTCTGAAGCGCGTTGTCGTATTGCTTGTTCAGCTGACGGTATTTCTCGTGCAGGTCGTTGATGTCGGTGGTCAGCTTTTCGTTGATGGCGGTCTGACGATTCTGACGGCGACGCATGATATGCCACAAGAGCAGTCCACCTACGGCCAGGATGGCGGCGATACCGATGGCCCACAGTTTTCCGCGGTGCTCGTTGTGCTTCTCCAAGGCGAGGGTGTCGTTCTCGAATTCAGCGTTGTATCTGGCCAGCGATTCGGCGGAGGCGTTGCTGTAGAGCGAGTCTTTCAGGTCGTTGAACCGGTTCAGGTGCATCTTCGCCTCGTCGGGACGAAGTTCCCACAGCGACTCGTAAAGTCCACGGCGGGCATGTATCTCGTTATAGGTGTCGTGAAGCTGCTGGCACAAGTCGGCGGCGGTGGCGTAATATTTGGCGGCCTCCTCTTTCTTGTCCTGGCAGAGCAGGGCCATGCCCATCTTGTTGCTGGCGATGGCGAGCGACTGTATGTCGCCGTTTGCCTTGAACTGGGGAATGGCCGCGTTCAGCACTTCCTCTGCATCGGCATATTGGTGCAAGCCAAGCAGCACGGAGGCTTTCTGGGCCAGGCGCATCGCGGCTTTGCCCTCACGGCCGTCCTGCTTGTCCAGCTCGTAGGCTTTCTCTATGTAGCCGAGGGCTTTCTCGTCTTCCCCTTTGGCATGGTAGATGTCGGAGGCCATACCGTGAAGTGTGGCCATGCGCTGCGAGTTGTTGGCTTTGCTGGCCATTTCTATCCCCTTCAGAACGTATTTCTCTGCTTCGCCGGGCTGGTTGGCGCCAAGATATATGGCGGCGAGCGTGTTGAGAGAGGAGCTGATCTTGTCGGGGTCGCCGCTCTGCTGGTCTATCTTGTAGCATTGCTGGGCGTAGTCGGCGGCTTTCTCGTAGTCTGACAGACGGATATGTATCACGGACAGAAGGTTCAGGCAGTCGCCTTCTATCTGGCGGTTACCGCCGGCCTTGCAAAGGGGGAGTGCCTTCTCTGCATATTCAGTGGCTTTCTGGTAGTCCTGCTGGTCATGATACCATTCTCCGGCCCAGTACCACACCTGCATACGCAAACTGTCGGCAGGAGTGTCTTTGCCTGCCACAAGTGGCTCGTCGGCGAATTCCTCGTCGTTCAGAATCTTGAACACAGCGTTGGCATTCGCGGCTGTGTTGGCCTTCTCGAAGTGGGCCAAGGCGTCGTCGAAAGCGGTGCTTTGGCTGTAGGTGCTAAGGCTTGTCAGCAAAAACAGTATAAAGGCGGATATTTTCATCGAATAATATGTATGTTGATATGGATTTTCCGGATATTCCGGTTTTATTTCTTTTTCTTCTTTTTCCTCTCAGTCCATTTCAGCACCTTGATGCTCAGTTCGAAAAGCAAATAGAGAGGAATCGTCACCAGCACCAGCGTCATCACGTCCGGCGGAGTGATAATCGCCGCCACAATCATGATGATGATAAACGCGTGCCTGCGGTATTTGGCCAGCATCGCAGACTCGATCACCCCCATCTTACCAAGGAAGAACGCGATGACAGGCAACTGAAACACCAGGCCCATCACCAGCGTGAGCGACACGAACGTGCTGATATACGAGTCGATGGTGATGTTGCTCACCACTTCCTCCGACACGCTGTAAGTTCCCAAAAATCGGAAGGAGATGGGAAAGAGTACAAAGTATGTCAGCAGCACGCCAACGATGAAGAGCGCATAAATCGTCACGGCGGTCTTTGTGGCATAACGCCGTTCATTGTCGTAAAGCGCAGGCGAAATAAACTTGAAAAGCTCGTATAGAATATAGGGTGACGCAAAGAGTAAGCCCAGATAAAAGGATGTAGTGATATGCGTCATGAACTGGCTGGACAATTCCGTGGCTATCATACTGATGTGGTATTCCTCAAATTTGAAATCCATGCCCATGGCGCTCATCGCTTGCTCCAGCCAGCGGTAGGTGCAGAAGTCCCAGTGGCTCGGAGCCAGCAGCAACTGAAATGTCTGCTCCTTAAAGCAGAATATCACAACGCCGATGGCTGTCGTCACAGCCAACACACGAAACAACATACGGCGCATCACCTCAAGGTGACCGCCGAATGTCATCGTCTGACTATTGTCATGCTTCTT
>CAMOTI010000023.1 GCA_946625675.1 uncultured Prevotellaceae bacterium | reverse complement strand
TATGAAAACACATACGGATTTGTCAGTTACCTCTCATTGGACGATAACAGTTCCGACCATGCATGTAACCGCTGCAAGGGATTGTCGATACGTCCTGTAACCGAGGGTGACGGCACTCAGCCCGACGCGGCGGTGGAGGCAGGGCTCTGCCCCGACGAGCACCATCCACATGTTATTGACCTGGGACTCGACGTGAAATTCTCCTGCTGCAACGTCGGTGCCTCCGCTCCATGGAAAGCAGGTGAATTCTACTCCTGGGGTGAAACGGAGACAAAGTACCTTTTCGGCACTAAATATTACAAATATCAATCCGATGGCACCTATCAGAACTTAGGCAGTGACATCTCTGGCACGACTTACGATGTGGCGTATGTGAAATGGGGCGGTGAATGGCACATGCCATCCTCTGCCCAGCTCAGCCAACTTAATGCAGACTGTTCGAAAGAGCAGTTCACCTTGAAAGGTGTTGACGGTATATTGATAACGGGACCGAGTGGTGCCAAGATATTCCTGCCAGCATCGGGCTACAGCGATGAAGGCTACGAGTCATTCCTTGGAACGAGAGGATACTATTGGTCGTCCAATCCGTCAACAATAGATGGCAGCAGGGCACTTACAATCTGGTTTGGAGACGATAATATCACCACTGATCATATTATGTTCAGGGATTGCGGCATGCCTGTGCGTCCGGCTTATGGACACCCCGATCCAAACATGGATGCGGCGGTCAAAGCAGGTTTGTGTCCCGACGGACAACATCCTCATGCCATCGACATGGGCAACGGCCTCATGTTCGCATGTTGCAATGTGGGCGCTTCCGCTCCTTGGGAGTATGGCGGCTACTTTGCATGGGGTGAGACCGATGATAAGAATTATTTCGATAACGACACATATAAATATTTTAAGAATCTGAAATTTGTTGATATCGGTTCAAACATATCTGGTACGAATTACGATGTGGCGTATGTGAAATGGGGCAGTTCCTGGTGTATGCCTACCGCAAGCCAGTTGCAGTATCTCAAGACAGACTGCACGAGCTCTTGGGGAACTCTCAACGGGGTTAACGGCATGAAATTCACGTCAACGAACGGCTCGTCGATTTTCTTGCCTGCCGCTGGTTCGTATGTGATGGATGAATTGGACGCAGACGGATTTACAGGAGAATACTGGTCGTCCAACAATACGGCGAATAACGTTAACAATGCTCGGACATTCAGTATTAACGACAGCGGTGTCTATGTTTCCTGGAGTGGCCGTGTGCAAGGACTCTCCGTGCGTGCAATCAGCAAATAGTATTTCCGGTCTGTTTGACCACTTCATAGACATATCTTATCATAAAAACCAGAATCAATTAGGTTCTGGTTTTTTTATGCGTTTTTCAATACCAGACACAGATTGGTCAAATCCTGTCACGACTCTTTCTTTGGTTTTAAGATAAAAACGGCACAAAACCACAGATTTCTTGTTATGGTATGAAATTTATTTTGTAATTTTGTAGGATTAAACAAAATGTAGTTTAAGATGCTTTCAAAAATATATTCTGCCACGATGCAGGGCTTAAATGCCATTCCTGTCACAATTGAGGTGAGCAGCACCGACAGCACGGAGGGACGCTTCATCATCGTGGGTCTGCCCGACAACGCCGTGAAAGAGAGTCAGGAGCGTGTGCTGACTGCCTTGAACGTAAACGGCTACAATGTACCATTGAAAAAGACCGTGGTAAACATGGCACCGGCCGACATCCGGAAGGAGGGGTCTGGATTTGACCTGCCTATGGCCATCGGCCTGATGTTGTCGTTGGAAAAGTTGGAGTTGGAGCATCCCGAGCAGTATATGTTCGTAGGTGAGCTGGGCCTTGACGGCACGATACTGCCCGTGAAGGGCGCACTGCCCATCTCCATCAAGGCCCGTTCGCTGGGCTACAAAGGCTTGTTCGTCCCGGTGGAAAACGCCCGAGAGGCAGCCGTGGTTGACCGTCTGGAAGTCTACGGCGTGCATCATCTGAACGACGTGGTGAATATCCTGAGCGGCGTGAAGCCAGCCGAGCCCACGATAGTCCACACGCGCGAGGAATTCTATGAGGAGCAGTTCAACTTCGACTATGACTTCAGCGAGGTGAAAGGACAGGAGAATGTGAAGCGCGCTTTCGAGGTAGCGGCAGCAGGTGGCCACAACATCATTCTCATAGGCAGCCCCGGCTGTGGCAAGTCGATGATGGCAAAGCGGCTTCCTTCTATCCTGCCGCCGCTGTCGCTGAGCGAGAGTCTGGAGACCACTCAGATCCACAGCGTGGCCGGCAAGCTGAAGAAAGACAGCTCGCTCATCAGCATCCGCCCCTTCCGTGCTCCCCACCACACGATTTCCGACGTGGCCCTGGTGGGTGGCGGCAACGTGTTCATGCCCGGTGAGATCTGCCTTGCCCACAACGGCGTGCTCTTCCTCGACGAGCTGCCCGAATTCTCCCGCAGCGTGCTCGAGACCATGCGCCAGCCACTCGAGGACAGAGTGATATCCATATCCCGGTCGAAGTATAACTATACCCTCCCCTGCTCTTTCATGCTCGTGGCCTCGATGAACCCCTGTCCTTGCGGTTATCACCACCACCCCACCCACGCCTGCGTTTGTACGCCAGCACAAATCACCCGCTACATGAACAAGATCAGCGGTCCGCTGATGGACCGCATCGACATTCAGGTGGAAGTGGAGAATGTGCCGTTCGAGGACATCGCCAAGGCCCCGAAAGGTGAACCAAGCGCAAGCATCCGTGAGCGCGTGATTAAAGCGAGGAAAATACAGGAGGAGCGTTTCAAGCCCTATAAAGGCATCCACTGCAACGCCCAGATGACAACATCGCTCATGCAGCAGTTCGCCCATCTGGACGACGACAGCATGGAGCAACTCCGCACAGCCATGACCCGCCTGAACCTCTCCGCCCGCGCCTACGACCGGATATTGAAAGTGTCGCGCACCATAGCCGACCTCGAAGGCTCGGAGCATATCCAGCGCCACCACGTGGCCGAAGCCATCGGTTACCGCAACCTCGACCGCGACGGATGGTTTGAATAAAGCAATTACCTTGTCAGATATTTCTTTCCATTGATGATTTTGATGCGTGAGTCATCAGTGGCAGGTCTTCCAGAGAGATCGTAGGCAATTCCATCTGCAGTCTGCGTCGCAGATGGGGCCTGGATTGCCGTAGGCGTGTTGTTTTTCAGTTCGATATAGTCGATGTCGGGCATCCAGTTCGAGGGATTTGACAGACGTATGCTGTTTCGTCCCGGCTCCAGGTGGATGTCCACAGTCTTCCGCCCTACGGTTCCCCATCCGCCGGAATTGGCGGTTATGGTCTTCACTTTCTTTCCGTTCACGCTCACGTTGATATTTCGGTTCTCCCCCGACATGAACGCAATGGTCATGGTGTAGTCTCCTCCGTTGTCGGAATAGACGTCCCTCCAGATGAGGTCGTTCTGCTCGCTGTATCCCAGCCATCCGGCCTTGAATCCGCATGAGCAAGCCCCGTCGGCCGAATAGATGCCTGTACGTTCCGCCTGGTTGTTCTTGATTTCCTGATAGTCGCTGATATAGGCTGTCTCCGCCTCGTAGCGTGTGCGCTCGATGCGCTTCTCTCCTTCCGCCACGTAGATACGGGTTCCGTGAGCCGGGACGGTCACCTCATACTGTCCGGTGAACTCACCCAGGTCCCGTTTCTGGAAGACATCCCTCAGAGTGACGTTTCCCTCGAGGCAGATGTCCTTGAAGCTGACAGTGGCATCGCGTTTGTCGTCGTTGGGATTATATATGGCGAAGGCCCTCTTTGTGCCGTTACGCGTCTCGATGTCCTTGACGAGCACATGGCATCCGTTAGTCAGAGCCACAGGATAAGCCTGCTGATAGAGCGTGTCCTGGTTGAGCGCGATGAGCTCGGTGTTTCTAAGCAGCTGCAGGGCCGTGGTGCGAATAGTGGTCAGGTCGCATCCGATGAGCAGCGGTGAGTTCATGATGCACCACATTCCGAAGTGCGTCTTGTCCTCTTCAGCCGTGAGCGACCGTCCCACTTCCAGCATGTCCATGTCGTTGAAATGTCCGTCGTAGCAATATGCAGAGAGATAGAGGTTTTCCCCCAGAATGCTTTTCACGGAGTTCCA
>CAMOTI010000022.1 GCA_946625675.1 uncultured Prevotellaceae bacterium | reverse complement strand
CATGAAGCTGTCGTTGGTTGCAGCCGAGGTAAACCGGATGTCCGAAGGCACACCCTCGTTGGCATGGATGTTGGCATGAACCTTGATGCCCCCTTTCTTCTTTCCCGTCTTCGGATGCCTGCCCACACCCTTGAAGATGAGGTTGGAGAACAGCGTGATGGTGGTGGAGTCGATGATCTGCAGGCGTTTAAGCCATAATGGAACCTGTCTGCGTCGGCTGTCCGATGAAAGTTCGTCCCTATATGTACCATATAAATCCCTGTATACGGCCTCAAAGACGCATTCCTTGCGACGGGAATTGGCGTCCGACAGGGTTGAGCGTCGGGGCATGAGCCTGATGCCCAAGTGCGCCAGCTTCCTGGCCTCAGGGAACATGGAGTCCGTAATCTCACGCAGAGAGTCAAAACGCTTGATGACGGCATACAGCATAATTACCAGATGTTGCCATGCATCAAAGTGTTTCACGTAACGCTCACCACCGTTTTCACGGCTGAAACGAAGAATTTTTGCCTTGTCAAGTAAATTTAACAGCTGACCATACATCGGCTGTCCGATAAAATGTGTACCTTTGTTCATGTTATCTATGTTTTGTTTGGCGACAACAAAGGTAACAAAAAAGGCTGGAACCCAAGCGAGGGTTTCAGCCTGATTTCATTCCGTGCAAAAAACTTTTATCGGACAGCAATAAAAAAAATCACATTTTTGGAACGAATAAAGTGAGATGTGTCACATTTTTTGAACGAATAATGTAAGTGCATAGGCAAAAACAGAGTTTATCATATAGGATTCTGTTTTCAAAGTTAGACGCAATATATGTACTTCTCTACTCAGACTCAGGTGGCACGTAGAATAACGGAATCACGCTTTCTCAATGATACACGTATGCTGTTTCGTTTTCTCGTCGTAGTTGATGCCGACGAGGAGGATGTCGGAGGTGTCCTCGCGGACCTGCTCGACGTATTTGCGGTCCTTGATCTGCTGGATGGCCTCCTCGGCGGAATGACCCTGCTTCAGCTCCACGATGAGTGCGGGCTTGTCCACGTTCTTGCGGGGACGGAAGACGAGGTCGGCGAAGCCGTAGCCCGTGGGCATCTCGCGGTGGATGATGTAGTCGTTGCGGGCATAGTAGTAGGCCAGGCTGACGACGCAGGCCAGTGAGTTCTCGTCGTTGTAGGAGAGGATGCTGGTCTCCTTGCTGTGGATGGCGTCGATGCCTTCCGCCACGATGTCGGCACGTCCGGCTATGGTGGCCTGGAGCAGACGCTCGGAGCGCGCTATGGCATCGATGACGATGTCCCAGTCTGTCTCCTCCACCGCGTTGCGGAGCTCTCCTTCCACCTCGCGGTTGGGCACATAGCACTCGTCATGGTAGCGGTCGAAGGTGAGATAACCAAGGTGGATGAGCACGGTGAGCACCTCGTCGCGGTTGCGGACGATGGATATGTCGTTCTGGAACTTGGTCGTGTTCACATGGATATGCGCTCCGGAAAGCAGTGCGATGACGCTATCCTTCAGTCCTTTATAGTTCCTGTGTATATAGCTGGCCACTGAGTCGAAGGCACCTGTGCTCGACCAGTAGCTCTTACAGAACCGCGCATTCAGCGCCTTCATAACGGAATTGGGATTGAACATCTGCGAGGCAGCGCCAATCTGATAGCCGTCGTACCATTTCTCCAGTTCCCGGTAATCCATGCCGTATTTCTCTGCCAGATTCTGCACCTCGTCCACCGTAAAGCCAAAATACGGAGCCATGTTCATCGGCTCTACCATCGAGTACTCCCAGAAATTATTGAGTGCCGACTGGGTGTCGTACTTCTTGATGGGCAGGATGCCAGTGATATATGCACCGGCAAAGACCTTGGCGGTCTGACCGCTCTTAAAGAGACGGCGTAGAAAGTTCACATATTCATCCACCACAGTTTTGTTTCCTTCGAATTCACGGAGGATACCGTCCCACTCGTCGATGATGAAGATGAACTTCTGCTTGGTTGCGTCAATCACACGTGTAAGGTAAATCATCAGGCTCTCATCCTCCTTCAACGGCACCTCAGGATACTCTTGATGGATATCCTGCTTGAGAGACTGCTGAATCTGACGGACGATTGTCTCGTCCTTGATTTCGGTAACAAAATCGCTGATGTCAAGGTAGATTACCGGGTACTTGTTGAGATGCTGCTCGTATGAGGGGTCTGAGGCGATTTGCAGGTCGTCGAAGAGTGCACGGGAGTCGCACGACCAGTCGTAATATGCGCACAGCATCTTTGCCGCCATCGTCTTTCCAAAGCGACGAGGGCGGGTCACGAGGCTGAAAAAGTTCTCCGTGTTGATAGTGGAATTGACCACGGAAATCAAGCCGGACTTGTCAACATATTCGCTGTTGCGCGACAAGGTGAAAGCCGCATTGCCTACGTTGATGTAATTGCCCATAGTGTCAGTATTTTGCGTTTATTCTGCAAAAATACGAAAAAAAGAATAATATTTACTATTTTAGTTTGACTTTTTATTTTGTTTTAATGATATTTCAGCTAATATTTTAACATTGAAATCGTAAAAAATATATTTTTTCCGAAAACGTCAGAAACCAATCCTTAAACTTTGTAACTTTGCAACAAAAATCATACCACCATGAAAAATTATACATCTATCTTTTCTATGGCTTCTATGAAGTCTATGGCCTCTAGAAAATCTATGAAATCTATAAAAAACAATTGCCCGCCGAGAGGCTCGCGATACCATCGCGAGCATGCTCCACACTATCCTCTACAAGACTTGGACTTTGTCCCCAAGGCCCTCAGGCTGACATCCACTTCCCTCTGCCCCGAAAACCTCCCCAGTGTTGAGTGGATATCACCCGCATGGCTCATTAAACTTTAAACTAATCAAAAAGCACCATGAACAAACAAAAAACCGGTGGACGCCAAAAAGGCACACCTAACAAAATCACAGCTGAAGTACGCGAGTTCCTAGCATCTCTTGTTTCCGACAACGCCGACCTCATACAGCAGGACTTCAGAAACATGACAACCGAACAACGAATGAACTTCTTGCCCAAAATCCTGCCATATATCGTACCCAAGGTCAAACCCATCAGCGACGAAGAGGAAAGAAAGCAAGCCTCTCTTGACATGAGAAGCATCGGAAACACCGCACAAGCACTCATGCTCTGGGAAAAACAACAAGAACAGGAAGAAAGGGAAAGAGAAAAAGAGGCGGCAGAAAAAGATGCCGAAGAAGAAAGAGAAAGGGAAATTCCTGTAACACAAGAAAAAGAAATACCAACAGCAGAAAATGTTTCCCCAAGAACCGAAAGAAAACAAGAAACAGCCCAAAACGAAGAACAAGCTGCACGGCCTGCACGAACTGCCCCAGTTGCAACCTCACCATCCCAGGAACTCGCAGAGCCTGCATTTCCGTCTAAGCAGAACCAACATAAACCGAACCATGAAAAGCAGTACACCGTCACCGACGAAGAGCTACACAACTTCATGACTCTTCTCTGCAAAGACCTCGAACCCTACCTTCAATACAACAGCCTCGACGATGTCGACTTCGAAGCCATACAAAGACAAAAATATGCAGCCGTGCAAGCCAATCGCTCCAACCAATCTCACCCGTACGACCCGTCAGATTAATCCAATTAGTACGACCGTCAGATAATTCCGATTTATCCTAAATCTCATGACATCATAAGTCTCCTCTGCTCGATTCCTCGATTTATCGTCTTTTCGAAGTTTCGCCATTTCGCCGCCTCGTCTAAAAACCTCTATTTTAGACCCACCTCCGTAAACAATCAATTTCTCGTCTTTTCGATTCCTCGAAACATCGTCGTCTCATTAGCCTCGGCTGGGGTTGTGGGCGTCCCGCCCGCACTAAAGACCGACGAAGCACGGTCAACAACAGCCACGCCCATCGCTCTTTGGCATTTTTCAATTCATCTATTTCCCTCTATTTTAGACCGCCTTGCGTGCAACAATCGAAGTCTCGACTTCTCGAAATATCACCTTCTCGTTTTCTCGTCTAAAAACCTCTACTTTAGACCAACGTCCCTGGTTTGTACAGTTCCCATCAGCACTGGGGATGTGGTCGTCTCGTCCGCGTCAACCGTCGAAAGCTCGATGTCTGAAGACGGTTGAAATATTCGTAATTATTCGTTTCGATTCGTGTTCGTAAAAATCGTCCGTATGGCCAATTCTTCATTTGATTACACTCCGCAAGACCAAATTATTCATTCAAATGCTTGCATTTCTTAGTGAAAAATCCTAATTTTGTAATCAGAACTGTTTCTACATAAATAGTTGCTTAAATCTACCGTTCCGAAGTGAACGGATGATGCATAATTAATAATGTGACTAACTAAAAAATAAATTGTAAACCTGAAATATTCACGTTAAAATAAATTCTTCAATTATGAAAACAAGCAATCAGAGACAGTATTGGATGCATCGCATCTCTTATGAGAAAGACATCAAAAGGATGCTCCTGGAGAAAGAAGGTCTGCTCATCACGGGGTGGAGCAACATATCGGACGACGTTTTTTTGCATGAGATTGCAGGAAAGGGACGCTCGGAATTTGACAAAATATATGAGAAACACTGTAAGAGCCTTCCTCGCAACCGTTTCTGTCTCTATATGTTCTTATCCGAATTTCAGGAAGGGGACTATGTGGTTGTGCCAAGCACCGGGACATTCAGCGTATATGAGATTGTCTCTGACAAGCCGTTCTCCCAGGCACACCTCACTGAGTTTGTCAACAGCGAGGAGGGAAAGGACGCGATAGAATGCAAGGACGGGAAATGCTACAAAAAAGGCACGGCAGATGAACTTGACCTTGGTTTCTTCTGGCAAGTCAAACCTGTAGAAACAGATATCTCCAGGGAACAGTTTGCGGCCAACAACCTGCAGAAAAGGATGAAGTACCAAATGACAAACATCAACATGACCGACTTGCAGGCCGAAATTGAGGAGGCCATCCGTCTGAAGAGAGACAACAAGCCAGTCGTCCTCAGAAACGAAATTGTCGAGTCCACCTGTAATATCGTGGTCGACAAACTCAAATCAACAATTAACGACGCCGGTTTCGAAAAGGTTGTCCAATGGTACCTGAAGCGTTTAGGAGCAGACACGACCCTTATCCCGTCGAAAAACGCACTTTCGAAAGCGGACGGTGACGTGGACGTTATTGGCGTATTCGAAGATTTAGGCATAACGGTCTTCGTCCAGGCCAAGCAGTATGACCAGTTCGTAGACAAGGGCGCGATTGAGCAACTTGTCAATGCATACGAGTCGGTCTACAAGGGCACGTATCCAGGAACAGCAGTTTTGTGGGTTGTCACCACCTGCGACCAATTCACGCAAGACGCCATCAACTATGCCAGTGAAAATTACGTGAAGTGCATAAGCGGAGCAGAATTCGCCAAGAAGCTACTGGATGCAGGACTCAAGAACCTGACATTATAGAATAGCAAGTACGACGGTATGGATACGTACGGCAGAATCGCGTAAGAGGTGAAAATTCCGTTTTTACAAGTACGACGGCACGGAGATGTAGGACATGGGGGTTCTTTACGATTCAGGAACGTATTTGCGCAAAAAACAGATTTTTTCGTTCCTACAAGTAAGACGGCACGGAGATGTTTGGCATGGGGCTCTTTTCAGTACCGTCATTGGGGAAAAGAAGAATGTGTTCTACTCTTGGCGCGTTTCCTCGTCGGTGTACCACTTGGCATACATGATGTAGTGGGATGCGATGCCCTGGTTAAGCTCCTTGGCCTGCTCGGGGTCCACCTTCTTGATGAACTTGGCGGGCACCCCACCCCAGAGATCTCCGTCGCCCACTTTCGTTCCTGAGAGGACGAGAGCCCCTGCAGCTACGATGGCGCCCTCCCCGATGACGGCATGGTCCAGCACGGTGGCTCCCATGCCGATGAGCGCGCAGTTCTTGACCGTGCATCCGTGGAGGGTGACATTATGTCCGATGGTGACGTCGTCCCCGATTTCGATGGCCGCCTTTTGGTAGAGCGTATGCAGGCATGAGCCGTCCTGGATGTTTACACGGTTTCCGATTTTGATGTAATTCACATCGCCTCGTATGACGGCGTTGAACCAGACGGTGCAGTTGTCGCCCATGGTTACGTCGCCAACGATAGTTGCGTTCTCAGAAAAATAGCAGTCTTTTCCCCACTTGGGTGTGAGGCCGATAACAGATTTGATTAAAGCCATAAGAATAAAAAATTTTATGCAAAGTTACAAAAAATAGCAGAAAAACTCAAAAAAACGCATAATCTGATACTATGAATTAAGAAATTATGCTATCTTTGCAAGAAGATTTACGATTTACTATTTACGATTTACTATTTATTTGGCAATTTTCTTAATTTGGGAATTTGCCATGCGAACGGGAAAAAACGGAATATCCGGAAAGACTGGAAAAACCGGTTTACTATTTACGATTGACGATTTACTATTTATTTGGCTATTTCTTAATTTTGAAATTTGCCATGCGGACGGAAAAAAACCGGAACATCCGAGAAAACTGATAACTGAAAACTGAAAACTGAATATATCATGTACGACAAAGACCGCGGACTATACATTGCTCATTGCGAGAACGGGCCGTTGAGCATCATCGGCAAGATGGCCAACCGGCACGGATTGGTGGCAGGCGCCACCGGAACAGGAAAGACCGTCACGCTCCAGGTGCTGGCGGAGAGTTTTTGCCAGATAGGCGTCCCTTGCTTCATGGCCGACATGAAAGGGGACGTGTCGGGCATCAGCCAGCCCGGCAAGCTGAGCAGCTTCATCGAGAAACGCCTGCCAGAGTTCGGCATCGAGAACCCGGAGTTTCAGCCGTGTCCAGTCCGTTTCTACGACGTGTTCGGCGAGCAAGGCCATCCGATGCGCGCCACGGTGTCGCAGATGGGACCGCAGCTGCTGTCACGTCTGCTGGGCCTGAACGAAACCCAGGACGGCGTGCTGAACGTTGTCTTCCGCATTGCCGACGAACGCGGTCTGAAGATACTGGATATCAAGGACCTTCGCGCCACGTTGGACTTCGTGGCCCAGCATGCGGGGGAATACTCCACCAAATACGGCAATATAGCTGCCGCGAGCGTCGGTGCCATACAGCGTGCCATCCTCCAGCTGGAGAGCCAGGGGGCCGAGAAGTTCTTCGGTGAGCCCGCCTTCGACATCGAGGACCTGATGCAGACCGAAGGTGGCAAGGGCGTGATGAGCGTGCTGGCCGCCGACAAGCTGATGCTTCAGCCGAAGCTTTACAGCACCTTCCTGCTCTGGCTGATGAGCGACATCTACTCGAAGCTGCCGGAGGTAGGCGACCTCGACAAGCCGAAGCTCATCTTCTTCTTCGACGAGGCACACATGCTCTTCGAGGACACGAGCAAGGCGATGGTGGACAAGATAGAGCAGGTGATCAGGCTCATACGAAGCAAGGGCGTGGGCATCTACTTCGTGACCCAGAGTCCGACGGACATCCCCGTGAATATCCTGGGTCAGCTTGGCAACCGCATCCAGCATGCGCTGCGCGCCTATACGCCGAAAGACCAGAAGGCGGTGAAGACCGCCGCCGACACGTTCCGAGCCAACCCTGCGTTCAAGACCGACGAGGCCATCATGAACCTGGGCACGGGCGAGGCGCTCGTCTCATTCCTCGACGAGAAAGGAGCTCCGTCGATGGTGGAGCAGGCAAAGATCCTGTTCCCGCTGAGCCAGATTGGTGCAATCACCGAAGGCCAGCGTCTGGACCTCATCAAGCAGAGCCGCATTTACGGCAAGTACGACACGGCCGTGGACAACGTGAGTGCCTATGAGATTCTGATGAAAGAGGCAGAGGAGGCCAAGAAAGCCGCAGAAGAGGAAGCTGCCGCCACAGAAGAAGAGAAGGCGAAGGCCGCCGCCGAGAAAGAGAAGGAGAAAGAAGAGAAAGAGAAGAAAAAGAAGCCTGGCTTCTTCAAACGCGTGTGGAAATCGATCGTGACCGCCGTGACCAGCACGATAGCCGCCATCGTGGCCGCCTTCGTGACGGAGAAGATAACCGGCAAGAAGAGCCGCAAGTCGTCGACAAGCAACACGGGCAGGATCATCAAAAACGCCACGAGTGCCGCCACAAGGACCATCACGCGCGACATACTTGGAAACATGAAGTAAGTTTGAAATGTCGGACAAGTCGGACTGGTCAGACAAGTCGGACTGGTCAGACAAGTCAGACCGGTCGGACGAGTCGGACAAAAAAGCAAAAAATTTGGCAAACAAACAGATATACAGACAAATAGGAGGGTTACTGCTGATCCTCCTATCTTTTTGCGAGGTACACGCCTACGATTTCGCAGACCGTAGCCGTGGCGTGACGCTCTACTACAATATCTTGTCGCAGACGGAGCGGACGGTGGAGCTTACACATGGTGGTCTGGAGAACGCCTACGAGGAGCGCAGCTACACAATCCCACGCAGTGTGCGCCACAAAGGCAAGCGCTACAGGGTGGTGGGCGTGGGCAAACGTGCTTTCGCACGCTGCAACCAGCTGACGAGCATCACCTTCAGCAACCATATCACGCGGATAGACAGCGCTGCCTTCATCGGATGCGTGTCGCTGTGGAAGGTGAGATTTCCAGAGAAACTGAGTTATATCGGCGACCGTGCCTTCTACGGCTGCGAGTCGCTCACGTATGTGGAGATTCCCCGTCGTGTGGAACATGTCGGGACTGCCGCATTCAGCAGTTGCGCGGCGATGGTGGACATCCTTGTGGACGACCGAAACGTTCGCTACAGCGACGCTGGCGGAAGCAGTTGCATCTTGGACAAGCTGAGCCACACGCTGGTTCAGGGATGCGAGAACACGGTGGTTCCTGAGGAGGCCACTGTCATCGGTGCATATGCGTTCGAGGGATGCGAAAGCCTCCGCAGCGTGGAGCTGCCTTCTCGGATAGAGCGGATAGACGAGAAAGCCTACTGGGGGTGTCGCGAGATTGAGTCGGTGAGGCTGAAGGCCTTTGCGCCGCCGGTTGTGAGTGAGGATGCCTTTCCCGACGGTACGGGAGAACGTGCCAAGTTCTCCGTCCCCTATGAGGCAGTGACACTTTACATGGACGCGCCAGTGTGGAAGAGCTTCACAAACTATTGACGGAAATAATCAGAATTTTCAATTCAGAAAATTATTTTTTAACATGAATGTCCATGAATGTCCGCGAATGTCCATTAATAAATATTTTTAATTGACATGAATTCTTTCGAACACTAATCTGAACGAATTTTCACGAATAGTTTTTTAAACACGAATGTCCATGAATGACCACGAATAATTCATAAATATTTTTTTAAAAAAAGCGTCAAAAATTTTGTAGTGAAGAAATAATATCATAACTTTGCATCGTAAAACAAAACGGAGAAAGTGATAACCCCCAATTAAAAACAATTAAAAAAAGGTAATCAATAGCTACAGAACAGCTGATAGTCGGCTATGCAAATGGCCCTCAACAGGGAAAATACGCCCTTACGCGTCTGCTTCCCGAAAATCAAAATCGTTCTTTAACTTATTGATTGCCAAAAATGAAAAGGAAACAAAGAAGAAGAAAAAACTGCGTGTGCAGCTGCACACCAGTTGGCGGCATCCTGTATATGGATGCGATTGAACTGAACCGTTTCATCAACGAAAACACTCTGGAGCTGGAAAAAGAGCCCAACACCCGCATCGTGGGAAGCCGCGCCCTGGAACTGGGCATTTTGTGCGAGCAAAAGGGGTGGAATCTCCGCGCTTTGGGCATCTGGGAGAAATTCCTTCAGCAAATCTACAATTACGATAGCTACTGGGGCATGGAGGAAGTGCCACTCCCCTCCCCCTCAGTCCGGATTGAGGGCCTGATGGCCAAAGACGAGGCCCGGACCTTAGGCAAACGAATAGACCGTCTGTGGAAACGGATTGGTCACCCCGAACTGGCCGATGCCCTCAGACGCGTGGAGCGCTACTATTGGGACATCTGGCTTAGCCGCTACTACGACGCCTGTGACATCAGTTTCATAGAAGAAACAGAAGAACGGCTGGGACTATCAAGTAAATAATGGCATTTGGAATGAATTTAAAACCTAAACTTGTTATGGAAAAAAAGTATTTTGGATTTACATTTAAAAATCAGATAGACGAGAGCAGCCGCAAAGCAGCGGCAATATCTTTCATGGCTTGGCACATTCCCGCGTTTGAAGTCAAAAAGTATCTCGAGAAGTTTGACAATGCGTTAATGACCATAGAAGAGCTGGATGCAAAACTGAAAAAATCGGTTGAAGATCAGGAAAAAGAGAAAGAGGAGAAAGAGCATGTTGAGGCAGACGACGATGACGGCGTTGAAGATGATGATGATGACGATGACTATGGCATAGGGTACAATAAACTTTTTAGTGACTACGATGACGACGATGATGACGATGATGACGACGAGTCGCTCTTCCCTTTTCTTCCCGACAGTTCCTCCACAGGAGCAGTGGGCAAAGAGTGGTTTCTGAACCGCAGCAAGGAATGGCAAGAGGTGTTTGGCGAAAAGCCCTCCGAGGACGACTATGCCTATCTGCTTTCCGACAAGCGATTCGGATGCAAGAATCTCCCCACGAACTATTATGCGCTCTTCCCCCGTGAGTTTCACAGCCCCCGCGAGATGGCCTCATACGTGAAGCAGTATGTGGTGGGCCAGGATGAGGCTATCGACCATCTCTCCGTGACGTTCTTCCAGCATTATCTCGACCGTCGCAACCAGAGTAAGAAAAGCGTGAAGATGCCCGTAGTGCTGCTCGGAAGCACAGGCACAGGCAAGAGCGAGATACTCCGGCGCTTCAGCGAGCTCTGCGACTGTCCTGTGGTACGTATTAACTCAAATGACGTGGTGCCCAACGGATGGAGAGGCGCCACCATCCGCGACTACATCGCGGGGGCGATGCGTGATGGCTACACGCAGAAAGACATGCGCTACGCCGTGATTGTGTTTCATGAGTTCGACAAGCTGACCCACAAGGGCATGAGGATGGTGGGCAGCAACAGCAGCGACTTCGACATGGACATGATGCGAGAGATCATGCGATTGTTCGAGAGCGGACATCCATTGAGGTTCCAATCCGCCAATCCGTTTGAAAGAGATGAGGTTGAACTGCCTACAGAGAATCTGCTCATCCTCTTCGACGGTGCTTTCCACGGATTGGAGGACATCATTCGCAAACGGATGAAGCACGACGACCATCCCATTGGCTTCGGGCGTCAAGACAAGGCGGGACGGGCTGTCGACTGGTTTCACTATGTGGAGTACCGGGATTTGCTGGAATGGGGATTCTCACCAGAGCTGATAGGGCGTGTTGGCGAGCTGATACCACTCTCGCCATTGGACGAGAACCTGTTCCTGAGAATTATGCGTGAAGCTAAGGACTCCGTGTTCGAGGCTCACCGGCAGTTCTGCGAAAACAATCATATAGAGCTGGATTTCAGCGACGGCGCAATGCGTCTGATTGCACAGCAGGCTCAGGAGAGCGGTATGGGGTTCCGCAATGTCAAGGCCCTGCTTGCGAGGGTACTGAACCGCGTGTATTACGACATCAACACGAACGACTCCCGGCTCAAGCGGGTGCATATCGACTCAAGCTATGTGGCTCGTCAGCTGGGCTTAGAAAAACTGAAGCATTAACGTTGGGTACATATTGTTTCTCACGAGCACGGGGAATCAGGCCGTTTTTGCCTGATTCCCAGTGCTTTATGTTTTCCCGCGCTTGATGCAGATAAGCAACGATCAGCCTACGGCGTCACACGCACTTCTCCCGGAACTGACTGGGCGACATACCGTAGACACGCTTGAACGTATGGCCGAAACTGCTGGTCTCGCTGAATCCGCACCGGGCCGCAATTTCGGCAATGCTGAGTTCCTGACTGTCTTTCAGCAGTTTGGCCGCATTCTCCATCTGAATGGCTGAAATAAAAGTCTTGGGCGCCACACCTGCCACCTCATGCAGTCTCCTCCTGAATGTCTGCACACTCAAGTTCATCTTGTCGGCCACCTGCTCAACGCCGAAAGTTCCCGCCTGCATTCCGCTGTTCACGACTTCGATGACTTTTTCGAGGAAAAGTTTCTTCTGCTCATCCAGTCCCACCGTCTCCGTCTCTGCCGCAGGAATCCTCAGCTTCTGGTCTTCTGACGCCAACTCACCCTGCGTGCCCTTGTCGATGGTGCCAGCCTGATTTTCCGCCTGCTCCCTGAGTATGCGTATTTGCTCCACCAAGGCCTCAATCTGTCTTTTCTGACGTTTTCTCATCAGAACGACAATCAGGATTGCGGCCATTATCACCACCGCTACAATGACAGCCCAGACCACCATGCTTCGATTGTGGGACGATCGCATGGACTCGTTCTCCTGCTTCAGTTCGTCGTTGGCAAATTCGGCATTGAAGCGAGCGAGGTTCTCAGCCGTGGTGTGCGTGTAGAGGGAGTCCTTGAGCAAGTCGAAGCGGTCGAGCTCTACCTTCGCACTGTCGGGATTCAGGGTCCAATAGCTTTCATAAAGTCCTTTGTGAGCATGAATCTCGTTGTAGAGATCGCCCATCTTCGAAAGCAGGGCTGCCGCCTCCCGATAGCAAGGAATGGCCTCTTTCTGCCGTTGTTGGCACAGCAAGGCCATACCGAGCTTGTTGAGCGCGACGGCCAGCGTGTGGGCGTCGCCATTCGTTCTCGATTCGTCCACCACATTCCTCATGATGCGTTCGGCATCGGCATATTGATGCAGACCGAGAAGCACCGTGGCTTTCTGTGTGAGACGCATGTTGGTCCTAATTTGATTTTCAGGCATTTTGCTTTCAATTTCGCAAGCCATCTCCACATGAGGGAGCGCGATGGAGTCGCGTCCCATGGCATGGTAGATGTCGGATGCCATTCCCTGAATCACGGCCATGCGTGCCGGATTGTCTGCCTTGCGTGCATGTGTGATGGCCTTCAGGATGTACTGCTCCGCCTCCTGCAGTTGATAAGCCGCCATATAGATGCCCGCCAGGGAGTTGAGGCTGGCCGAAATGCGGTCGTCGTCTGCCGAGCGCATGTCGATGTCCAGACACTGCTTCATATACTCGGCAGCTTTGGTGAAGTCGCCTTTCCTGACGAAAGCGAGACCCAGAATATTCAGATTTCCGGCCTTGTCATCATTGGGATAGTGGCATAGAGGTATTGCCTTCAGTCCGTATTCTATTGACTTGTCGTAGTCCTGACGGTCGTAGAACCACTCTGCCGCCCAATACCACACCTGCTGCCGGACAGAGTCCAAGGGAGTGGCAGCGCCGAACTGTATTTTCTCATCCGTGAACTCCTCCTTGTCCAGTTCCTGAAAAAAGGAATTGGCAGCTACGACATCCTGAGCTTTGTCGAAAGCATCCAGATCTGCCTCCACAGACTGAGATTCCGCAGCCGATGGGAAAAAGAGAAGCAGGGCAATCAATGAAAATCGAATAAAAGATATAAAGAGGTGGGATGATGGGCTGAACATATGCTTTCTGAATTTTTCAACAAAGATACAACAAAATCGTTAAATTCTTGCCTTCCGAAAGGATTATTTGAGGAAAGTCACTGTTTTGGAAGGGAAAAACTGACTTAAGGGGTGTAATCCTTGTCAATCCCCTATCCGTTTCACTTTTCAGCATATCGTGTTGTCGTTGTCCGCGAGCATGAAATTCGCACTTTCATAACAAATAAGGATTGTAGGATTGACCGATTCTTGCTAACTTTGCAAAAAATTTAGAAAGAGAGGGATAACGATGAATACAGACGTAGTCGTTGTGGGAGCGGGTCTGACCGGCCTGACTACAGCTTTTTGGCTTAGGAAATGGAATGTGAAAGTACATGTGGTGGTGACCACCTGCGGAGCCTATGCGCTGAATGACTTGCTTCCGTCATGCGAAGGCCATTCCCCAATACGACGCCAGCAGCGGCCCACGGATAGCGTCCTTGAGCAAAATCGAGCAGCGCCATAAAGGCCTCATCCTCGGCGGCAACCTTCGCGACGGCATCGGCATGGCGCAACGCATCACACAGGCCACCACCATCGCACGCATGCTGGCAGACCAGCTAAAGGAAACAGACAAGCAGAAATCAACCAATTTGCTATAATAAAAAAATAATGAAAAGAAAACTTACCCTTTTACTTGCAACATTGATGATGGCCATGCCAATGATGGCGGGCGACATCGACGGTGACACTCCAGGCGATACCGCCCGCGTTTATGACATCGACGAAATCGTGGTGGTTTCCCAGCCAAAGGAGCACACTATCCTCAGGCAGCAACCCGTCAGTTCCACGATCCTCTCGAGCAACGAGCTGGAAGGACTGAGCCTTCGCGACCTGAAGGAGATCTCCGACTATGTGCCCGCCTTCGTGATGCCGAACTACGGATCGCGCTTCACATCCTCCATCTATGTGCGTGGCATCGGCTCCCGCGTGAACAGCCCATCAATGGGTGTGTATATCGACGACATCCCATTAGTGAACAAGACCTCGTTCAACAGCCACACCTACCAGCTTGACCGCGTTGACATCCTGCGTGGCCCTCAGGGAACCCTCTACGGAATCAACACTGAGGGAGGACTCGTACGTCAGTACACACGCAATCCCATGAACTACCAGGGAACGGACATCAACCTCGGCATAGGCTCCCACTTCTACCGCAACGCGGAGGTGGCACACTACACCAAGCTGAGCGACAAGCTGGCCCTCTCTCTCGCTGGATTCTACGACGGGACGAACGGATTCTTCAAGAACTCACTGACCGGCAAACGTGCCGACGACATGAACGAGGCCGGCGGACGTATCCGCCTCGTCTATGCACCGACAACACGCCTCAGCTTCGACTGGATCGCCGACTACCAGTGGGTGAATCAGAAAGCCTCCCCCTACGGTGCCCTTGACCCGGAAAGCGGAAAAGTGACCGGAAGCCCCAACCAGGACACACAGAGCAAATACAAGCGCAACATGCTGAACACCGGACTGGGCATCAAATACCAAGGCAAGGGATTCGACTTCCAGTCGACCACCAGTTACCAGTATCTGTACGACAACCTGCTGATGGACAATGACTACAGTCCCATCGACTTCATCGTGGTTGACCAATGGCAGACAGGCAACGCACTCACCCAGGAGTTCACGTTCAAGAGCAACAACAACAGCCGCTGGCACTGGACCACGGGTGCCTTCGCATCCTATCAGTGGCTTAAGACCGTTGCACCAAACACCTTCGGGTCAGCCTTCAGCGAGATGATGAAGAAGCAGATGCATCTCGACCAGGCCGAGGCCGGCATCTATAACGCGATACTCGGAAGCATGAGCGCACGAATGCCCGAAGAAGCAGCCAAAGCAGCCATCGAGCAGGCAGGAGGCGTGAATGTGGGCGTGTCGATGCTCGTGCCATGCCGCTTCCACACCCCACAGTTCAACCTGGGACTCTACCACGAGTCGAGCTATGACCTTAGCAAACGGCTCACCGCTACCCTCGGACTGCGATATGACTTCACTCGGGCAAAAATACGCTACAACACCAGCGGCGACTTCAACCTCCTGTTCAGCATCATGGGCCAGGACGCCCTTGCAAGAGTGGTATCCCTGTACCAGCATGAGGAGAAGACCGACTTCAGCCAGTTCCTTCCGAAATTCGGACTTACCTACAAGTTCGACGGAGGCAGCAACCTGTATGCCACTGTGACGAAAGGCTACCGTGCCGGAGGCTTCAACGTTCAGATGTTTGGCGACATCATCCAGAACGACATCCAGAGCAACGCACAGACCATCATGGCAGCTGCCAACCAGGCCCAGCAGACCCACCAGAACGTGGAGCAGACCGTGGAGCAGAGCGATGAGAAATATGCCACAATCCTCGAAGGCATCAAGTTCAAGCCTGAGGAAAGCTGGAACTACGAAGTGGGCACACACCTGAACCTCTTCAACAACAAGGTTCATGCCGATATCTCGCTGTTCTATATGCAGATCCGGAACCAGCAGCTGTCCGTGTTCACTGAGGACTACGGATTCGGACGCAAGATGGTGAATGCCGGCAAGAGCTACAGCTGCGGAGCAGAGCTGACACTTCGAGGCATGGCCGCCGACAACCGCCTGTCATGGATGGCAAGCTACAGCTACACGCACGCAGCCTTCAAAGACTATAAGACGAAGGAGAGTGCACGCGGCGAATCTGTGGACTACAAGGACAACCTCGTCCCCTTCGTGCCTGAGCACACATTCTCAGCTCTTGCCGACTACCGATTCGACATCTCCAACGCTGCCCTGAAGAGCATCACACTGGGAGCCAACGTATACGGACAGGGCAAGATATACTGGGACGAGGCCAACACCTTCGACCAGAAGTTCTACGCCACGCTCGGCGCACACTGCGCAGCTGACTTCGGACTCTGCCGTCTGAACCTCTGGGCCAAGAACCTCACCGACACAAAGTACAACACCTTCGCTTTCGTGAGCAAGGCAACCGGAGATGCCAGCTACGCCGCACAACGTGGCAACCCCATTCAGTTCGGTGTTGACGTAAGTTTCCACTTCTAATCGGCACAAATATTTCACCAACATATTCCGCCCTGTCCTTCTGAGGATGGGGCGGATGTTTTTTTGAAGAAGAGAAAAGGAGAGACGGTTGTATGCTTTTACGAAAATACAGTAATGGAAAGCGGTGTTATCGAGCAAGGAGCGAGTAAGAACCTGCTCTTAATTTTTGGCATGTTCTAATAATTAATAAATCCAAGAGAATTATCTTTGCCTGTGTTTGCCTCTTTTTGGCATCTTTGCTCTTAACCTCTTGAACCG
>CAMOTI010000021.1 GCA_946625675.1 uncultured Prevotellaceae bacterium | reverse complement strand
GTTCAAGAGGTTAAGGGCAAAGATGCCAAAAAGAGGCAAACACAGGCAAAGATAATTCTCTTGGATTTATTAATTATTAGAACATGCCTTATAGGCTTTGTTGCAGTTTAGTTTGCAGGCTTGAACGAGTCGAGCACGTGCTGAGCCACTTCTCCGCCATATTTGCTTTCATTTTCGTCTTCCCAGTAAACAGTGATGGTGTAGCACTTGGCACCTTTGTAGATGACTTTCTGCATGGCATTTCTGCCCATGTCCTTGAACGAGTCCTTGATGATATAGCCATCAGCGGTCTTCTCTTTAGTGGGGTTATCGCTCAAGCCGAGAGATGCCTCATTGAAATCCTCGTCGATCTTTGCCTGGTCGTAGTCGCCCATGATGTTCTCGCGAACGTCGGCGCTGACGCCATTGAGAATCTTGCCGTCAAGACGGAACTGGATGGCACCCATAGCCTCAGGGCCCGTGTACTGCTCCAGTCCTCCGGGAACTTCGAACGAGAAGCCTTTTGCGTCGTCCTTAAACTCAGTGTAGCTGGCGCTACCACCTCCGCATGCTGCGAACAATGCAACAGTCAGCACTGCTGCCAAAGAAAGCATTAGTTTCTTCATTTTTCAGATAATTATTAGGGTTAATACTATGTTATTATAAACACACTTTCATTTCAATTATTGTCCTGCGATGATGTTGATGATGGCCACGATGTCGGAGATGTCCACCTTCTTGTCCTCGTTGACATCCGCATAGCGGTATGTGGCGGTTCCGGCAATCTGGTTGATTACAGCCACGATGTCGGAGATGTCCACCTTCTTGTCCTCGTTGACGTCGCCTTTGAGATGAGAGTTGTCGGCCGACGGTTCAATTTTTACGTAGCTGACCATTTCGTCGCTGTTCTGGTCATACACGCTCCCATTGGTAAGTATGTAGGCTGACGGAACAACAACATCGCAACCGCTAAGGTTGATACCACCCGTCCAGTTGTAGATGCCGTACTGATCGGCATCGGCAACCACGGATGAGTTCTCTATGTTCAGCACATGCGACTTGTTGCTGTAGGCGCAGATGCCAAGAGAGCCGATCGCTGTCACTGTCGTGTTCTTGATGGTCAGAGCGTCGCCTTCAGTGTTGGAGACGAAGTCGATTCCCTTCATCTCGCCTTTGGCTGTCAGACTGCCTTCACCGGTGATGGTGGTGGCTTTGCCCAACTCAAGGCCCATGGTCTTTCCGTTCACCATATTCTCACCTTCCAGGTTGATGGTCATGCCGTCGATCTTCGACGCGATTCCCCAGTCTGTCACGGCAGGCACCATCGCGTCTCTCAGTGTCAGGTCGAAGCCGTCGAATTTGATGCTTCCGCCTTTGTCGAAGAAATATTCCATGGCCTCTTCGTCCTTCTCTGCCACGATTTCTATCAGCTCGTCCTTGTTGCCGGATGTCACCTGAACCCCGGCAATCCAGAGGTCGTAGACGTCACCGGCTACGGTGGCTGTGGCTGTGGTTGTCTTGCCGTCAGCAGTCGTGACTGTGATGGTTGTGGTCTCTCCGACGTTCTTCTTTCCTGTGAACACGAGCTGTCCGTTCTCGTCCACCTTTGCCACGTCCGTGTTGCTGCTGCTCCAAGTCACCGGCACGCTTGCGTTCGACGGCGTGAAGGCAACGGAAAGCTGGATGGTGTCGCCTTCCACGCCGGAGATATTCTCAGGCATGATGGCCATTTCCTCAACCGACGACTCGGTCACATAAACATCAATGTAGCACGTTTTTAACTCTCCATCATAGATATAGTATCTGTAGTAACCGGCATTGGCATTCTCTGCATTGACAGAGTAGTTGCTGTTGTCATCGATGAGCGTGACAACCGGAGCTGCACTTCCGTCTCCGTAGTCGCCATAGCCTTCCTGCGGCTTGATGTTCAGATCAGAGAGGGTTGCATGGTAAGGGGTGTACCTCAGGCCTGTTCCTTCTGCCGTTTCGCCTTTGTTGACTCTGATGTATTCATCATTCATGTTGTTTAAAGGATAAAAATCACCCCTACCAACAATCAGGAAACATTCGTCAGAGGTAGCATTCTCACCGCCTGTGCGCGCAGCAACATAGTAAGTGCCCATTACCGACGGCTTGTAATACACCGTCTTATATCGTTCGTTGCTGACCAATTTCTGTGTGCATCCTCCGTCTGCATAGAATTCACCGCGCTCTTTTCCAAATACATTATAAGGCTGCTGAGTCCACATCCATCCTAATATTCCGTCGAATGCGGCATCCTTTGGATATGTTTCAACAAAGAGAGCCGTCGTATTTTCCATATCGACATAGTAATAATCACCACGCTCAGCTGGAATGTCTCTATGCAGGTACATTGTTCCTCCTCTTGGAGATGTTGTTTCATACACTCTTTTAGGAACGAGCTTGATGCCCTGAATTTCGGTGGTGCTGCCAAGGTAGATGGCTTCCATGGACACTTCTGTTCCGGCAAGGGTGGTTTCTGTCTCTTTCACACGCGTATAGACGTAGTTCATGGCGTAGGCAGTGCCACCCATCTGAAGATCCGAACTTGACACATTTGTCCTGGTCTTGGCGTCTGCCCAGTCGCTGCTCGTCAGTTTGTCCAAGTCTTTCTTCTCGCTCAGGATGATATATTCCTGTAGGGAAGTTGCATTGGTGACAACGACTTGGGTGCCTTCTGTGGTCAGTTCTGGCTTCGTCACGCTGGCGGTGCATTTGTTCTTCTGAACTTCTCTTACGAGGCTGACAAGGAAACCGTTGTAGCTTGGTGAACTCACATGTACCCTGATGAACTGGCCGACGTCGGCGCTGGTCGTTGTGTAGCCGTTGGTGTTGTCCCCTTCCAGGGCTGTCCAGTCTTTAAGGTTGCTGCTCTTCTGCCACTCTGCGTTGATCTCAACACCTGCGTTATACAGGGAGTCAACCATACCGCTGAGCTTGTAGCTCAACGTGGTGCCGGGAGGAATCACGGCAGACGACTGGATGCTTACATCTCCTGAAAGCTGGGGAGCGGCAAACTCCACGTGGCGGGCGCCTGAAAGCCATTTGTACTCGTCGTCTTCATCAATCACGGTTGCTCTGCTGTATGGATTGGATGAGGTGGATGGAGTCACTTTGATGGAGGCATGCTCTGGCCAGATGATTGCCATCGGAGGAGTCAGAACGATGCCGCCTGTGCTGATGGACTGTTCGTCGCCTACGCGGTAACGGGCTTCATCCAACAGACTGCCGGAACCATGACGTCGTGATTTCAGCAAGATATTACCTCCTTTGATATAGAGATTTCCACCGCTCATCACGGCACAGCCATTGCTGGCTTCTGCATAAATTTTGATGTTTCCGTTGAGGGAAACTTCTTTCATGGCAAATATGCCCCAGCTTTTTTCACTCTTCAACTCGATATTGCCGTCTTCGATGGTCACATTCTGGCCGTACAACACACTTTTGGATTCTTCTTGAAAGTACTCGTTAAGCCAGTCCGTAGTTTTTCCTGTCAGGTCGGCATTGACGATGAGATCTTTTTTCGCACTCGCTCCATTGAGTTTTCCGGTCACATTGACCGTACCGCGAAGGGTGACGTTGCCCTTCTCAGACCTGACGGCAGCAACCGTCTTGCCTGTAGCTGTGAGTGTGCCGTTGCTGGTGATGTCACCCTCTTTCGACAACACTCCGAAGGTTCCGATTGCCGTGACGTTGCCATTCAGCTCGATGCTTTGGAGCGCTTGGATGCCGGGCTGCTGTTTGCCTGCATCTGCAATGAGCGTACCTTTCTTAAGGATGAAGCTGCCGTTCTCAGACATGATTCCGCCGCTGACCTGCTGGAGTCCGTTTTCTATCAGAACGTTGCCCATTGCATAGATTCCCTGGTGGTTGTCCTTGGCGCCAGTGACATGCACCTGCCCGTTGATCCTTACGTTTCCCTGGGCATAGAATCCATATCCGGGCGCGCTCATGGAGATGGTGCCTCTAAGATTGATGTTTCCGTCGGCCATCGCACCATAGTTGTTGGTGCTTCCTCCGACAAAGTCGTTCGACAGGTAGATGTCGCCTGTCGTCTTGATACAGATGCCTTTGGCGGCCACCTGAAGCTTGGCGTTGGAATTGACAGACTTGACCTCAATCGCATTGGTGCCATCGTACATCTCGCGGTTGTCAACGGCCAGGTAGTATCCCCCGTTGTCTTCGATCGTCAGATTGTAGTCGCCCTTGATGTAGCGTATCATCCGGTCCATGTTGACCACAATCTTGGTGTCGCCTGTGAGCACCACCTCCGCATAGTCGGGCAGTTGACTGGAATAGACCGTTCCAGACACCTGCTTCTGTGCATGGAGCAATGGTATGCTCATCGCACAAAGAAAGAATAAAATTGTAAATTTTTTCATAATTATAAAATTTTTGGTGTAATTTTGTAAGGTAGGTTTAGTTTAGTTATAATTTGGGATGATTCCTTCACCTCTTGTCTTAATCCGAATTTATTTGGGCTGATTCGTCTTTTCCTGTTTGGCTAAAATCTGCTGCACCTTCTTTTCGACGATTTTGTCGATTTTCTCTTCCACATTCTTGCCCACAACAGACTCAAGCTCGAGCATCTTGCTCAAGTATTCTTTGGCATATTCCATAGCCGCTTC
>CAMOTI010000020.1 GCA_946625675.1 uncultured Prevotellaceae bacterium | reverse complement strand
CCGTAGCTCGCTACGCTTCTGCGAGTTTGCGGGCAAATCTGCTCAAAAATAGTCTAAACACAGCCTAAAGCTAATTTTTAGAACCTGCCTTGAATAAATTCGAATGTATTTCAACTGTCTTTTATTCCTCTCCAAGCTGGACGGCGAAACTACGAGGCTGTCCGGCTGGTGTCTTTCCATAAATCCAAAGCGTCTGCTCCTCGGAAGTCTGTGCGCTGCGGAAAATTTTCTCCAGGTCGGCCACCGACTTGACGAGCTGGTTGTTGCACTTGAGTATGATGAACTTCTCTGGCACACCAGCCTGCTTGAGGATTCCGTCTTTGAGGCTGACCACCTGCACACCATATGAGAGGTTGAAGTCCTTCTTCTGTGCATCGGTGATTTCCTTGAACTCGGCACCCAGCACATCGATTTTCTGCGACTTCACCACATTGGTGTTCCCCTTCTCATTACGGAAAGTGATCTTGGCTGTCTTCTCCTTCTTGTCGCGTAGGAACGTGACAGTAGCCGACTCACCCGGGCTGTATTTTGTGGTAGCCTCCTGAAGTTCCGACATCTTTGTCACCTTCTTGTCGCCAAGTGCGGTGATGACGTCTCCTTCTTTGAGTCCAGCAGCCTCAGCAGCTCCACCCTCAATCACCTCAGCCACGTAAACACCTTCATTGGTTCCGAAGTCCTTGTTGAACTTCTCGTCCTTCTGTTTCTGGGCGTCGATGTAGTTATGCAGGTCCATACCAGAGACTCCAAGCATAGCGCGCTGAACGGTACCATATTTCTGCAGGTCGCCTACCACCTTTTTCATGATAGACACCGGAATAGCGAATCCATATCCAGTGAAAGATCCGGTTCTGCTGTAAAGCATGGCGTTGATACCTACGAGTTCACCTCTGGCATTGACCAGCGCACCTCCACTGTTACCCTGGTTGATTGCGGCGTCAGTCTGAATGAAGGATTCGATTCCGTTCTGCGATCCGCCGACGTGACGCGCCTTGGCGCTGACGATTCCAGCCGTAACCGTAGAAGTGAGGTTGAAGGGGTTACCGATAGCGAGCACCCACTCTCCTACCTTCAGTGCGTCGGAGTCGCCGATTGTGATGGCGGGCAGTTCGTTTGCATCCACTTTGATAAGCGCCAGGTCTGTGGTGGCATCGAGACCGATGACACGAGCATCGTATTCCCGGTTGTCATTGAGCGTTACAGTGATTTCCTCTGCGCCCTCCACCACGTGGTTATTTGTGACGATATATCCGTCCTCCGATATGATGACTCCCGATCCGGCTCCTTGCTGTTTCGGAGTCTGAATCTGTCGCTTCTGGCTTCCACCACCATTTCCTCTGCCGAAGAAATCGCCGAAGAAGTCCTCAAACGGGTCGTAATAGTCAACGGTCTGGGTTTTTCCTCCGATAGTCACCTTAATGTAGACAACTGCCGGGCAAGCTTTCTCAGCAGCCTCAGTGAGGTCGACCGGCTGCACCGGCGTTCCCTTAATCGCCGATTCCTTAAAAAGCGTGTTTGTGATTTTCAAGTTGTCACTTGGAAACTCAATGTCTCCGCATGCTTTTCCCACCCATGAGAAAGCAAACGCACCCGTCACTCCCGACAGAAGTGCGATGGCAATGACGATGCCATAAAATCTTTTAAAAGACTGTTTCATAATAGTTAAATAGGTTATTATTCAATTTATTTATATATATCAATTTGTTAACTTGTATTATCCAATATGTTAAAATCGGAAATAATTTAACTTTTCGACCGCTAAATTATAGAAAAGTTTAAACCCGACAAAATATTTCACAATAATTAAACCACATATTTGAAATAGTTTAACATTTCGAGCGGAGCGTTTAACGTTTACTCAGTCGTGTTTAACGTTTAGCGTCCCAAGTGCTGAAAAAAAACAGGCAAACGTCAGAATTTAACATTTGCCCGAATTATTGGAGTGCCTACTATAGCTAAACTGTGCCAGTTCCGCTCATCAGCCCAGGAAGAAGCACTTTCGCCAGTATGGACTGCGACGGTTCGTTTGCAGGAGCATTCACCAGCATGTCTGGGACTCGCAGACTCATTGTCGCGGTTCCGGCTTGTATTCCTGCATCACCTGGAGCCTGCTTCCCACAAGGCTGACGGTAAAGAAATGCGGCCTGCGGTCGACGTTGTCCTGTGATATTTTCTTATGGCTGTGAATACACATAAGCGTTCTTCCGTCAAAAGTCTTGAAGAGCATCCCATGTCCGAAGTTAGGCGGGGTGATGGGCTCCGGCTCCTGGAGCCATGGTCCGTCGAGTGTTCCGCTCTGAGAATAGGCCACCCCCTGTGTGTAGATGTCGCGAATCCAGCTTGTCCATATCATGCCGAGTTTCCCTGTAGATGTCCTGAAGAGGAAAGGTCCGTCAGACACCTTGTTCGGTTTGACAGAATGGTCGTCAGTGGTCTCTCTGCTCCATGGCGACTCACTGGCGCGGAAGAGGATTTTCGGTTGCCCGACTGTGGTTGAGAAATCGTCGGCAAGGCGGATTTTCTCCACCGTTCCGTTCCTGTTCTGCAGCCACTCATGGCAAAAGACCATGTACGGTTTCTGGTCTGCATCAATCCATAGCGTTGCGTCAAGGGTCGGCTTGTCGGCAGGCAGGTAGTCCTTGTCGCTGACAGGCACGAAAGGTCCCTCCGGTGAATCGCTGACCAGCACATGGCAAGCACGTCTCGGTATGACATTGCAGTCCACCGTGTCGATATTGACCGCCAGATTTGTGAACGTGGCGAAATAGTAGTATTTGTCGTTGTGTTGATGGATTTCCGCAGCCCACACCATCGGCTTGGGTCCCATCCAGGATTCAGGGTTTATCTTGAATGGCCGGTATGGACCTTCCCACAATGCCAGGTCCTTGCTTTTCCACAGCATTCCACCAGTCCCGGTCATGTAGTAAGTCTGTGACTTTTCATCAGGGAAGATGAAAGGGTCGCTCATTCGTATGGAGTCGAGGGGCACATTCGTCTGTATCCGTGATTTCATGTCGTAGTCCTGCGCATTTGCAATGGCAGTGGCAGTGCAAAATGCCATCAGACACAATATCATTGATTTCATCGTAGTTTTCATCATAAAAGTGTTAGATGTGAGATTGATTATAAAGTATAGATGATATAAATAGGTGTAGTAGAATTATCTCAATGTTTAGATTCTCGTGACGTTTCCCACGTTTTCGATGGCCTTCAGGCTCTTGATGACCCTGTTGACCTCATCGAGGTTTCTGACGAGCATGAGTATCGTGCAATTGAACATCTCCTCCTTGCTCTCCACGACGAGCTTCCTGATGTTGACGCTGTGCTCAGTAGAGATAATCTGTGTGATTTCGTTGAGCACACCGATTCTGTCAAGTCCGTCGATTTGAATGGTAGCCGGGAAGCGTACCGTCCCGCTCATGTTCCATTTCGCCTCGACGATTCGGTTGCCGTGGTTTGCCTTGAGCTTCTCCGCCACCTTGCAACTGAGCCGGTGTACGGTGATGAGGTTCTTCTCGTTGACATACCCCATGATGGAGTCTCCCGGAATCGGGCTGCAGCAGTCGGCAAGAGCACAGTATTTCTGGTAGTTGTCGTCGTTGATGACCACCCCTTTCTTTTTGTTGATTACAGGCGCTTGCACGTTCTTCTCTTCCGTCTCTTTCTTTGCTGCGTCGTCCTTCTTCCTTCCGAACGGTATAAGGCGTTTCCATCCCCCGCCCTGCTTGTGCGGCTTGACGGCATCGACGTCCTTTGGTCCCAGCGTGATTTTTCCTTCCCCAATATAGAGGAACAGCTGTTCCCTGTTGTCGAGCTGATGTCCTTTTATAATCCGCTCCAGACTGACGCTGCTGTATGTCAAGTCCTCCTTGGCGAAGAACTCCTTGAGGATTTCCTCACCCTTCTTCCGTTTTTCCTTCTCCTCTTTTCTCAGCGCGCTTTGTATTTTGCTTGCTGCCTTGGCGGTCTTGGCATATTTGAGCCATTCCTTCTTCACTTTCGGCTCTTTTCCGACGACCACTTCCACCTGGTCTCCGCTCTTGAGTTTATGGCTGACCGACACGAGTTTGTGGTTGACCTTTGCACCAATACAGTGAGATCCCACAATCGTGTGTATAGAGAACGCGAAGTCGATGACTGTGCTGTCAGCAGGCAGGGTCTTGATTTCCCCTTTTGGCGTGAAGACGAATATTTCAGAAGCGAAGAGGTTGAGTTTGATTGTTGAGAGGAAGTCCATGGCATCAGGCTGAGGGTCGTCCAGAATTTCCTTAATTGTGGTGAGCCATTTCTCGAGTTCAGCCTCGCTCTGTCCTTCTCCGTTGATGCCGTCTCCATCCTTGTATTTCCAGTGTGCCGCATATCCTTTCTCTGCAATCTCGTCCATCTGTCTTGAGCGGATTTGCACTTCAATCCACTCCCCCTCGTTCGACATAAGAGTGACGTGCAGCGCCCTGTATCCGTTCGACTTGGGATGCGACACCCAGTCCCTGAGCCTGTCGGGATGCGACTTGTAGAAGTTGCACATGACGACATATATGTTGAAGCATTCCTGCAGCACATTGTCCTCATCCTTGGGCTCGAAGATGATTCTGACCGCGAGTATGTCGTACACTTCATCGAAATTGACGTGTTTGGTCTCCATTTTTCTCCAAATGGAATACGGCGTCTTGACCCTGGCCTTGATTTCGTGGTTGATTCCCCTTTTGGTCAGTTCTGCAGTGATAGGCTTCGTGAAGTTCTCGAACAAGATGTTACGTTTCTCCTCCGTGTCCTTGAGCTTGTCGATGATTTCCTGGTATTCTTTTGGATGTTCATATTGGAAACTGAGGTTCTCCAGCTCGCTTTTGATCCTGTTAAGTCCCAGTCTGTGAGCGATGGGGGCATAGATATACAGCGTCTCTCCCGCAATTTTGTACTGCTTGTTCTTTGGTTGCGACCCAAGCGTCCGCATATTGTGGAGACGGTCTGCAATCTTGATGACGACAACACGAATGTCGTCGTTCATGGTGATGAGCAGTTTTTTGAAGTTCTCAGCCTGCGCTGATGCGTTTTCTCCGAAAATGCCACCCGAAATTTTAGTGAGTCCGTCTACAATCTGTGCGATTTTCTTACCGAACATATTTTCGATGTCCTCGACGGTGTAGTCAGTGTCTTCCACGACATCATGGAGCAATGCAGCGCAAATAGACGTGCTTCCGAGTCCGATTTCAGAGCACACAATCTGCGCTACAGCTATAGGGTGCATGATATATGGTTCTCCCGAAAGCCTCTTAACCCCTTTGTGAGCATATTTCGCAAAGTTGAAAGCCTTCTGGATGATTTCAGTTTTTTTTCGGTGTTTCGTGTTGAGGTATGACTGAACGAGATGATTGAACGCCTCATCCACCATCAAATCCTCACTGTCCTCTTTCCCATTCTTATCGTCGTTCATACGGATTTGAGGTTAAAATGTCGTTTTGCTTTATTTAAGGGTGTTTGGTAAAAGATTGAAGGGTGGTTCAAAAAAACATGAACCACCCTTTTACTTAGAATCTTTATCTGCGTCTTCTGTAGGAATATCCTCTTCTCTTATACGAGTTGGATGAAGAAGCGGAATAAGCCGCATTCATCGCATAGTTGGTCCCCGTGGAGTAAGAGTTGTAAATATCCTCCTGTTTTCCTGCAAATTCCACAGCCGCCTCCGCAGGCAGCATGATGGCATAGTTAGCAGGTACAATGTCCTGTCGGAACTGAGGGTTGAGTGCTTTAATCTGGTCTATAGACACCCCGCAAGCAGTAGCCACTTTCGACAGTCTTATGTCTTTCCTCACGACAACGGTGTCAGCTCTCTCGGGCAGCGAGGCCATCATAGGCTGAATTCCGTGCTCACAGTAGTAGTTCATGATATAAGTAGCCCCGATGAAAGCCGGGACGTATCCTCTTGTCTCTTTGGGCAGATAGTTATAGATGTCCCAGAAGCTCTTACCTTCCTTGCCTCCAGCCCTTGCGAGTGCCTTCTGTACAGCACCTTCACCGCAGTTATATCCTGCTATGGCGAGGCTCCAGTCGCCGAATCGGTTGTAGAGGTCTCTGAGATAGCGGCAAGCCGCGTCGGTAGACTTGACCGGGTCTCTTCTTTCGTCCACCAGTGTGTTGATTTGCAATCCGTAGTGTTTTCCAGTTGACGGCATGAACTGCCAAAGTCCTGCGGCCCCTACGGGCGAAGTGGCGGTAGGCCGGAGAGCAGACTCGATGACAGGGAGGAACTCAAGTTCGTAAGGAAGTCCGTATCTTTCCAAAGCGTCCTCAAAAATAGGTCTGTAGAAATTCATGGACGCCAGCATGACGCCTACCGAACGCTTCATCTTGTTGGCATACTTGTCGATATATGTTCTGGTGATGCTGTTGAGAGGCAGCTCCATCGTAGTCTGGATTCGTTTAAGCCTCTGCTCGATGGTGAGGTCGCTGGCATCAGACGTTCGTACCACACTTCTCGACGTGACGTTTTCCCTAAGATAAGTTCGGTTGTTATAATCCTGCATCAGCACCTCGCTTGACACGGGAATGTTGTCCCCGGTGGCAGAATCAGCATTGTCTCCGCTATAATTATAACTATAGTTTTGAGCACTTGATCCTGCCGAGATAGCCAAGGCTAAAGTTGCTGTTGTCAAAAATTTTCTCATAATCATATATTTTTTATGTATATAAATGAATTTGTCAGGTGTTATCGTAGTCAGTTTCAAATCCTGTCTGCATCATGTGCTCCATGCAGCTAATCAAAAAGCGATGGCACACTTGATTCCGTATGAGTTGGAGTTTCCTGTGGTCATGGCCCTGTCGCTGAACACCGACGGTCTGACTTTCATGCTGAGGTCTCTGCTGATGTCGAAGCTTGACAGTTCGGCGTCGACATACGCGTCGATGACAGAAAGCGCATACACTCCGATGGCGCAGAAGATGCTGAGGTCGCGATACCTTCTGTAATAGTCCTTTTTTCTCTTGAAGAGATTCTGAAGCCTCTCGAGGTTGGCGTTGACGTCGTATGTAGGAGGCAGGAAATTGTAGAAACTTTGTGTAGTAGGGTCGCTGTCCATGATGTCGACATACGCCTGTGCGTAGTCATGGTACATGGTGTTGTTCCAGCTGATTGCATAGAAACATCCGATGAATCCGCCATAGATAAGCGGTAGTTTCCAGAACTTCCGATTGTAAATTTGCCCCCCTCCCGGTATGGCGATAGCAAGCCAGAGCGCCTTCTTAGGATTCGGAATCCATTTTTGCTTTTGTTTTATGTCCTCCGTCTTTGGTTTCTGAATTCCTGCGACGACAGAGTCTTCGTGGCTGATGAGCAGCCTCCCTTGGTTGAGTGTGTCGACTAAGACTGTGTCTTGCTGCTCGAATTCAAACTGTATGGCATCAACAGAATGTGCAGAATCCGTCTTGACCACTTGCGCCTTGGCCGTGAATCCAAAGGCAAAGGCCATAAGTACGAGAGTCAAGTATTTTCTGCATTTGCTATTCATCCGGTTATGCTTTTACGGACAGTTGTTCGATGATGTGTCTGATTTCGTCAATGTTGCTGAAAGGGATTGTCAGTTTTCCCTTTCCGTTGGCATCACAAGTGATGATAGTGTTCTTTCCGAATAATTTGTCAGCATTCTGCTTGATGTCCGTCATATCCGGCAATTCCGGTATTTGTTTCTTCTTTTTGGTTTCCTTACCTTCCTGTTCGTCCTTGACTTTCTTGACATATTCCTCAACGGCTCTGACCGAGAGTTTTTTCTGTGCTATGTCGTTGTAGATCTTGATTTGCTGTTTAGGGTCTTCGACAGCGAGCAGTGCCCTGGCGTGTCCAGTGTCGATGACCTTGTTTCTCAGTCCCATCTGCACGGGAGCCGGCAGTCTGAGGAGTCTGAGGAAATTGGCTACCGTGGCACGCTTTTTTCCCACTTTCTCAGCCAGTTTTTCCTGTGTGAGTCCATACTGCTCGATGAGTTGCTGGTATGCCAGCGCGATTTCGATAGGGTTGAGGTCCTGTCTTTGAATATTTTCCACAAGAGCCATCTCCATGAGTTTTTCCTCATCCACACTGATGATATATGCCGGGATGGTCGTGAGCTTTGCTCTCATGGACGCCCTCCATCTTCTTTCTCCTGCAACGATCTGATACTTTCCGTTGCTGAGTTTTCTGAGCGTGATGGGCTGTATGATGCCAATTTCCTGAATGGAGTCCGCCAGTTCCTGAAGGGCTTCCTCGTCGAATTCCCTTCTTGGCTGGTTAGGGTTGGCCTCAATGAGTTCTATGTTGATTTCGTTTATCGTGTCCGACCCGTTAGTGGTGACATCCTCAGTTGAAATGAGAGCGTCGAGTCCACGTCCGAGCGCGGAGAATTTCTTCTTGACCGCCATAATTATAACGTTCGTTATTAGTTATATTTGTCGATGAGTTCCTTCGCGAGCGCAAGGTAGTTTTTAGCTCCTGTAGATGTGACGTCGTAGAGGATGCAAGGAATACCATGGCTTGGTGCCTCGCTGAGCTTTACATTTCTTTGTATGACCGTTTTGAATACGAGTTCCTTGAAATGTCGCTTGACTTCATCGTAGATTTGGTTCGCCAGTCTGAGTCTGGAGTCGAACATAGTAAGCAGGAATCCTTCGATTTCGAGATTAGGATTAATTTTAGACTTGATGATCTTGATGGTCTGTAGCAGTTTAGTGATACCTTCGAGTGCGAAATACTCACACTGCACAGGAATAATGACCGAATTAGCAGCCGTAAGGGCGTTAGTCGTGATCAGTCCGAGAGATGGCGAGCAGTCGATAAGAATATAATCATATTCAGGAGTGAGCACGGACAACATGTTCTTGATGACCAGTTCCCTGTTTCTGAGGTTAATCATCTCAACTTCCGCACCAACGAGGTTAATATGGCTTGGTATGATGTCAAGTCCTTTGAGATCGGTGGTGTAGATGGCCTCATGCGGGTCGATCATTTTCTCGTTCTTGTTGGCTGAAGCCAGGACGGTGCTGATGATGCAGTCGTAAATAGAAGTTTCAACCTGCTGGATATCGACTCCGAGTCCTGATGAGGCGTTCGCCTGCGGGTCGGCATCGATGACAAGCACCTTCTTGTCCATGGTAGCGAGCGATGCTGCAAGATTGATGGTAGTCGTAGTTTTTCCCACCCCTCCTTTCTGATTCGCCAAAGCAATAATCCTACACATAGTATCTGATAATAAATCCATTCTGTGCCCCCATATAGAGCACCTTCCTACATATATATTACAAATCTGATGCAAAGATACGATTTTTTGGCCGTATTTCCGTATTTTTTATGTTTTTTTAATACGTAAATCAGCAGAAAAATCGGTTCGTACATACCCGACAGAAGAAGTCTATTTGGTTGCGGTGTACCCTAAGTCCCTAAGAATCGTGACGAGTTTATCCTTCATTTCCCCCTGGAGTATGATGACGCCCTCCTTTGCTGAGCCCCCTGTCCCGCATTTTGTCTTTAACATTTTTTCAAGATTCTTGAGATCTTCCTCACTTCCGGTGAATCCTTTGACCACGGTGACGGTCTTGCCAGCCCTGCCTTTCTTTTCGACAGCCACTCTGAGCTTTTGCTTATCGGGTGCGAGGGTGTCCGGCTGCTGATCCTCTTCAGCCTGATAGTTGAAATCGGGATTGGTGGAGAACACCACTCCGAGCCGTTTTTTCCAGTCGTTCATATGATTTAGTTGAAAGTTTAAAGTATAAAGTTTAAAGTGCCTTACGGAGGGAGGGTACATAGCTTGCTCGCGATGATATCGCTCACCACACGACAGGCAATGACTGTATTCACAGTTTTCAGTTTTTAGTATTCTGTTAGGTATATAAAAACACAAAGAGGAATTGAATCCTGCGTTCAATCCCTCAAGTCAGTCGGGGCAGCGTGACTCGAACACGCGACCGCCTGGTCCCAAACCAGGAACGCTACCAACTGCGCTATACCCCGTAGGTGTGTTAATGCATGTTCTAAAAATTATTAGAACCCGCCTGCTTAAGAAAGTCGGGGCAGCGTGACTCGAACACGCGACCGCCTGGTCCCAAACCAGGAACGCTACCAACTGCGCTATACCCCGTGGAAAAACGTGATATCTCCTAAAGAGAACCGTCGTTTTTTCAAAAGCGTTGCAAAGTTACATAATTTTTATGAATCAACCAAGAAAAAGGTGAAAAAGTTGTTTATTTTCAGTTTAAAGTTTAATGTAAAGTTTAATGTTTAAAGTTTAAAGAGGTGTGTGGAGCTTAGGTAAATAAATATAAAAAAGATGATGTCCGGTATTACGGACATCATCTTAATTATTTCGTTATGCGAGAGTTGGCTTACTTGAGCTCAACAACGGCACGACGGTTGAGGTTGTACGGCTCAACTTCGAGCACACCACCCTTGTAAACAGTAGAGATGTTAGCGCGAGGCACACCATACTCAACGAGCTTGTCAGCTACAACGTTAGCACGACCCTCAGAGAGTTTCTGGTTGATTTCAGTTGTACCAGTAGCAGAGTCGGCAGAACCAGTAACAACTACCTGGTTATTGTTAGCCTTAGCTACAGCAGCAACAGCCTGGAGGTTCACGAGATCCTTCTCAGAGTCGATAGCAGTAGAGTTCTTCTCGAAGAATACAGAAGTAGCTGCAGAACCGATAACACGAACAACTGGCTTTGGAGGCTCAGGCTTGTTCTTGAGCTGGTCTCTCAGCTTAGCAAGCTCCTGCTGAAGCTTAGCGTTCTCAGCGCGGAGGCGGTTGAGCTCAGCCTCGAGCTCAGCGATTCTGTTGTCCTTCTCCTTGAGGAGTGCGTCGATCTCAGCCTGAGAGTAAGCGCGATCCCAGTTGGTCTTACCAAGGTTGATGGTAGCACCAAGCTCCATGGTGAAGATACCATTGTGACGAGCAGGGTCAGAAGCCTCACCCCTAGAGCGTCCATAGTTATCAGTCAGGTATGAAGTAGTCCACTGATAAGTGAGGTCAACGTAGATGTTTGCACGCTTGCCAAGACGGAATGTGTTCTCGATACCTGTGCGGAGTGACGGAGTGTACTGGTGAATGTCGAAAGCGCGGAAGAAACCAGCTCCAGCGAATGGAATGAAGTTCCAGAAACGATTCTCGCTATAACCGCAGATGATGTTGCTGAGGTTGAGCATAGCGTCAGCAGAAACCTGAGCATAACCACCTCCATCATGAGTAGGCACCCATTTCAGACCTTTGTTGAGGCCGTGGTTTCTGTTGCGGTTCTGATGGTCAGAATCGATGATACCGTTTTCCCACTGAATCTTACCACGGAGAGCGATTTCAGGAGAGAACCACTTACCGATAGCGAGGTTCACACCGAAAGACTTACCGTTAGGGAAGACTTCCTTTGACCAATGGGAAGTGTAAGCCGGGTTTGCGAGTGACATGTCAATACCAGCCTGAACAAACCAGTTGTTCCAGAAAGGATTCAGTGCCACAGTTCTCTGGGCATTAACAGCCACAGTTCCGAGACTGGCAAAAGCCAGTGCAATCATAAACTTTTTCATAAACACTTTTTTGAATAAAACAATAAATTATTAATATATCTTTTTACTTAAATCCTTAGTTATAATATTTGCTCCTTCTATCCTATTCTTACACATTAATATATATAATATAAAACTGTCTCTCCTCGAAAAACAGCAAAAATGCCTAAAATCTCTGCAAAGTTAGTATTTTCTTATAATATAACCATCATTTTGCTTTAAAAAAAATCATTTTTTTAACATTTCGGATATTTTTTTGCTTCATAATGTAAAAAGTCGCTACAAACAAACACAAAAAATCAAAAAAAATCAAAACATATGTTCGATTTTGTTGTCGTCGACGATGTTGAAGATGATTTTGCCCTCCGGTGTCCTGTTGGGGTTGGCGAGAGAGAAAAGTTGTTCGACAAGACGCCTCATCTCATTGCTGCTGAGTTCCTGTCCATAAGGAATAGCTGCCGTCTGCGCCATAGCGAGCGCGATATTTTCAGCCATGGTCTGCTTAACTGCATTTTTGTTTTCAGATGCCGTCCACAGGAGGTTGTGCAGCAGTTTGGCGTAGTCCGTTCCGTCGATACCGGTTGGTATGGCGTTGAGAGAATAAGATGCAGCCCCCAAAGGAGTGAGTTCGAACCCCACCGCCTTGATTTCGTCTTTCACCAGTTGTAGTGCGTCGTCCTCCTGCTTTGTCAGCTGGACGATTTCGGGGAACAGCAATCCTTGCGCCACATTCTGCGTATGCCTTATCCTCTCCATATAATCCTGGAAAAGCACCGCCACATGCGCCCTATGTTGGTCGACGATGGCAATCCCCCCGTTATGAGGCATGACGATGTATCGCCCCGCATACTGGAAGAGCTCTTTTACATCTGTTGTCAGGTTCTGCTTCTGAGAGTCGTTGAAATCCTGTCCTTTCCAGAGTTCCGTCTGTCGTGGTGCCTGATTGGAGAGCGACCCTGTGAGGATGATTTCCTGCGTCTCCTGCATTTCGTCGTTCTGCGGGTAGAGTTTCTCCCAGTCGTAAGAAGAAGCCGTCTTGCTGCTGTCCTGCGGCTTGAACGGGTTGTATCCCCCATAAGAGTGCGTCATCCTCACGCCTCCCGGACTGGCAGGCATAGCTGGTATGTCGATGTCGTCGGCCTTTCGGTCGAAGTCGATGGCAGGGACCTCGTTGAATCGTCCGATAGCCTCCCTTACCACCGCGTTGATGACCTGCCAGATGATTTGTTCGTTCTCGAACTTGATTTCCGTTTTCGTAGGATGTACGTTGACGTCGATGTTCTGTGGGTCGACCTTGAGGTAGACAAAGTAATTGACATGTTCTCCTTGAGGGATAATGTTGTCGAACGCCCTTTCCACAGCCGCATGGAAATACTGGTGTTTCATGAAGCGTCCGTTGACGAAGAAGAACTGCCTTGCCCCTTTCCGTTTAGCCGTCTCCGGCTTACCGACGAATCCGACGACATTGACGAGCGGTGTTTCAGTCTGCAGCGGGATGAGAGAGTCCGCAGTCCGTTCTCCACAGATGTCAGCGATCCGTTGTTTCAGCCCTGCTTTGTCGAGTTTGAAGACCGGCGTGTCGTTATGGAAAAGTTCGAACTTGATGTCTGGATATACAAGTGCAATCCGTTCGAAATCCTGTATGATGTTGTTGAGTTCTGTCTGTGTCTTTTTCAGGAACTTTCGTCTGACGGGAATATTGAAGAACAGGTTTCTGACAGCGATGTTCGTTCCGACGGGGCAAGCCACCGGCTTGTGTTCCATCACTTTGGCTCCGTCGATTTGAATGAGCGTTCCGATCTCATCCTCCTTTCTTCTGGTTTTCATCTCCACCTGTGCCACCGCAGCGATAGACGCCAGAGCCTCTCCTCGGAACCCCATGGTTACGAGATTGTAGATGTCGCTGGCCTGGTTGATTTTCGACGTAGCATGCCGTTCGAATGCCATTCTTGCGTCCGTCTCCGACATTCCGCATCCGTTGTCGATGACCTGCACGCAGTTCTTTCCCCCTTCCACGATAATCACCTGAATCGTGTCCGCGCCAGCGTCAATAGAGTTTTCGACCATCTCCTTTACGATAGAAGACGGTCTTTGCACAACTTCTCCGGCCGCAATCTGGTTGGCAACGGAGTCGGGTAGGAGATGGATTATGTCGTCCATGCTTGTAATTTACTGCAAGAGGAAATACATGAGTAAGAGCAGCGCGATGATGAGCGCGATGCCCACCATGGGGTGCATCGGCTTCTTTCCGCTTTCCTTTCGCTTTCTGAGATGCGTGGTAGCGGCGACGAACTTACCCCTGATGTCCTCCGGTTTGAATTCCTTCTCGGGCAGGAGTCCCAGTTCTCGCTCCGCATTTTCCTTGATTTTCTCAAGTTTTTCCTTACGCTCATCGTAGTAGATGTAGCTTCGGCGAAATCCTCTTGGTTTTCTGACAGTGAATAGTCCCATAGATTTATTTGAAGTTTGAGATTTGAAGTTTGAAGTTTTATGCCGTGCGGACGGTTATTATTCGAGGGGTTGAGAGTTGATAGTTGATAGTTTAGAGAGCCATGCGGACGGAAGGGCTCGAAATTTCGAGGTGTCAAGGCGTTGTACGTTTTTTTAGTTACAAGACGCCCCGCGGGGCGTCTCTACTTGATGCTGTCGAGTTTTTGTGTCGGCATCTTCTTTTGCACGGTCTTTTTGAGAATGTCTTTCTCGTCCTTGGTTCTCCAGACGAACACGTCGTCTTTGTCCTTCGGCCTGACATAGTCGAACCAAGCGAACGCAGGCAGATATCGTTTGGACTCAGGGATTTTGATAGGCGGATATACTGTTCCTGTCGCCGCCGGCATCCACACACGCTTCACCTTCTTGTTCTCCATGAACATCTTGAGATGGGTGGTCTCGGTGTAGTTCATTCCAATCCGTGCCCCACCCTCCTCGTCTATGAAGTAGGTGACGTAAACATTGCCTTTCGCCTCGTTATGTTCGATTTGTCCTTCCTTGAAGTAGCTGAACATCTCCTTGGCCTGCACCTGGTTGTACGACACGGAGTCGAGCTGTTCGATGGTCATGGCCTGGTTGATGACATGCACCCAGTCGATCGTGCTGTCGTTGTTGTACACCCGGATTTCCTCACCAAACACTTGCTGGTTGTAGTTCCAGATGATGGGCTGTCCATACATGTACGTGCATGAGTCGAGGGCATGATGCACGAGCGAGTCGCACACTCCCTGTACGTCGTTTCTGAACATACGCACCTTTTTGTATGCATAGAGGTCGCGGTACACAGAGTCCGTGTTGATGTTATACGTAAACACCTTCATAGTGTCGCTGTGCACATATACAGTGTCCTGATAGTAATAATAGATGACCTCAGCGCTGTCCGTCGCCATGGCGTACCCCGTGTTCTCGTCGTACTCGCAATGATGTCCGAGCACATGGCATTTGTTGACAGAGTCGGTGATGACGACATTGCCGTATGCGCGGTCATAGCCCGTCTCCTCTACCCTGATGCAGTGGTCGCCCGTGAGTCCGAACTGGTTGACGGGGTCGGATATGATGACGTTTCCGATGGCCTCGTCGATGGTGTATCCCGTTGCTTCCTCCTTGTAGGTCCGCAGTCTGTCGCCGTCGATTCTTCTTCCGTCCTTGATGATGTAGCTTCTGTCGAGCAGCTCGGCCATTCCGGTCTTGGTGTTGTACTCACCTCTGGTCGTGTAGATGAACTCCCCCTCTTCTCCCGTGATGTTGGCTTCCGAGTCGAGCGAGGCAATCTCCGTGTCGGTGTTGTATATGACGTGTGACGTGATGACCTCTCCTTTTCCGTCGGGCTTGGTGATTCTGACGTTCTCGTAGAAGTCAGCCAGGTGCGTGTTGGAGTTGTAAGTGCCATGTTCACATACCAGTTTTCCGCCGTCCTTGTCGTTGAGCACCACGTTGTTCCTGAACTTAGCCAGCCCTGTGTTTCCGTCGTACTCTCCCTCCTCGCACAGCAGCTCGTTGTTGTCCTTGTCGAGCAGCCTCACGTTGCTGAAGCAGTGCATGAGCTTGGTCTCCGTGTTGTAATCCCCACGGTCGCAGGTAAGCACATTGTTTTTCGTGTCCACCGACCTGACATTGTCGTAGCAGTTGGCCAGATGTGTGTCGGAGTTGTAGTCCCCCCTGTCGCATGTGAGCACGTTCTTGTCCTTGTCCACGATTTTGACGTTGTCCCAGGCCTGCATGAAATGGGTGTCGGAATTGTACTTTCCGTTGTCGGCATATAGGACGTTGCCGTCCTTGGTCGTGAGCACGACATTATTTTTGAAAATGGAGATATGCGTGTCGGAGTTGTACTGTCCCACATCACAGGTGATGGTGTTCTGTGAGTCCCTGAGCTTGGCGTCGCGCGTGAAGACGGCGAGGTGCGTGTAGGTGTTGTACTCTCCGTAATAAGAATAGAGCACCTTGTCCTGCTGGTAGATGGTGCCTCCCTCATAATATTTCGCCTCACCTCTGAGCCGGTTGTATTCCATCTTGTTGGACTCCAGCCTGCGGTCGTGGTGGTATAGCTTTCCGTGTCCTCTGGCCTTAGCCACCCGTGAGTCGCCGTAGTAGTCGAGCGTGTCGCAGAGCAGCTTGAGCGTGTCTCCCTGCACGAGCACTACCTTTCCATAGGCGTAGAACGAGTTGGAGTCCTTGTAATATCTTGCGCTGTCGCAGTCGAGCAACGCCCCCTCATGTCTTAATTTCACATGTCCGACGAGCACGTCGGCCCTTGGGTCGTTGGCTCTCTTGAAGAGGATATCGGAGTGCAGTATTTCTATTTTCTCCGGCGGGTCGTCCTGTATGATGTCATCACCGGGAACCATCCAGCTCCATATACGGGTCAGATTGTTTTCCGCCGTCATCGTGATAGCGAAAAGCGCGAAACAGAGGCACAGTATTGGCACTGTCCTCCGTTTTCCCTTGTTCGTATGTCTGGAGCTCTGTTTCATTCCTTAGTTCGAGCCTATTTTATAACCGTAAAAACAAGTTGCCTCGTTTTTGATGGAGACGAGACGTCAGCCAACTGGCGGACATACATAA
>CAMOTI010000019.1 GCA_946625675.1 uncultured Prevotellaceae bacterium | reverse complement strand
GCACCGAAGTTGTTGGCGCGGTTTCCACCGGGACCTCTTCCTATGTTGAATTGGCGAGCCATTGGTTTTGTTTGAAGTTTGAAATTTGAAGTTTGAAATTTATTATGCCATGCGGAAGGCCGCTCGATTTTCTTATTGTTTGGGATCGAAGTCGCCTCCTGCCTCGATTTGCAGCTTGTGGATTTCCTGATAGATGGTGTTGGACTTGAGTAGCTGCTCGTGTGTGCCGATGCCATTGATTTGTCCGCTGTCCATAACGATGATCCGGTTGGCATGCTGCACGCTCTGTATTCTCTGAGAGATGATGATTTTTGTGATGTCCGGCACCTTGTTGTTGAAGGCGTCGAGGATTTTGGCCTCAGTCTCTGTGTCGCATGCGTTGGTGGAGTCGTCGAGAATGAGCACTTTCGGCTTTTTCAGCAATGCCCTGGCGATGCAGAGTCGCTGCTTTTGTCCTCCCGACACGTTGGCGCCGTTCTGTTCGATGATGGTGTCGTATCCGTCGTGCATCTGCTCGATGAATTCGCTGGCCTGTGCCAGCTGGCAGGCCTGTCTGCACTCTTCGAGGGTGGCGTCGCTCTTTCCCCATCTGAGGTTGTCGAGAATGGTTCCGGAGAAGAGAATGTTGTTCTGCAGGATCATGGACACATCGTTTCGCAGTGCCGTGACATCATACCGCCTGACGTCCACGCCCCCCACTTTCACCGTCCCCTCTCCGACGTCGTAGAGGCGGCTGACCATGCTGGCCAGCGTGGACTTTCCGCAACCCGTACCGCCTATGATTCCGATGGTCTCGCCCGGACTCACTTTGAACGATACATGCTGCAAGGCCGGTCTGGTGACGGACTTCTTGATTTCTCCATCCTGGTCGGCGATTGCCTGGTTGTAGGAGAAGAACACGTCGTTGAACTCCACGCTGCCGTCCTTGACGCTGGTGACCGCGTCGGGTGGCGAGGTGATGTCGGCCTTCTCGTCGAGCACCTGGCAAACCCTCCTACCGTTGGCTGCGCTCATGGTGATGTTGACGAAGATCATGGTGAGCATCATGAGCGATGTGAGTATGGTCATGACGTATGCGAACATGCTGGTGAGTTCACCTGTCGTGAGTTCTCCTGCCACAATGAAATGAGCACCGAACCATGATAGCGCGATGATACATCCGTAGACCACGAGATTCATGATGGGATGGTTGAGCGCTTGCAGGCTCTCCGTCTTGACGAAGAGCTTATAGAGAGCTTCCGCCGCTTTCTTGAATTTCTTGTTCTCGTAGTCTTCCCTGACGAAGGCCTTGACCACTCGTATGGCCTGTATGTTCTCCTGTACGGACTTGTTGAGGTCGTCGTATTTGACGAACACCTGCGAGAAGAGCTTGACGGTCTTTGTGATGATGAAGAAGAGGGCACATCCGAGAATGACCATGGCCACGATGAAGATGATGCTCATCTTCCAGTTGATGAACACGCACATGAAGATACTGAAAATGAGGTTGAGCGGTGCCCTGACCGATGCCCTGAGGATTTGCTGGAATGCGTTTTGCAGGTTGCTCACGTCGGTTGTCATGCGCGTGATGAGTCCTGATGATGAGAACCGGTCGATGTTGGAGAAGGAGAACGTCTGTATGTTCTTGTACATGGCGTCCCTGAGATTGTATGCGAATCCGGTTGAGGCGTATGCTGAGTTGGTTCCGGCCTGTATGCCGAAAAAGAGGGAGAGGAATGCGAGCGCAAGCATGAGTCCTCCGTAGAGGCACACGTTCGTCATGTCGCCCTGTCCAGCCTCCCCGCCGTTGATTCCTTTGTCGATGATGGATGCCGTGACGTAAGGGATGAATGCGCTCACGAGCACCTCAAGGGATGTGTAGACAGGGGTGAGAATGGACGCGCGCTTGAATTCCCCCACATTATTTAATAACGTCTTGAACATGGTTTAGTTGAGAGTTGAGAGTTTAGAGTTTAGAGAGGGCCATGCGGACGAGGGCAGGATGTTCTAGACTTTCTAGATATTCTAGATGCTCTAGATATTCTAGACTTTCTAGATTTTTAGCTTGGCTGGAGATTCCGGTAGGTCTCGGTGCTCTGGTTTTATTGTTGGAATAAATCTTTTGAATTCAGACAAAGTTAGTTAATTTTTAGCTGGTTTTGGTGCTTTGTGCGTTGTTTTTTTGTAATTTTTTTACGAAAGGGGAGAAAAGTGAATATTTTTTTGTAATTTTATGCCCAAAACCATAGATGAAATTGCAAAACACAAAAACAAAAGCCCATGATACAGATCAAATGCAAGAATAACGGCGAGACACGCTCGTTTGAGTTCGGCACGATGCTGACCGAGATATATGATACCTTCGGCTTGAAGTTTGCCCACAAGCCCGTATGTGCGTTGGTGAACAACCGTCTGGAAGGTCTTCGCTTCCGTGTGTTTGGTGCGAAGACGGTAGAGTTCCTGGACCTCGACAGCGCTCCCGGCCGTAAGGTGTACATGCGCTCTCTGACGTTTGTGCTTTACAAAGCCGTGCGCGACCTCTATCCCGACGGTAAGCTGATGGTGGAAGCCCCTGTATCGAAAGGCTATTTCTTTAAGCTGGCACTCCCTGCGTCCGACGGGAATGCGTCCACGGTGACATTGGAGCTGGTTCAGCAACTGAAACAGCGGATGGAGGAGATTATCACCGGCCACGTGTCCTACCACCGTCTGGAGGGTCCGACAGAGGATGTGGTGAAGCTGTTCCGCGACAACGGACTGGAGAAGAAGGCCAAGTTGATAGAGGGTCTTGGCAACCTCTACAGCCATTATTATAAACTTGATGACACCATTGACTACTACTACGGACCGCTTGTCCCGTCCACCGACTATCTTTGGAGTTTCGACTTGGTGAAATACTACGATGGTGTTCTCCTGCGTATTCCTCGGGAGGACGGCCGCTTCCCTGAGATTGTGAAGCAGGAAAAGATGCTGAATGCGTTTGCCCTTGACCATCAGCTGCTCGACCATATTGGCGTGTCCACCGTGGGCCAACTGAACGAACTCACCCGCAATGGCTTTGCCACAGAGACCATCATGGTGGCAGAGGCTCTGCAGGAGAAGCGCATCAGCCAGATTGCGGAGCAGATCGCAGCGAGAAAGCGAGTGAAGGTGATATTGGTGGCTGGTCCTTCTTCCAGCGGGAAGACCACGTTCAGCAAGCGCCTGTGCGTGCAGCTGATGACCTGCGGAATGAAGCCCCGCCTGATCTCTCTCGACGACTACTTCGTGGACCGTGAGAAGACACCCGTTGACGAGAATGGGGAATATGACTACGAGTCCATCTATTCGCTCAATCTCGACCTTTACAATCAGCATATCAAGCAGTTGCTGAACGGGGAGGAAGTGGAGCTGCCCACCTACAATTTCGCGATGGGCAAGAGCATGATGAGCGGCAAGCGTCTCCGGCTCGACGACAACATGGTGTTGCTGCTTGAGGGCATCCACGGCCTGAATCCGCTGATGTCGGAACCGATTCCAGAGGACGAGAAGTTCCGTATCTATATCTCCGCCTTGACCGCCATCAAGCTTGACGACCACAATTACATCCCGACTACCGACAGCCGACTGATTCGCCGTATCGTACGCGACAATCAGTTCCGTGGGGCAAGTGCCATCGACACGATAGCGCGCTGGCCGTCGGTACGCCGCGGTGAGGACAAGTGGATATTCCCGTTCCAGGAGAATGCCGACGTGATGTTCAACAGTGCGTTGATTTACGAGCTGGCTGTTCTGCGCAATTATGCCCTGCCTCTGCTGGAGTCGGTATATGAAAGCCGTCCGGAGCATGGTATGGCAAATGCCTTGTCGAGATTCCTCAGTTTCTTCGAACCCATCAGCGACAAGGCTCTTCCGCCTACGTCGCTGCTGAGGGAGTTCCTGGGGGGAAGCTCGTTTAAATATTAGTTTAAACTTTGAGATTTGAACTTTGAGCCATGCGGACTGACACCCGACACGGGGAACCTTAGTAGGGCAGCAGAAGGAACTGCCACACTGGAGGACGCAGGGCTGTGCTTGGCTTAATATGCATAAATAATATGTTGGAATGCAGGAAAGAATAGAGAAAATCAGTAGTTTGCAGAATGTGCGCGTGAAGCAGGTGGTGGCGCTGAGCCAGAAGTCGTCGGAACGCAGGAAGCAGGGCCTGTTCGTTGTCGAGGGTGTCCGTGAGCTGGCTCATTGCCTCAGTCATGGCTATGAGCTGGATTCGGCCTATGTGTGTGAGGATGTTGTGAGAGACGGTGACGACTGGCATGCTTTGTCGCCGTTGCTGGATGGCGGGAGGCAGTTTCTGGTTTCGTCCGCTGTCTATCAGAAGATGGCTTACCGTGAAGGTACGGAAGGCGTTATAGGGGTGGTGCGCAGCCGCCCGTTCGGCCTCGACGACATCCCTTTGTCGGACAATCCGCTGGTGGTGGTGGCAGAGGGAGTGGAGAAACCCGGCAATCTCGGGGCAATCCTGCGCAGCGCCGACGCGGCTCAGGCCGACGCCGTGATATTCTGCGACACCCCAACCGACCTTTACAATCCGAACGTGATCCGGGCAAGCATTGGGGCCGTGTTCACCGTTCCGTGCGCTGTGTCCGGTTCCGCAGAATGCATAGAATTCCTGAAATCGAGAGGAATACAGATACTGACGGCTCAGCTTCAGGATTCCGAACTCTATTACGCCACCGACATGACTGTTCCCACCGCCATCGTGATGGGTACGGAGTCCACGGGCCTGACGACTCCCTGGCGCCTTGCCGCCGACCGCCATATCCGCATACCGATGCTTGGAAGCCTTGACTCGCTGAACGTGTCGGTGAGCACGGCTGTGTTGCTGTTTGAGGCGGTGCGGCAGCGGATGGGGGAGTGAAAGGGTGTGTATGGGCATGAATGGGCAGACATATATGACGTAAACTCCTATAGGCAAAGATATAAGAAAAAGGCGAAATAAAAAAAGGATGAGCACATATCTGTGATGGCTCATCCTTTTTGTGGGTATATGTCCGGGTTCAGCGATTAGAACGGCAGGTTCTCGTCGTCGCCCTGCTGGCTGAAGTCAGTGGCTGGCGCAGCTGTGGGGGCTCCAGTCTGAGGCTGCTGATATGCAGGTGCTGCCTGCTGCTGAGGCGGGAACGGCTGTTGCATGGCCTGCTGCTGAGGATATGCAGGTGCTGCAGGCTGCTGAGGCGGGAACGGTTGCTGCATGCCCGGCTGCTGTTGATATGCAGTCGCTGTCGGCTGCTGAGGCATTGGGTTGTTAGGATCGACACGGTCGACTCTCCATGCCCTTATGTCGTTGTAGTATTTACCGTTGTATTCACGTGCGTTGATGTCGAAGAAAACGTTGATTTCCTCACCCATCTGTATGTTGAACAACTTGATCTT
>CAMOTI010000018.1 GCA_946625675.1 uncultured Prevotellaceae bacterium | reverse complement strand
GAGAAGTCTGCATAGATGTGGTTTCTGAAGTTGTAGTAGTCCTCAGGCGACATATAGTCAGGGATTCTGCTCTTGACGTAGTTGTAGTCGTGGTCTCTATATACGATAGGAACCTGGTTCATTCCAATGATTTTGAGGAATTTCTCTTCCTCTCCACAAGGCTTAGGAAGACAGAAGATTGTCTCGACGTCGTTTTGCAGGCTGAGTCCCTTCGTGATTCCATAGGATGCAACAGCCAGTCCTCCGTAGATTTTAGGCGGGAATTCCCATCCGAACATTAAAACTCTCATATACTTCCTATATTAATTAAGATTAAACATATCATTCATAATTCTGTTCATTCTGAGCACTTCAGCCACGTTCATGGCGAAGGAAAGCGCCCCTCTTCCGTGGAATGGCGGGTTTCCGTCGAACAGTTCCGGAATAGTGCCGATGCAATGGAAGTTGAGTTCCTCCTCGAGCCCGACGAAGATACGATCCATGAATGAGTATGCGCTCCTGTTGTAAACTTTTGCGCAAGTCTCGAGGTAGAATCCTGCCATGAAGGGCCATACAGTTCCCTGATGGTATGCTGCGTCCCTCTGTGCCTGTCCGCCTTCGTAGATAGGGTTGTAGCCTCCGCTCTTCGGCGATAGGCTTCTAATTCCCTTACGGGTGAGGAGCTCTTTTGTGCAGATGTCGAGCACTTTCTTTTTCTCAGGCTTAGTAAGCGGTGAGAACTCGAGAGACGTTGCGATGAGCATATTTGGTCTGACGCTCCATGATATGTAGTCTCCGTCGATGTAGTCGAGCAGATAACCATGCTGGTTGAGGAACGTGTTTTTGAAGGACTCACCCACCTTGTCGGCCAAATTGTTCATCTCGTTAGCTCCATCGGTGAACCCGAGTTCAGTCTGTATAGATGCGCAGAACTTGAGTGCGTTATACCATAGTGCGTTGAACTCGACGATGTATCCGGAACGCGGTACGCATGGCCTTCCGTTGACACAGCTGTTCATCCATGTGATGGCTTTGTCCCTTCCGTTGGCATATAGAAGTCCGTTGTCGTGGAGTATGAGGTTTTCGTGTCCACCTTGTCTGATGAAGTTGATGATGTCGTATACGGTCTTTCCATAGAGCTCGATAGCCTCTTGCCTTGATGCGAGCAAAGCGTATTGCTGAATAGCCCAAATAGCCCACAGCAACACGTCAGGTGCATCCACCTCATAGATGTTGACAGACACTGGCCTGTTGTTGATGACATCGTCGATGGCCTTGAGGCAAGTCTTCATGACCGCCTTGTAGTGTTCTTTTTCGTCGCAAGCAAGCGTGAGTCCCGGGAGTGAGATGAAAGTGTCGCGTGCTCTGCACTTGAACCATGGATATCCGGCAATGATGTACTCTTCTCCGTCTTTCTCGTAGTGGAACTGGTGTGCCGCGTTGATGAGGCATTGTGTGAAACTGTCTCTGCTGGTGTGTACCTCAACTTCCTCGTCGAAGAGTTTCTTGGCGTTTCTCATCGTGAGTTCCTCTACGCCTGCGCTGAACACGACGGTCTCTCCTTTCCTGATGTTGAACTCGAAATACCCCGGCACATACAAGTCCTCTGCATACTCGTATCCAAGTTCCATCTCTCTCTGGTATTCAATTCCCCTGTACCAATGAGGGTCGAAATGCCATTCGCTTTTCTTGCTGACCTGCATGTAGAGGTCAGGGTATCCGTCGTACATCTTGGTCTTGATACCGTTGTCGCAAAGACTGTAGTCCTGCCTTGCAACGCTGTTCTCGTGTGTGAGCGACTCGACATTCCTAAAGGCGAGGAAAGGTCTCAGTCTGAGCGTAGTGACGGAGTGTGCATCGACGAGCGTGTATCGAATGAGCACCCTGTTGGTGAAATGTTGGAACACGATTTCTTTCTTGAGCTTGACTCCGCCCACTCTGTATAGGGTTGTCGGGACCTTGTCCCATTCCCATTCACGGATGTATTTGTGTCCGTTCGGCGAGTAGCTTCCGCCGAGATAACGGTGTAGCCCGAGGTTGAACTCAGCTCCATGCTGTACTACCGTCTCGTCGAGAGAAGAAATGAGTACATGGTTCTCATCGTCGATTTCCGGTACTGGCACCACTAACAAACCGTGGTATTTACGAGTGTTGCAGTCTACAATTGACGAGCAAGAGTAGGCTCCCGATCGATTGGTACGCAGAATCTCTTTTGGCAGAGACTCCTGCAAGTTGGTCATTAAAGTTTTGTCGAAACGTAAATAACTCATAGTTTAGTATGTTTTTTTAAGGTGTGTTTTCTATAAAACCCTTTTATTTGCTCAAATTTAGTTAAAATTCGTGTTTCTACCAAATATTTATCGAAAAAAAACAGTGTGATTTGTTGAAGTGACGTTTGCAGGAGACTGAAATATGTTATAAAACATAATTTTTGCTTATTTTCCTTGGCAGTTGAAATAAAAAAATGTAACTTTGCATGCAAAAAGAACAATAGCGGAATTGTTATTTGGAAATCGTTAAAAAATTAGTTGCTTCGTTTTTGATGAGAGCGGAAGGTTGACTTTAATGTTTAAAGTTTAAGAATCCATGCGGACGGAAAGGGGGCGTTTAGCTTCTTGCTCGCGATACAATCGCTCGCTACATGACAGGCAATGACTTTTGAGGAATTTGAATCTTGAGATTTCAGAACGAGCAGGAAAGTTTTTTTTTGTAACACTATCATTTATTTGAGTTAAAAACTCGCCTCATACCCAATAGCGATGAAGAGAGAAGCCATATCCATGAGTGATACATTGTCGAAGATACAGAGTCTGGCCGACTTGCTGACCGAAAAGCAGCTGCTGGAACTTCGTAGGAACCTGACTATCCACAAATATTCGAAGAATGAGCTTATCTATAACGAGGGCGACGTTCCGATGAGCCTTCTGTGCCTGATATCCGGCAAGGTGAAGGTGTATAAGAGTGGTGTAGGCGGGCGGACTCAGATTATCCGAGTGATCAAGCCCGTTCAGTATTTAGGCTACCGTGCCTATTTCGCCAATCAGAACTACGTGACAGCGGCATCCGCCTTTGAGACGTCATATATCTGCAAGATACCGATGGACCTGGTGTACCATTGGATGGAGGAGAACATCAAGCTGTCGCTATTCTTTGTCCGTCAGCTGTCGCTTGACCTGGGCGTTTCCGACCAGCGCACGGTCTCTCTGACCCAGAAGCATATCCGTGGCCGTCTGGCTGAGGCATTGCTTTTCCTTCAGGAAAGTTACGGCCTGGAGGAAGACGGCGCAACCTTGTCGATATACCTGACCCGTGAAGATTTGGCCAACCTGTCGAACATGACTACAGCCAACGCCATCCGCACGTTGTCGTCTTTTGCAGCCGAGAAGATTGTGGCGATAGACGGCCGTAAGATCAAGATTATCGACATGGATGCCATCAAGAAAATCTCGAAGATAGGATAAGAGGAAGAAGTGGGAGTTGAAATGGGAGAAGATTTTGAGAATCGTCATCAGTAATTCCGTAGCGTTTTAAACTTTTATGTTTTTTTTGTGTCAAATATATTGTTGTGAGCAACCAACTAAAAACAAACAACATAATTATCAGACACTATGAACCGTAAGATTTTTTTGACATTGGTGGCCATGATAGCCACTATGAGCCTGTTCGCACAGAACAACAATGAGCGTCGTCGTGAACGCCGAAACGACATGGATATCGCCGAGATTTACAACCGTCAGGCATCCCGTCTGGTGAAGTCGATGAAGCTGAGTGATGAGAAGAAGGACTTGTTCACCGCTCTTTATCTCGACTATCAGAACACACGCCATAACGTGGTCAATCCCAAAGGCGGCGACAAGGAAGGCGAAGAGATGCGCGTAGATTTTGATAATCTGAGCGATGAACGCGCAACAGAGTTGATAGAGAATAATTTTGTCCGTCAGGAGAAGCAACTTGAGGTTGACAAGCAGTATCTTCCGAAGTTTCTTGAGATACTGACCCCTGCTCAGGCGGCCCAGATATTCCTGCGTCAGGGCGGTCGTCCTGGTGGCGGCGGTGGTCGTCCTGGTGGCGGCGGTGGTCGTCCTGGTGGTGGCGGCGGTCGTGGTGGCCGTGGCGGCTTTGGTGGCGGCGGCTTCGGCGGCGGTGGCTTCGGCGGCTTCTGATGGATCAGAAGATACATAAAAACGAAGGCGGGCAATTACTTGTCCGCCTTCGTTTTTTTCTTTGATCCGATTATGATTGAAATCATCACGGCAAGTCCGATGAGCATGGGATAGTAAAGATGAGACACCACGTCGATAGGGGTGAGTATGTTGGACGTGAGCTGAACAGCCATAAGCGTCTGGATTCCATAAGGAAGTAATCCTTGCGTGAAGCACGACATGGTGTCCAGGATGCTGGCGCTTCGTTTAGGCGAGATGCCGTATTTGTCGGAAATGTCCTTGGCTATAGGTCCTACAGTGATGAGCGCGACCGTGTTGTTGGCCGTACACATGTTGACGATGACCGTCATAAATGCGATGCAGAATTCTCCGCCTCTTTTTCCGCTGACCTTGAGCGACATGGCCTTGATGAGATAGTTGATACCCCCGTTGTGCTTGATGATGGCAAGCATTCCACCTGCCAGCAGCGTCATGATGATGAGGTCGGACATGCTGCTGATACCCCTTTGTATGGAAGCCAGCCACTGCCAAATATCGAATGAGCCCTGGCTGATTCCGATGACTCCCGTGAGTGCGATTCCGACCATAAGCACGATGACTACATTCATTCCAGCCACAGCACTTGCAATGACGATGAGGTATGGCAGAACTCTGATGAAGTCGACCTGCGGCACGTCGTTCATGCCTTTCATGTCCTTTCCGATGATGTAGTAGGCCACCAACATGATGATGGCGACCATTCCTACGATTTTGATGTTTTCTCGGAATTTGTCGCTCATCTTGCACCCTTGGGTCTGTGTGGCTACGATGGTGGTGTCGCTTATGAAGCTGAGGTTGTCGCCGAAGTACGCCCCACCGACGACGAGTCCCACCGTCATTGCCGGATCGGCATTGATTTCTCCGGAAAGCCCCCATGCGATAGGCACGAGCGCCGCCACAGTCCCAGTTGATGAGCCGATGGCGAGAGATATGAAGCAAGATGCGACGAAGAGGCCAGGTAGCAGAATGTTGGACGGTAGCCACCTGAGCGCCGTGTTGACAGTTGCGTCGATTCCTCCCATGTCCTTGGCGCATGCAGCGAACGCCCCTGCCATGATGAAAATCCAAAGCATGAGTAGCAGGTTGTTGTCACCTGCTCCTTTGGAGAAAACCTTCAGGTTGTCGGACAGCTTACCCGGCGTGATGGCGAGTGCATAGATGGATGACGCAAGGAACGCCACGGTGATGGGCACCTTGTAGAAGTCGTTGAGTATGAGACTTGTGGCAAGGTAGAGAATCAGGAAAACCAGCAACGGTGACAGCGCGCGGAATACTCTGAGATATGTTTTGAACGATTTCAAAATATTTTTATGGGGGGCTAAGATTATCTATGAGGACAGGAATTTCCGAGTGAGACTGGTTTATCCCGGGAGTGCCAAAAGTGAAGGAGAACCTATAGCGTCACACCGTTTTTGAAGATGGAAATTTCCTGGTAGTCCTTCTTTTCGTTCCATGTGGTTTCTCCATTAGCCACTGCGATGACCTTCCTTGTGAATTCCCTGAACGTGTCGTCCATGGTGGCCCCTTCAGCCAGTACTCCGGCATTGAAGTCAATCCAGTTCTTTTTTCTGTTAGCGAGGTTGCTGTTGGTGGAAATTTTCATAGTCGGTACAAATGTTCCAAACGGAGTACCCCTTCCCGTCGTGAAGAGCACGATGTGGCATCCTGATGCAGCGAGTGCCGTAGAAGCAACGAGGTCGTTTCCTGGTGCTGACAGAAGGTTGAGGCCCTTCTGCTCGATTCTTTCTCCGTAGTCAAGCACCCCTCTGACTGCGCTTTTTCCGCATTTCTGAGTGCATCCGAGTGCCTTGTCCTCAAGTGTGCTGATGCCTCCGGCTTTGTTGCCCGGTGACGGATTTTCTCCTACCGGCTCTCCGTGACTGAGGAAGTAGCTCTTAAAGTCGTTGATGAGTTTTACCGTCTTGTCGAAGAGTTGCTTGTCGGCACATCTGTTCATGAGTATGGTCTCCGCTCCGAACATCTCCGGGACCTCTGTAAGAACTGAAGTTCCACCTTTAGATACGATGTAGTCGCTGAGTACGCCGAGCAGCGGGTTTCCCGTAATTCCCGACAGACCGTCGGACCCGCCGCATTTGAGCCCTATCCTGAGTTCGCTTACAGGTGTCTCGGTCCTCTTGTCCTGGCAGGCGATGTCGTAGAGTTCTTTCGCAATCTTTACCCCTTCCTCGACTTCATCTCCGTCGACTTTCTGCGTGACGAGGAATCTGATTCTCTGCTTGTCGTAATCTCCGAGCAATTGTTCGAATTTGTCTGGCTGATTGTTTTCGCATCCGAGTCCAACAACGAGCACGGCACCAGCGTTGGGGTGTAGTACCATGTCACGTAGAATCTTCCTTGTGTTTTCGTGGTCTTCGCTGAGCTGTGAGCATCCGTAGTTATGGTTGAACGCCACGATTCGGTCGATTCCGGCTCCCGGCGTGTTATTTTCGAACCCGGTCTGAGCTTTGAGCTCTTGTACAATCTGGTTGACCACTCCGTTGACGCATCCGACAGTGGGGATGACCCAAAGTTCGTTTCTCACTCCCACGTCCCCGTTCTTTCGTTTGTATCCCATGAACGTGGTAGGCAGTCCTTCCGTTGGACAGTCTACATGGCAGTCGTTACCTTCTTTGAGGTCGTCTTCATTGAAAACTGGATTGTAGGTATATTCCAGCAGTCCCGCCAGATTCGTCTGTATGTGCCTGTCGTCGACGAGTTCTCCCTGCTGGTGGTCCTCCTTCAGATGTCCGATGGGGTATCCGTATTTGATGACGTCTTGCCCTTTTGCGATGTCCTTGATTAGAAACTTATGTCCGTATGGGATGTTGTCTTTCAATGTGATGGACTTTCCGTCGATTTCGATGTCCTGGCCTTTGCTCAGCTCCGTGAGAGCCACGCAAACGTTGTCGGCCTTGTTGATTTTGATGAATGTAGTCATAAGTGAGTTTAGAGTTGAGAGTTTAGTGTTTAGAGTTGAGAGTGCATTTACCCTCTTTCTGGTTTTTGTTGAATGTCTAACGAACGTGAAGTGGTAGCTTTTTTCAAGTAGTTTTTGTTTTGCAAAAGTAAGTTAATTTTTACACTTTTACAAGCATCCAGGCCGATTAAATGGCATAAAGAGACCAAATTAAGAAAAAAAAGGACGAAAATGTTGCGATTTGCAAAAAAAATTAATACTTTTGTTGTCAATAACACCTATTATTCATTACGT
>CAMOTI010000017.1 GCA_946625675.1 uncultured Prevotellaceae bacterium | reverse complement strand
CCGTGCTCCACGAACTCGTCGGGGATGCCTATCATGCTGACCTTCACGTCGTAGTCATGCTCGTTGAAGAATTCGAGCACTGCGCTGCCAAGGCCGCCTTTCTTGACTCCGTCCTCCACGGTGATGACTCGCTTGAACCGCTTTCCCACCTCATGAAGGATGTCCTGGTCTATCGGCTTGAGGAAACGCATGTCGTAATGTGCCACGGACAGAGGGGAGGTCTGCTCGGCCATCTTTATCGCTTGCTCGGCTTCCTTTCCGATGGGGCCGATGGAGATGACTGCCACGTCCTTCCCGTCCTTCAGCTTACGCCCTTTCCCAACCTCGATTTCCTCAAGCGGGCACCGCCATTCCACAACCGAACCCCGTCCTCTGGGGTATCTGATGACGAATGTGCCTTTGCCGGGAAGCTGGGCCGTATACATGAGTCTCCGTAGTTCCGTCTCGTCGTAGGGTGAGGCAATCGTGAGATTCGGTATTGGGCGTAGGAATGCCATGTCGAAGGCACCGTGATGCGTCGCTCCGTCTTCTCCCACGAGGCCGGCTCTGTCGATGCAGATGACGAGGGGGAGCTTCATGATGGCGGCGTCATGTATGATGTTGTCGTACGAACGCTGTAGGAACGATGAGTAGATGTTGCAGAAGGGTTGAAGTCCGTCCTTGGCCATTCCGCCGGAGAATGTGACGGCATGTCCCTCCGCAATGCCCACGTCGAACACCCGCTCTGGCATGGCTTCCATCATGATGTTCATCGAGCAGCCTGTGGGCATGGCAGGCGTCACGCCCACTATCCTGGGATTCTGCTCTGCCAGTTCGAGCAGCGTCTTTCCGAACACGTCCTGGAACCGTGGCGGACAGGGTTTGTCGGGCGTGCTCTCTATGCGTTCGCCTGTGTCCTCGTTGAATTTGCCGGGAGCATGCCATAAGGTGGCGTTTTTCTCGGCAGGCTCATAGCCTTTGCCTTTGACCGTGTGCAGATGCAGCATCTTCGGACCTTTCATGTCCTTGATGGTCTGCAACACGCGTACCAACTCCTTCACGTCGTGTCCGTCGACGGGGCCGAAATACCTGAGGTTCAAGCCCTCGAAGATGTTCTGCTGACGGCTCAGGAACGACTTTATGCTGTTGTTGAATCGTTGAATCCCACGTTTGCTCTTTTCGTTGAGCCATCCCCATTTCGTCAGTTTCTTCGAGACGGAGTACCTCATGTTGTTGTATGTGGCGTTCGTCGTGAGCTTGAGCAACACTTTCCTCATGCCTCCCACGCTCTTGTCTATGGACATGTTGTTGTCGTTGAGGATGATGAGCATGTCGTTGGGCGTGGACGACGTGTTGTTCAGACCTTCGAATGCCAGTCCTCCGCTCATGGCGCCGTCGCCGATGACGGCTACCACCTTACGGTCGTCGCCGTGAAGGTGTGCTGCCACCGCCATGCCCAGTGCGGCGCTGATGGAGTTGCTGGCGTGGCCGCAGCAGAAACTGTCGTATGGGCTCTCGTCGGGGAAGGGGAAGGGCCTGAGTCCTCCCAACTTGCGGTTGGTGCAGAAACGGTCGCGTCTTCCTGTCAGTATCTTATGTCCGTATGCCTGGTGTCCTACGTCCCAGACGATGCGGTCGTGTGGTGTGTTGTAGACATAATGCAGTGCCACGGTGATTTCCACGACTCCCAGACTGGAGGCGAGGTGTCCCGGGTTGGAGGACAGCTCTTTGATGATATCTTTCCGAAGCTCTTCACAGAGTTGTGGAAGCTGGTCCACCGTCAGTTTCTTGAGGTCGTCCGGCGTGTTGATATCCTTGAGCAGTTCTAAATTCGTTGTGTTCTGATTGTTTTCTGACATTAAAACCTTGTATATAATTTGCAAAATTACAAAAATCATGTTAACTTTGCAAATTACTGATGAAAATTTATACGTTAGATATGTTAAAGAGCCCGTTGCAGGGCCGTTATGTTGCCACAATCGGTTTCTTCGACGGTGTTCACCGAGGACATCGTTTTTTGCTGGATTTCCTCCGTGGGGTGGGGCGTGAACGTGGATTGGCAACGTTGGTGGTGACTTTTCCCGACAGTCCCTCCCGGGTGCTCCGTCCGCAGTCCGAGGTGCCGTTGCTCACCACCGCGGATGAGAAATGCCGGCTGCTTGAGCAGTGTGATGTCGACAGTGTCGTTCTGCTTCCCTTCACTCATGAGCTCTCGTCGCTCACTGCCTTCGAGTTTATGGATCAGGTGCTGCGCCGACGACTTGGAGTGGATGTGCTGGTGATGGGTTATGACCACCGTTTCGGACGTGGAGGAGCCACGTCCTTTGCCGACGATGTGGCTTATGGACGTAGTTTGGGACTGGATGTGGTGCAGGCGCCCGCTTATCATTTTGATGCGGCAGTTGGCGACGTCGTTGTCTCTTCGTCTGCTATTCGGGAAGTCTTGCTGCAAGGAGAAGTGGAGAAAGCCAGGATTGGGCTGGGCTACGACTTTTTTCTGGAGGGGCAGGTCACAGGCGGATACCATGTGGGCACGAGCCTGGGCTATCCCACGGCAAATATCTCCGTTCCTGCGTTCAAGCTGGTTCCGGCCGACGGCGTTTATGCCGTGAGGGTGGAGCTCGACGGATGGAAGGGGGCTGGCATGCTCAACATCGGACACCGGCCAACGCTCGACAACGGAACGAACCGATCGGTGGAGGTGCATATCTTTGATTTTCATGAGAATATCTATTCTGAGCATATCCGTGTCTCATTCGTGAAATTCGTCCGTCGTGAGACCCGATTCGAATCGCTTGATGCCTTAAAACAACAACTGCAAACGGACGAGGCCGTTTGCAGAAGGATATTGTCTTTGAGTTGAGAGTTTAGAGTTGAGAGTTTAGAGGGAAGTTACTTTATTAGTTTAAAGTTGAATGTTTAAAGAGAATTCATCACCAAAGTAACTACACTTTTCACTATTCACTTACTTCATTTTTCTCTTCGAGGCTGTGGAAGGAGCTTCCGTCGAAGCAGTGAGTGCAAATCTGGCATTTCTCCAGCCCGATGGCCTTGACGATGGTCTCGATCTTGGAGAATTTCAGTGTGTCTACATTCAGACGCCGTGCCATCTCTTCCACCATTGCATTGTATTCGGGTGAGTCGGTAGTGGCGTATGCCTTGATCCGCTCAGCCGGGATGTCCACGTCTGTAGCGGTCTGTGCGTCGGCCAGACGGGTCTTGGTCAGTGAGTGGGTCTCCAGGTCCTTGATGACACGTCGCGAGATGAGCTCAAGCTCCGACTTGCTTGCCGAGAAATTCACGAACGGGCAGGCATAGATCAGCGGCGGGCAGGCGATACGCATGTGCACCTCTTTTGCTCCCAGCTCCTTCAGCACCTTGGTGTTCTCTCTGAGCTGCGTGCCGCGCACGATGGAGTCGTCGCAGAAGAGGCATCGCTTCCCTTCCAGCATGTCCTTGTTGGGGATGAGCTTCATCTTGGCAACGAGGTTGCGGATGGACTGGTTGGAAGGCATGAAGGAGCGTGGCCAGGTCGGTGTGTATTTGCTGATGCCGCGCTGGTAGGTGGTGTGGTGTCCTTCGCTGTAGCCCACTGCCATGCCGATTCCAGAGTCGGGGATGCCGCCCACGGTGTCCACCTCGGTATCGTCCTCTTCTCCCATCACTTTACCTGTGGTGAACCGGACGTCTTCCACGTTCTTGCCCTCGTAGGATGAGGTGGGGAATCCGTAGTATATCCATAGGAAGGAGCAGATCTGCATTTTCTTGTTGGGCTTACGCAGCTGCTCCATGTGGTCGTGGTGGAGACGTACGATTTCTCCAGGACCTACGAAATAGGTGGTCTCGAATCCGAGGTTGGGGAAAGCGGTGTTTTCGCTGGTCGCGGCCATCGCGTCATCTTTCTTTCCGATGACGATGGGTGTGCGTCCCCATGCGTCGCGGGCTGCGATGATGCCGTCCTCTGTCAGCAGGAGCATGGAGCAGGAGCCTTTCACCGTGTTGTACACGTTCTCGATGCCTTCCACGAAGGTCTTACCTTTCAGAATGAGCAGGCCTACCAGTTCGGTGGGGTTGATTTTCCCGGATGAGAACTCCGACAGGTGCATGTTCTGTGCCAGAAGCTGGTCGGCTATTTCCTCTATGTTGTTGATTTTTGCCACTGTGACGAGGGCGAAGCGGCCGAGATGGCAGTTGAAGAGCATCGGCTGAGCGTCGGTGTCGCTGATGACTCCGATGCCCGACTGTCCGATGAACTTATGTAGTTCGGGCTCGAATCGTGTCCTGAAATACGTGTTTTCCAAATTGTGGATGGCTCGGTAAAATCCCTTATCCTTGCAATAAGTTGCCATTCCCCCACGTTTCGTGCCGAGATGCGATTGATAATCAGTACCATAGAATAAATCAGTCGCGCAATGCTCTGTCGACACGGTTCCAAAAAATCCACCCATAAAAAAATTAATATTTATTATTTTTTGCAAAGTTACGGAAAAATCATGAGTTATCGGGTAAATGACATGGAAAAATATTTTTTTTTAAGAAAAAGAGAATGTGATGAAGATTGAAATTGAAGAAACATGCTATGAAAAAAGCAAATGCAGAACGAAAGTGAGGGATTGGCTTCGCTTCACTTCGTCTTTCCTGTCACCTTTCGGGATTGGCTTCGCCCATCCCTTCGCTGCCGCGGGCGTCCTGGCAGACTAAACGGAGGGAAGAAGGGGCTGTCCACTCATGGCTTCGTGGACATCCTTTTAATTGAGTCGAAACTATCCTTTGAGAGCAAGCTCTCAGGATAATCTCGACTCAATTAAAAAGACACCAAATCATAGATTTGGTGCCCTTTCTTCCCTCCGTTTAGTCTGCGGAAAGTGAGGGATTCGAACCCCCGGACCAGTTACCCGGTCACCGCATTTCGAGTGCGGCCCGTTCGACCACTCCGGCAACTTTCCT
>CAMOTI010000016.1 GCA_946625675.1 uncultured Prevotellaceae bacterium | reverse complement strand
GCCATGGAATACCTGGTTGGGAAGAAAAGCATCAAGTACTACCGCTTCGCATGGGTAATACTTGTGTTTGTGGGCAGCATCATGGGTCTTGGCCTGGTTTGGGACTTTGCCGAAATCATGAATGCGTTGATGGCACTGCCCAACCTCATCTCGCTAATCCTTCTCTCCGGTATTCTTGCCCGCGACACCCAGCACTTCCTTTGGAACGGCAATCTTGATCAGGAAGTGAGACAAGAGGACCTGTAAGGATTATCATTTCTGTGTTATCTGCAGTTGTGAGGGTACACATCATAAAAGGGACATCACCTTGACAAAAGGGACATCACCTTAATAAAAAGAAACATCACCTGGCGCACAAAGAACATGCCTCGCATGGGTCAAAAGCAGCCCCAGGTGATGTTTCCTATAACATACTATTCACCGGGAGCACTGGTTAGTCGCAACAAGCCCTTCAGACAAGCACAATAGTCACTCCTCTTGCTGCCTGCGCTCCATATACAAGTGCTGACTCGATGTCTGCCGTCTTGCTTGGTCCGCTGATGAAAGTGCCGAACTTGTATTGCTGGAAATAGTCCTTAGAGGCCTCGACACGCTCGTAAGCCTCATGCATGTTATTGACTATGTTTTTCTTGTCCAGGAGAATAACCAGAAATTCAGAAGCAAAGCAGATTGCCTTTTCCTTCATGGTCTGCGGAATCCACACACATGCGTTCTCCGCCACCCCGAAGTCGCCCTGTATGACCCCGACGTCGGCCGCAGCCAGTTCCTGAGCCTCATTCACGGTGTCAGGATTGAGCTGTGCTGTGACTCCTTGCAGGTTGCTGGCAATGATTTTCGCGTCGGGATAAGCACGTCGGACGATATCGTCCAGATTCTCATCCGTATCCATCTCAATCAACTTTGCCCCAGCCGTAGTTGTCGCTTTCAGCTTGAAGTGTTCAAGAGGGTTGTCAAAAACAACCGGCTTGATTTGCGTCAAGTCAGGCTTTTCGTAAGTTTCGCATACATTATTTCGCAACGCGTTCAGTATGTTATCTCTGGAACTCATTTTTCGTCCTTCATTTTTTTCCATATCTTATGGAATGACTTTTTGGGAAATTTCATCATCTCATGTCCGTATGCCCAAGGATTCATTTTTGAGTTCAGAATCCATCTCGGCATCCAGTTCATCATTTTCGCCATACTGAGTGCTCCGTTGTAGACCCCAGTGTGGTTGAACATCCATGCCATCCGTTTCGACATGAACTTCTTCAAGGCGTCAGCATGTCCCAATTCGTCCAATTCCTGCCGCCATCGGTAGATTTGCTTAGACAGGTCCACTCTGACCGGGCATACGTTGTCGCATGAGCAACAGAGCGTGCAGGCCGATACATTGTCGTAGTAGTGGTTGCTGTCGCGCAGCATTCCGAGATTGACGCCAATAGGTCCAGGAATAAAGTAAGTGTAGCTGTAGCCAGAGGAACGTCGGTAGACAGGGCAGGTGTTCATGCATGCACCGCATCTCATGCATTTGAGCGTCTGCCAGTGTTCCTGATTTCCGAGAATGTCGCTTCGTCCGTTGTCCACGAGCACGATGTGCATCTCTCCTCCTGGCCGTGGTCCACGGAAATGACTGGTGTAGACCGTGGTCTCCTGCCCTGTCCCGGAGCGTGCCAGCAGCCTTTGGAAGACAGCCATAGCGCTGTAATCAGGTATGAGTTTTTCGATTCCCATCGATACGATGTGAAGCTTAGGCATCGACGTGCTCATGTCGGCATTTCCCTCGTTGGTGCAAACCACGACCTCTCCCTTGGAAGCGATTCCGAAGTTAGCCCCTGTCATTCCTGCCCCAGCCTCCATGAACTGCTGGCGCAGATGCAGACGTGCCACATGCGTAAGGTATGTCGGGTCGTTACTTTCGGTCGTTCCCGGAATCTTTTCCCTGAAGCAGTCTCCAATCTGCTCGCGGTGCACATGCAATGCAGGCATTACGATATGGCTTGGCGCGAGTTGCATCATCTGCAAGATACGCTCACCAAGGTCGGTCTCTATGACTTCCACGCCGTTCTTTTCCAGGTTCTCGTTCAAGTGGCATTCTTCCGTAAGCATACTCTTGCTCTTCACCACTTTCTTCACATTGTGTTTTTGGAGAATCCGCAGAACAATATCGTTATATTCATCCGCGTCCTTCGCCCAATGGACATGTATTCCGTTCTTTGTGGCATTTGCCTCGAACTGCTCGAGGTAGTCAGCCAGATGGGTGACGGTGTGGCGCTTGATATTGTCGGCGGCCTCGCGCAATTGTTCCCATTCCGGGAGGTCATGTGCCATACGGTCGCGCTTCTCCCTCACTCCGAAGAAGGTTTTGTCGTGTCTGTCGACGACAGGGTCGTCCTTCAGATAGTCTTCTGCATATTTCGAATGTTTCGTGCTCATATTCCAGCAGCCAATATTTCAGCGATATGAATGAATTTGATGTTCAGTCCCATTTTTTTTGCCACTCCTCCCATGTGCATGAGGCATGAGGAATCGGGTCCGGTGATGTACTCTGCTCCAGTGGCTATATGTCGTCTCAGCTTGTCCTTGCCCATCCTGAGTGACACGGCAGTCTCCTCCACGGAGAACATACCTCCGAATCCGCAGCATTCATCAGGTCTTTCCGGCTCCACCACCTCTATGCCTTCGACCAGATTCAGCAGATCGATAATCTTGTTGAATTTGGGAATATTGCGTTCGGATGGTGATGAAAGTCCCAGTTCACGGACTCCATGGCATGAGTTATGCAGGCTCACCTTATGCGGAAATTTCGAAGGGAGGCTTTTCACCTTGAGTATGTCGTGCAGAAATTCCACGAGGTCGACGGTCTTCTTGCTGGCTACGCACTCATGCATCGGGCTCTTTCCCTTCAACAGTGCCGGGTGGTAGACCCTGACATAAGCTGCGCAACTGACTGATGGCGCCACCACATAGTCGAAATTACGGAACAAATCGTCGTATTTCTGGGCCAGTGGCACCGCCAGTTTCTCGAATCCGGCGTTTCCCATAGGCTGTCCGCAGCAAGTCTGCTTCTCTGGATAGTCCACATCCACTCCGAGTGATCGTAAAAGCTTATACGTCATGACACCCACCTCAGGATAAATGGCGTCGACGTAGCAAGGAACAAAAAGTCCTACTTTCATAGTTGAGAGTGATAATAGTTGAGAGTTTAGAGTTTAGAGTTTAGAGCAATTTTAGTTTAGAGTGATTTTAGTTTAGAGTTGAGGGTGATATCAGTTGAGAGTTGAAAGCGTTTCGGAAGAATTGGCAATTCCGCATTTCAGTATTTATATAGTTTCCATATCACTATAGATACTATTGTTTTTTTATCGTATCTTTTTCATGCATGTTCTCCCAGAATGCAGCAACATTCCACACTCTCAACTCTCAACAGTCTATTAATATGTGTCGATATACGTTACATGCGTCACGAGATACTCCTCGATACCGTGCTTTCCGTCAGCGCCTCCGATGCCCGACTTCTTTACGCCGGCATGGAATCCCTGCATTGCCTCGAAGTGCTCGCGGTTGATGTAAGTTTCTCCGAACTCCAGCTCGCGTGCCACTTTCGCGGCGATGTTGATGTCGTTGGTGAAGACAGAGGAAGCGAGTCCGTACTCGCAGTCGTTGGCGTAGTTGATAACCTGCTCGATGCTGTCGAACTCCACGAGCGGTATCACAGGTCCGAAAGTTTCCTCATGGATGATGTCCATGTCCTGCGTGCAGTTGTCGAGCACTGTGGCGGCGTAGAAGTATCCTTTGTCGCCCACTCGGCTTCCTCCGCAAAGCAGCTTTGCTCCTTGCTTGATGGCCCGTTCCACCTTCTCAGTGACACTCTCGAGAGCCCGAGCTTCCACAAGCGGTCCCATGTCCACACTGTGGTCCTTGCAAGGGTCGCCCACCTTCACGGCCTTCATCTTCTCGACGAGAATCTTGGTGAACTCCGGTTTCACATCCTTTTGTACATAGACACGCTCCGCATTGTTGCAAATCTGTCCGTTGTTGCCTATGCGGCTGTCAACAATCCACTGAGCCGCTTTCTCCAGGTCTGCGTCCTTGCAAACGATAGCCGGTGCTTTTCCACCCAGTTCGAGCGACACTTTCGTGATATTCTTCGATGCTGCAGCCATGATGCTCTCACCGGCACCTACCGACCCAGTGACGCTGACGATATCGATTTTGGGTGATCCCGCCATCTCGTTTCCGATGACACTTCCCTTACCAGTGACGATATTGATGACACCTGCCGGCAGTCCGCTTTCCACCACGATTTCTCCGAAGGTAGTGCAGTTTTCCGGAGTCAGCTGCGATGGCTTGATGACGATGGTGCATCCAGCGATGAGTGCTGCTCCCGCCTTACGTGCGATAAGGAAGAATGGGAAGTTCCACGGGAGGATACCAGCCACCACTCCAATAGGTTTTTTAGTAAGCAGGATGGTCTCGTTCGGTCTGTCGGAAGGAATGATTTCCCCCTCAATATGGCGTGCGAAGGAGGCCATATAGTCGAAATATTCGGCTGTGACATCGGTCTCCACCGTAGCCCAGTTGAGGGTTTTTCCCTGCTCGCGCATGATGATGTCGATAAATTCCTCACGTCGTGCCCTGATTCCGTCAGCCAATTTCTTGAGATATTTGGCACGTTCAATCACAGGAGTTGCTGCCCACGCTTTCTGTGCTGCCTTGGCTGCATCGAGTGCGGCGTTCACGTCCTCAATTGTTCCTTCCGGCTGACGTGATATAACCTCTTCCGTGGAGGGGTTGAGAACTTCGATCCATTTTCCACTGCTGCTTTCACAGAACTTGCCGTTAATCAGCATTTTCAAGTCTTTCATAACTGTGTTGCTACTTTAAAGTTAATAATTAGGTGTTTTCAGAAAAGGCCTCTTGCCCCCGATAATAGTCGCAAAGAGCGTCTCTCTTTTTCAATCCACAAATTTAGGAAAAATAAATGAGACTACGAACAAATTTCATTATTTTTGTTGAGTTAGCGCAAAAAAACTATCTGCTTGTTTCGGTTGAGGAGAGACGTTCCACAGCTTTGCTCCACTAATGCAAATCGGAAAAGGATGTATGGTGGTTGAGTCTAAAACAGGTGGAAATAGACAGGTGGTGTCGTAGGCAAGCTACGCACTTCGTGATTGATAAAAAGCCAGGCGGAAGGGATTTTTGAAGAAAGAAAATTAGCAGAAAATTACAAGAGAATTATAATCAGAAAATATTGTTTTGATAGCTTTAACACGAATTGAAATGAATTAATATGAAGACGAGAAAAATGAAATCTGGGAGCAGCGATGTTATCAGAAAAAGAAAAGGCGCTGATAGTTGTATTCAGTGAGAGGCGAGTGTACATCGTCCATCAGCTGGAACTGGGCAGGAACGTCGCACAGCGGGAAATGGTCGAGGCAGAATCGGAGCCGCTCTGCGAACTTCCGGTTCTCCTGCTCCAATTCCTGCTCCGTGGTGGAAATGTTTTCCTGGACGGCCTCCTGCATCTCGGATATGATCATTCCTGAAAAAAGTCCGTTCAGGCGGTAACGGTCGGCGAAAACGCTGGCATAACACCAGATGCCGATGCAGGTCTTGTCCCTCAGGAACTGCACGTGGCTGGCGTTGATGATTTTCCGTGGCTTCGGACCGGAGGTGATCGGCAGGGCATAAAGCCCATCTTTATAACCGTGACCCAGTATCATCACCTCATTGGTTCCCTTCAGCGATTTCATCAGCTGGGAGTTAGGGGTCCGCTCGTCGAGCCGTGCCTCCACGTCGTTCCGTCCTTCATACAGAGCTGTGAGAAACGCCGTGCTTGGGTCTTTCGGATGGATTACTATCATTATTATAAAAATATATTTGAATACGCGGTTTAGAATATTTGGGGGTCATCACATTCAACTTCGCAAAGTTACGAAAAATAATCATTACATACAAGATTAATGATAAAACAAGTTGGGGCGTTTTAATGAAGATAAGAGATAAGTGAATAGTGTAGTTACTCTGGGGATGGAATTAAAAGAAGATATTATTTACTATCAAGAATTTGAGAATTAGAGAATTGTTTTAATATTGATTATCAAGAATTTGAGAATTATTTTAAAAAAGATAAAAAGCTATACGGAAGAGATTTTTGAAGAAAGAAAATTAGCACAAAAGGTAGTTGGGGCCGTGCTTCGCCGGCCAATTGTGCGGACAAGGACGTCCACAACCCCAGTGTGGATGGGCTCGGTGAGAGTTGGGGTGTTGGTGCTCCAATGGTCGGAGACCGTCGCTACACGGGGGAAGGAAGGGGAGGTTTCGGCATAGGTCAGTATGATTATTTTATAGTTTGTGCCTACAGGTATTTCAAAGACAACGACTCGTTGCCGGAGCGGACGATGTCGTTGTCTTTTCGATTGATATTATACAGTCATTCTTCAATCTTGTTTTCCCCTCTCATCAGATGGCGAAGGGCACTGAGGAGTTCTTGAGACTCTTGGACGACGCTCAGGAATACGGTCATGGCTTCGATGTTGAGTTGGCGGGTTTGTATGTCATGAATGATGCGCTTGCGGTAATTGGAAAGTGATGATTGAAGTACGGCAGCATCATTGCGTATCCGGGATGCCGACTCACCATCAAGTGAGCGAAGGTACAAGCACATCATCTCATTTGACAAGACAAGAAACTCATTGGCATACTCACTTGGAACGGGACGGAAATTGTTGCCCACATGCTCCCTACACGATTCACCCATTCGCTTCAAGCAATAGTACATCTGAGAGAGGGAGTTGACGATAAGGAAATACCACGTGCTTTTCTCCACACTCACTATCGGGTCCAACCGGCGCAATGCGATAATCTGCTTACGACGCTGGCGTTTCAGTTCTTTGCGCTGATGGTCCACATCCGTAGTGACATGTTTCAGACGGCGGTAATCCTCACAGAAGAAAGCCGTTGTCAGTTTCTCGTAATCGTCTGCCACCATACGGACATGAGCCTTGATAGTCTGGTTCAGATATTCCCGGAGCAACGTCCAACATTCTTCTTTGTCATCGCAACGTACGATTCTTGTGAATAATTTATCTGTCTCACCCTCCATCGTATGCTTTCGGTATTTCATGTTACTACGAACGAGCAGGAAGATAGCCAATGCGATGGCCACTGCCATTGCTAAAAATGATCCGAAGAACAGGGCGATGCTTACAAGGAAACTTAATATGAATGCCACGCCAGCCGTGATGAACCAGCCGCCGATGACAGACAGCACACCCGTAATTCGGAACACGGCACTCTCGCGCCCCCATGCACGGTCGGCAAGGGACGTTCCCATAGCCACCATGAAGGTGACGTAGGTGGTGGACAGCGGCAGTTTGAGCGATGTGCCCAATGCCACCAATGCACCGGCAAGT
>CAMOTI010000015.1 GCA_946625675.1 uncultured Prevotellaceae bacterium | reverse complement strand
GATTGTCAAAAACAAGGAATAAGGCCAAAGAAAAGACGGAATTATCGTGTTAAATGTTTGATATCTCAGATAATTTCATTAATTTTGTCGGAAATAAGCAATACAAACACCTAATTTCAAATAATAAAAATGATGAAGAAACTTGCCTTTTTGATATTAGCTTCCCTCATTCAGTTTGCCAATGCCCAGGAGGCCAGGATGATGACTATCAGCGTCGACCCATATGAAATTGAAGGATATGGAGTGATTGAGGGTGAGATAAAGCAGATAATCGGCCTCAACGCCCCTCACCCTGGCCATGCCAACGAACCTGTCATCCACGAAAGACCCTCCAAGAAGAGCGACCTTTACTTGACTTATACAAACGCCGATACACGAGAGAACCGCCAATGCAGATTAGACATGACTGATTTGAACTTTCTTCTCAAAGCGCTTGGAAGGCTGAAGAGTCTTTCCAAGGACTCAACCTCGGTGGCGCTGCCCAAGACCGGCATCACAAAAAAGACACTCATGCCAGCCATCGTCCTCGACGACGACGGCGTGGAATCCACCTACACCGAGGAATACACATACGGTGACGATGGAGACTTCACTATCGGTGTCTATACCAACACCAAAGGCCAGGCAGTATGGTATTATCAGTTTGGCAGCGTGTCTACCTTGGCTGAGCGCAACAAATGGCGGATACTGACCAACGAGAGCGATTCCTTCGTGAAATGGCTTGAGCGCATCCAAAAGGCAATGTAGAAAAAAACGCTTCCAGAAAAACTCGGAAAAACTAGAAATTCTAGAAAAAACTAGAAAATCCAGGATAATTAGAGAAAAAACTAAACAAAATACCAAGAGAAATGAAACGACTGACACTACTGACGGCCATGCTTCTACTGACTGCAGGAGCCATGGCGCAACGCTCTTTTGAGCTGAAAAATTCAGACGACGGAAAGTCCGTCCTTTATTGTTTCCTTCCCAGTCCAGAGAAATCCACGGGTCGTGCAGTGGTATGCTGTCCTGGCGGCGGCTACCAGCACGTGTGCATGGACTATGAAGGCACGGACTGGGCCCCCTATTTCAACGACCAGGGCATCGCCTACTTCGTGCTTCGCTACCGCATGCCCAAGGGTGACCGCAACATCCCGATGGACGACGCCAAGCACGCCATCACCACCGTACGCGACAGCGCGTCTGTATGGCACATCAACCCCTACGACGTGGGTATCATGGGATTCTCAGCCGGCGGACACCTGGCATCGACCATCGCCACCCACACAGACTTCGAAGCCCGTCCGAATTTCCAGATCCTGTTCTACCCCGTCATCAGCATGGACCAGAAAATCACCCACAAAGGTTCGTGCGTGAATTTCCTTGGGGAGGGACAGAAGAACCCGGAGCTGGTGAAGGAATACTCGAACGACAAGCAGATAGTCACCCACCTCACCCCTCCCGCCATCCTCTTCATGGCTGACGACGACGGCACAGTGCCAGTTCTGACCAACGGTATAGCTTATTACACATCGCTTCGTCGAAACTGCGTGAACGCGGCCTTGCACGTCTATCCCTACGGCGGGCACGGCTGGCGTCCGAAAGAGTTCCCGTTCTACGACGACATGCTGCAGTCTCTGACGAAGTGGCTGAGCAAGCTTCCTTCTCACAAGCAGGATGCGATACGCGTGGCTTGCATCGGCAACAGCATCACCTACGGGAGCGGAATCGACAAGCGCGACAAGCAGGGCTATCCAGCTCAGCTTCAGAACATGCTGGGCAGCGGCTACCACGTTCGCAATTTCGGACTGGGTGCCCGCACGATGCTCTCCACCGGCGACCATCCTTACATGAACGAGTATATGTGGAAGGACTGCAAAGACTTCAACCCGAATATCGCCATCATCAAGCTTGGCACGAACGACAGCAAGACAGCCAACTGGAACGCCGCGCAGTATGAGAAAGACATGCAGCAGATGATAGACGAGCTCAAGGCTCTGCCGAGCCATCCTCGGATTCTGCTTGGCTACCCAGCCAAGGCCTGGAAAGAGCAGTGGACCATCCGCGAGGAAGTGATCACGGGTGAGATCATACCGATTATCGACCGCGTGGCAAAGAAGAACAAGCTGGAAGTGATAGATTTCCACACTCCGACCTCCACATCGTCCGACCTGTTTGTTTCCGACATGATCCATCCTAACGCGAAAGGAGCCAAGGTGATGGCAGAGACTGCAAAAACAGCCATTTTGGGTCTTTGAAATTTGAGGTTTATTGAGGTTTAAATTACCCCCGGAACCAGAATTGGTTCCGGGGGTAATTTTTATGGCGGACATACATAAAGTAAGTCCCTACAGTTTATGAAAATTCCAAGACAATATTGCATTTTCCTGGTATAGGCGGACATACATAAAGTAAGTCCCTACAGTGAATGCCAGCGAGTTATTTCAGCTTGATTTTGATGATGTTGACTGAGTATGGCGGCACTTCGAAGACGACGTTTCCAGGCTGTGGAACGATGGCAGCCGCACTACGTGGATAGATGGCCTTCGGATTGTCGAGCGTGTTCTCGTCATAGCCACTCTCGGATGAGAGCCGGATGATTTCCACTCCACCCTTGCGGGCATTGGTGTCGACAGCGCAGTTCTTCAGGTTGATAAGGCCCGGCGCATGTCCCTCTCCCACGTTGACCACCTTCACATACATCATCTTAGCCTCGTCGTCGATGGTGGTGGTGGCATATACGCCCTCCATGCTTCCACCCTTCTGCTTGGCACAAGATATGTTCAGCTGTCCGTCGATATAGCAGAAAATGCTGTCGCCACGGACGTCCACCTGAATGTCGTACCAGCGGTCATTGTCGACACGGAAACGATGGTCGCGAGCCAGCTGGACACGTCCACCGCCCATTCCCTGCTCCACGTTGTTCTGCGTGTTGCTCCATCCACCGATGTTGAACCAAGAGTAGTTGTCGCGGTCGAAGTAGTCGAACATAAGCATGAAGCCCTCGAGTCCTCCTGCCTTGCGTGCCTGCACCTTGTAAGTGTAGTTACGCGATGTGATCTTATCGGGAGCAAGGAGAATTGCCGCCTGTGCGTTGGAGGTCTGCGTGACGTTTTTCCCGTCAGCCTTCCATTCTCCGTTCTGCGTGTTCCACTTGTCAAATTCCGGCAGCGGAAATTCCTTCCCGTCCACGGTGAGCGACGCGTTGCGGTATTCCGCCGTTGTGCTCCACGATGCGAGTCCCACCTGGAAAGGCTTCACTGTCTCCACCTCTGGGTTCTCCTTCGCTTCGAGCTCAGCAGTCCATGATGTCTGCACCACCTGCTTACCGATGTTGTTGGGGAAGAGCTGCTGCACATAGTATGATGGTGTTCCCATGCATTTGGATGAGTTGAACCGAATCATGTCGGGTCTCCAGCGTGCGTCGTTCTCGTTGACGAAAATAGGCGCGTATGAGTTCATCACCACCACGTCGGAGTTGTTCTCCATACCCATCATGTAGACCGCCTCTCCGAGAGCCGCGTTGAGGTTTCCTATGTCTCCGAACATACTTGTGACAGCATATTCTCCCACATACACCTTATGTGAGTTTCGTGGGTATGAGTTGTACTTGAGGAATCGGTCAGCAAACCACTTGGGATTTCGGTAGTAGTGCTCGTCCACCATGTCGACCGGATGGCTGTTTCTCCAAGAAGGCTCGTCTGTGCTCCAAGACTCCACGTTTCCAATGCATTTCACATTTGGATATTTTGCTTTGATGGCATTGTAGAACTGAATGTAACGCTCAGGATAGTGGTCGCTCTGGTCGGAGTTGTTTTCCATGTTGAAGTTGTAGTTCTCGTTACCGATCTCGATATACTCGAGGTTGAATGGTTCTGGATGTCCGTTCTCTGCACGCATCTTTCCGTATTTCGACGAAACGGGTCCGTTGGCGTACTCCAGCGCGTCGAGACATTCCTCAATCCAGGAGTCAATCTTGTCGTAGGGGTCGCATCCTCCATGCCAGATACCCACGTTCACCACGAATAGAGGCTTTGCGCCGAGGTCCTCAGCGAGCTGCAGGTACTCATGGAATCCGATACCGTCGCTGGTTCGGTATCCCCAGTTCACATTGGGGTGTCCCGGTCTCTGCTCGATGGGTCCGATAGTCCGTTTCCATCTGAATGCGTTGTCCGGACTGTTCTGTCCCTCCACGAAGCATCCTCCCGGGAATCTCATGAACGAAGGCTTCATGGCAAGGAGCATCTCTGCGAGGTCCTTTCGCATGCCGTTAGGCCTGTCCTTGAATGTAGGCGGGAAGAGGCTGATGACGTCGAGCTGCAGTTCTCCACCCTTGTCGGCAGTCAGCATGAACTCCGCCTTCGGGTCGTCTCCTGTGGCAGTGATGTTGGCAGTGAATTTCTGCCATTTTTTCGTCAGCTTCACCTTCACGTCCGCTATGCCGAGTTGCTTACCATCCTTGGACTGCAACTTGGCAGTGAGCGTTCCTGCAAACTTGCTTTCGCTCTTCGCCCAGAAAGAAAGCTTGTAAGAGGTACCGCTGACGGTGTTGATGCCCCAGAATCCCTCGTTACGAATTCCGTCGCCCGCTTTGAGCGTCTTCATGTTCAGCGCATACTGATGAGCTTCATTCATCAGCTTCTCACGTGTTAGTGTGATAGCAGCCGTTCCCACCTTGTGCCATGCGCTGATGTTGTCGACGAGTGCCCTATCAGCAGTCTGTCGGTTTTCTGCGTTTTCTGGTCTTCTCCTGCGGCGTGGCCGTTCCATGGAGTCGTCCTCAAAGGATCGGTTGCGAATCAGCTCGGCGTATAGTCCTCCGTCAGCCGCGTGGTTGATGTCCTCATAGAAAATACCGTAGTGGGTGGGACTGATTTGCGGTCCCCGCTGCTGTGCATCGATGTCGATGACCACCTGCGCCTGCGTAAGCGCTGGTGC
>CAMOTI010000014.1 GCA_946625675.1 uncultured Prevotellaceae bacterium | reverse complement strand
CAAGAGGTTAAGGGCAAAGATGCCAAAAAGAGGCAAACACAGGCAAAGATAATTCTCTTGGATTTATTAATTATTAGAACATGCCTTTAAACATACCCATTGATGAACACCATCATATCTGACATAAAGAAAGAACTTCGTGCCAACATGAACGGCATCGCGTCGAAAGCCATGCGCGATGCCGGCATGACGGCCGACTACCGCGTGAATTTCGGCGTGGAGCTGCCACGTCTTCGGGAACTTGCCTCCGACGTGGCCGGCGGCATGCTGCCCGCCGACGGGGAGCGCGAGGAGACACAGGCGGGCCTGGCCCAGCAACTGTGGAAAGAGTCGGTGAGGGAATGTCGCATTCTCGCCACCATGCTCTATCCACCACAGCGCATGGACATCGAGCTGGCCGATATATGGTGCGACGGCATACGGACGGTGGAGCTGGCGCAGATTGCAGCCCTCAACCTCTTTTCCAGAATCCCGCAAGCCTCCACGCTCGCTTTCCGCTGGATCGCAGGGGAGGACGAGATGAAGCAAACCGCTGGATTCTACACCATGTACCACCTCGTACGGACGGGAGAACTGTCCGGACGTGCGGCAGACGAACTGTTGGACCAGTCCGACGCGGCGCTGCTGTCCGGCAACTATCAGCTGAGGCTAATCGCCGGAAAAGTGAAATCTGTCCTCGCCGCTTTGGGGTAGCCAAATGGCCAAATAGTCAAATAAACAGTAATTTGTGAATAGTAAGTCGAAAATTAATTGCTCTTCTCGTTTTTTTTCGTTAATTTTGCAGAAGTTTTAATTTTTGAGGTAAAAAAGCCTGAATTTTCGTGATTTAACCCCCTGCTCGTATGATGGAGAAGGAAGAACGCTACCAGGCAGTGAAGGCTATCCTGGCCCGCTATATACAGGAAAACCGTATGCGCAACACGCCCGAGCGGCTTGCCATCCTCGAGATGTTCTATCTTCAAGAGGAGCTGCTGACCGCACAGGAGGTTTACGACATCATGAAAGAGCGGTTTGTCGTGAGCCGTGCCACGGTGTACAACAACCTTCAGCTCTTCTATGCCCTCGGGCTGGTGATACGTGTCGAGGAGGACAACCAGCTGAAATACAAGGCATGCTTCGGCGAGCGTGAGTTTTTCAGAACTGTCTGCACCCGCTGCGGACGTATTCAGCGTTTTGTCGCGCCGAACCTGGCTCTTGCTTTCGACGGAGTGAAGTACAAGCGGTTCCATATGGAGCAGATTGTGGCATCGGTGTATGGAGTCTGTTCCTCCTGTCAGTCGAAAGCGACGAGAATCCGTAAGAAATTAGAGAAAGATGACGAGCTCAAAGCTCTGAACAAGAAGAAAAAATCATAATTTAATCCATAATAGCTTAAAAAAAGAATGAAAGTCGACGTACTTTTAGGCCTCCAGTGGGGCGACGAGGGAAAAGGCAAGGTGGTGGATGTGCTCACCCCGAAGTATGATGTGATAGCACGATTCCAGGGCGGACCGAACGCCGGACACACCCTCGAGTTTGAAGGACAGAAATATGTGCTGCGGTCCATACCGTCCGGTATCTTCCAGGGCAACAAAATCAATATCATCGGCAACGGAGTGGTGCTGGCACCCGACCTCTTCATGGACGAGGCCAAGGACCTGGAGAAGAGCGGACACGACCTGAAGAACCGTCTTCACATCTCCAAGAAGGCCCACCTGATTATGCCTACCCACCGTATTCTCGACGCTGCCTACGAGGCTGCCAAGGGAAAGAACAAGGTGGGGACCACCGGCAAGGGCATCGGACCCACTTACACCGACAAGGTGTCGCGCAACGGCTTGCGAGTGGGGGACATCCTCGAGAATTTCGAATCGAAATATGCCGCACACAAGGCCCGTCATGAGCAGATGCTCAAGGCGCTGAACTACACCGACTACGACATCACTGAAGTAGAGAAGAAGTGGATGGAGGGCATCGAGTACATCCGCCAGTTCCAGCTGGTGGACTCTGAGCATGAGATCAACAAGCTGCTCAAGGAAGGAAAGTCCGTCTTGTGCGAAGGGGCACAAGGCACGATGCTCGACGTGGACTTCGGAAGCTATCCTTTCGTGACCTCGTCCAACACTATATGCGCAGGAGCCTGCGTGGGACTGGGTGTGGGACCGAACAAGATTGGCGATGTCTTCGGCATCATCAAGGCTTATTGCACTCGAGTAGGGGCGGGGCCGTTCCCGACCGAGCTCTTCGATGAGACCGGAAAGAAAATCCGCGACCTGGGTCATGAGTATGGAGCCGTCACCGGCAGAGAGCGCCGTTGTGGCTGGATCGACCTCGTGGCACTCCGTTATGCCATCATGGTCAGCGGAGTCACCAAGCTCATCATGATGAAGAGCGACGTGCTGGACTCTTTCCCTACCATCAAGGCATGCACCGCCTACCAGCTCAAGGACGGCAGCGTCACACGTGACTTCCCGTTCGACATCAGCGACGGCATCACACCCGTATATGAGGAGCTGCCCGGCTGGAACACCGACCTGACACATGTCACCTCCAAGGAGCAGTTCCCTCAGCAGCTGAAGGACTACATCGCATTCCTTGAGAAAGAACTCGAGACTCCGATCGTCATTGTCTCTGTCGGTCCCGACCGCGACCAGACCATCAGCCTCTGATAACTTTGAAATTTGAAGTTTGAAGTTTGAGATTTGAAGTTTGAAGTTTGAGATTTGCCATGCGGATGCTGTCCGACCAGTCTGACCCGTCCGACCTGTCCGACCTGTCTGACAAGTCCGACTTGTCCGACCTGTCCGACATCTTCAAAATAATGTCAGGAAAGTGCCATCCTACATTATATATAATAATATATAGGCACAAAACAAAAACCTAATCACGCCTTGCAGGACCTTCATGAATTTCATTCGTGGAGGTCCTCTTTTTGATTTGGTACCTCCCGCCCATTCTTCCCATTCCTCCCATTTTCCCCATTCCTCCCATTCTTCCCATAAACCTCCCCTCATCCCCGCGCCCTCTAGTGTGTCGCGTCCTTCCTTAGCCGTAAGCCGTCCCACGTGTCGGGTGTCCATAGCATAAGAAATCTAGAACATCTAGAAAGTCTAGAATATCTAGAACGTCTGTAATCAGTAACTTTGCATCATCAAAATTGGCAATATTCAGTCATCCGTTTTGTGAAAGAATAAATCGTCAGAATCGGTAAGAATAAAT
>CAMOTI010000013.1 GCA_946625675.1 uncultured Prevotellaceae bacterium | reverse complement strand
CTCAGTGGGGGAGTCACTATCGACGGTGAGAACGAACCGCGCGACATGCACCGCTATATGCTGCAGAAGGGTGTGGCTGAAGACCTTATGGAGGAGGACTGTTCTGGCTGGCGCACCCTCGAGTCTATCAAGAACGCAAAGGACGGTGGCGTGACTCGCATGACCATCATCACGCAGCGCGACCACGCCGAGCGTGCCTTGTTTCTCGCCCAGAAGATGAAGATGGACTGCGTGGCTTTCGCTGCTCAGGACGTTCATAACGATAAGACCCTCAAGGTGAAGCTCCACGAGGTGCTGGCCAAAGTGAAAGCCTGCATCGACGTGATTGGGCTGAAAGTGGACTGACTTCCCCGTTCGTATCATAAAAAGTGTTCCCAGTGCCCTTCTGTCCCATCAACTTTAAGCCTTAAACATTCCACATTCAACTTTAAACTAAAAATATGAATTTCACCCCCGTAAGCAAAGAAGCATTCGCCATACTGTCGGCATGCAGCCGCAGCCGTCAGCTATTTGGCATATCCGTCGACCCGGTGAGTAAGAACCAGTTCAAATTTGTCTGGTCGTTCAAGCTGACCCAGGACAAGGCCATCCGTGAGGGCACCGACCAACGGAGCGTGAGGGGACAGGTCGTCCCCGACGAAAACTTTAATTACTGCCCTTATTGCGGAGGCCAGACCTTCGCTCAGTGCGGCAAATGCGGACATTTCATCTGCTACAATGAGGAGACCACCGAATGTCCCATCTGCCACGTTCGCATCGGCGGAATCACCGAGGCCAGCGACTTCTCGTTCGGAGGAGGAGGATATTGAGGTTTGAAATTTGAGGTTTAAGCCATGCGGACGGATTGGTTGATTAAATTCTAGAAATTCTAGAAAAACTAGAAAATCTAGAAGAACTAGTATAACTAGAGAATCTAGAAGAACTAGAGAATCTAGAAGAACTAGAAACTTTAGAAAAACTTCCAGCCACCTAAAAAAACGAAGAATAACTAAAAACTTATATACTATGGATTTAAAGAAAGGACAGACTGTCCATCTGACGACAGGTGGAATGACATGTACAGTGATTGAGGAGCTCGGCCGAGGAGGCCAAGGCACAGTATATAAAGTGGACCTTGGCGGCAAGAAGATGGCTCTCAAGTGGTATCATATTCCTCCAGACGAGAAGTTCTACAAGAATCTGCAGAAGAACGTGGACGCCGGCGCTCCTTCCGATGCCTTTATCTGGCCGGAGTTCCTCACGGTGAGGGAGAACGGCAGCTACGGCTATGTCATGAAGCTGCGCCCTTCGGGATATTACGAGTTCGGACAGTATCTGCTGGCCCGCCATCAGATGAAGTCGCTCTCCGCCATCTTCGCGGCTGCGATGAAGATATGCAACGGGTTCAAGCTGCTTCACCGTTATGGCTACAGCTATCAGGACCTGAACGACGGCAACTTCTTCATCCGTCCTGACGACGGCGACGTGCTCATCTGCGACAACGACAATGTTTATCCACAGGGTGAGAAATCGGGTATCATGGGCAAGGCCCGGTATATGGCTCCAGAGATTGTGGCTGGCGGCATCCCCGACAAATACAGCGACCGCTATTCGCTGAGCATCCTGCTCTTCATGCTTATCTACCTTAACCATCCCCTCGAGGGCGCACGCGTGGCTGCATGTCCGTGCATGACGGAAGGAAACGAGAAGAAATTCTATGGCAGTGAGGCACTGTTTATCTACGATAGTCAGAATAACACGAACCTGCCGGTTCGTGGCGTCCACACGAATGTGATCCGTCGCTGGCCGGCGTTCCCGAAGTTGCTTCGCGACACCTTCATTGATCAGCTGAGCCAGGAGAAGCTGAAGAACCCCACGACTCGAATGGTGGAGCAGGAGTGGGAGAAAGTCATAGCCAAGGTGCGCGACACGCTCGTGATATGTCCGAAGTGCCGTCAGGAGACTTTTGTCGACGGTTCTCAGACCACAGGGAAATGTGTCGAGTGTGGTGCTCAGTTCGACATTACCCGCCGACTAGTGATGGGTGACCGTTCGATGGTGCTCACGCCGGGGACGTGCCTGTTTATTGATATGGACAACAAGCCTGACATCAAGGTTCAGACGAGCAGCACCGGCGAGATGATGCTGCAGAACGTGTCGACCAGCAGCTGGAACGTGGAGACACCAAGCGGAAAAATCCGTCAGGTGAATGTCAACGACTGCCTGCCAACCCGTCCAGGACTGAAAATCTCCTTCGGCACCAGCATCGAAGGGGCTCCCAACGCAAAAGCGGAAGTCAAGTGACTTTGAACTTTATTGACATGATTTTCGGCTGCGCTCAACAAAGCTCAAGCAAGCTTGGCTTTGTATTCGCTTGCACGAAAACTGAGATTTGAGGTTTATAGTTACTCCGCCTACCCACTAATTCTAGAATCTCTAGAAAGTCTAGAATCTCTAGCCCCTCTAGAATCTCTAACTTCCCTCTAAACTCTAAACTCTCAACTTTAAACTAAATAACTAAAAACTAAAATATTATGAGCTTAATAGATGTAGAAAGCGTTCCACGCAGAACGATGACCCTCTTCTTTCTGGCTGACACCTCCGGAAGTATGAGCGGCAACAAAATTGGTGCACTCAACGATGCAATCACAAACATCATGCCGATGATCAGTGAGATTTCGAACACAAACCCCGACGCCGAGATCAAGGTGGCTGCCCTGCAGTTCTCCAGCGGTACGAGCTGGCTGTACGACGAGCCTAAGAGCGCAAGCGACTTCATCTGGCAGGACCAGAGCGCAGGCGGTCTCACTTCGCTTGGCGAGGCCTGCATACAGCTGGAGAAGGTGCTTCACCGCGACGGATTCATGAAGTCGGCCAGTGGCAGTTATGCTCCGGTGGTGATTCTCCTGTCCGACGGTGGTGCCACCGACGACTACGACAAGGGCATCGAGAAGTTGAAACTGAACAACTGGTTCAAGGCTGCCATAAAGATTGCCATCGCCATCGGCGACGACTGCGACAAGGACGAGCTGAAGAAATTCACAGGCAACCTGGAGGCTGTCATCGAGGTACACAACATCGAGGCCTTGAAGCAGATTATCCGTATCGTGGCAGTCACTTCCTCTCAGATTGGCAGCAAGAGCACGTCTGCCACCGACGCAACAAAGCAGGATCAGGTGGTTGAGGAAATCAAGAATCAGATTGACAATGTGGATGGTGCCAACACCGCTGCCGACCCTTCACAGGCAACCGATGACTACTGGGACTAATTTTTTTGCGTTTTTGAAATTTGAGGTTTGAGATTTCTAAATTTCAAACCTCAAATTTCAAATTTCAAAGTTTCTTATGATTGAAAGTATAAATATCCATTGTCTGGGTGAGAGTCATAAGGACTCGGGCAAGCCGTGTCAGGACTATTCGTTCAGCAGTGTTGAGGACGGACTGGCCATTGCCGTCGTGTGCGACGGGCATGGAGGCGAGCGCTATTTCCGCAGCGACGTGGGTTCGAAGACGGCGACGGAGGTGATCGTGGAGGTGGTGAAGGACTTCGTGGAGCACACCGAATTGAAGTATTTCAAGGACAGTGCTTATACGTCAGAGGGTGTGGTTACTGGCAACGACAAGAAACTCACTGCGCTCGACGTGAAATTCCGTCAGATGTTCTCGTCCATCATCACGCTCTGGAACGAGCGGATTGACAAGCATGCCCATGAATTTCCCCTCACAGAGTGGGAAGAGGAGCACGTGCCGCAGAAATATCTCGAGGAGTTTCACAAGAACCTAAGCCTGCCCCCTGCCGAGTCCACGCTCAACAAGCAATATGGATGCACGCTTATGGCGTATGTGCAGACCTACGACTATTGGTTTGCATTCCATCTCGGAGACGGCAAATGCATATCGTTCCATAAGGAAGTCAACTTCCATGGCGAGCACAAGGTGTGGGACGAACCCATTCCCTGGGACGACCGATGCTTCCTCAACAAGACCACGTCTATATGCGACTCCGACGCCATCAACGAATTCCGTTACTGCTATGGCAACCAGACTTCCATGCCTGTGGCGGTCTTCCTGGGCAGCGACGGCATCGACGACACCTACGGCGAGATGGAGAACATCGCCAACTTCTATGTTGAGATTCTCAAGATCATCGCCAAGGACGGAAGGAATGCCGCCTTGCAGCAGCTCAGGGACGACCTTCCCATCATCTCTCGTATCGGCAGCCAGGACGATTGCTCCGTGGCTGTCGTGTACAACAACGTAGACGTGCAGACTAACATCGGTCCGTTCATCAAGTTCCAGATGGACTATATGGACGTGCAGGCGGAGGAACAGGCCGAACGTATAAAGAAGCTGACAGAGAAGAAGCAGTCGCTCGAAAAGAGCATCCACCGATGGGATGCCGACCGCAAGAAGGCTTCGATTGAGCTGGACTATGCTTGCAAGGACCTGGTGAAGGCGTCTGACCGCCTCGAAATCCTCAGTGGTAAGATTGCGTTCCTGGCCAAGGAGCACCAGTCCATGTCGCACGACGAGCTGCCTCCTCTGCCTGACTACAGCGAGATCATCGAGCAGGCAAAAGAAGAGATGGCTACTGAAGAAAAGGATGACAAGCCAAAAGATGAGCTGAATCCTCCTCCTGCTTCAGAGGGTGAGTCAACTCCGGAAGCTGAGCAAATGCCAAGCTCGGAACCTGAAGAAATGCCAACCTTGGTGCCAGCTTCAGAGTCTGAGGTGGAGCCAACCCCTGAGTCTGAGCCCGCTCCCGCAAGTGATTCCGAGGTTTCGTGATTTCGCGAGTTCCCGTCTGCACTGGGGTTGTGGACGTCCTCGTCCGCACATCAGGCCGGCGAAGCGCGGCCAATCCGTGTGTTATTACTATTCACTTTTCACTATTCACTTGACCCCCTCTCCCCTCCATATCGCATTGCGCCAGCTGGTGGACACCCACACCTCCGCAATTTATTCAGACGAGAAATTGATTAATTTCTTGTCTGATTTTTCGGTGTTCAATCCCCCGTTGCTGCGCCATGTGCTGAAGGGCATCGTGTCGGGAGGTTATGCCCGCGGGCTGGCCGACCTCCGGACTCATGCCACAGACTGGCAAGTCTTTGTCAGCGAGTCCGCCGGCAAGATTGTGCGTCGAGATGGGTTTGAGAGTCGGTATGTCCTCTTTTGTTTTCAGTGCCTGGCTTATGGCCTGCGCATGACCGACACCGTGGATTATCGGCTTGTTGGGGACAATGTCGCTGAGACAACCGTGACGGAGAACAATCAACCTGGCAGCCACTATCAGAAAGACACGAACGGAGACTCCAGCTATCAGAAATCCGGACGCGGCGGTGGCTCTTCTTCTTCTGCCTCCAACCCCTCAGGCTCCTCTGCCCAGCGTCCGAAAAAGGGAAACAACGGCTTGTTTTTTGCCTTGCTTGTCTGTCTGATTGCCGTAATTGCATACGCAGGTGTCAAAATATGGAAAAACAAGCAGGAGGAAGACCATGCCACGACGGTGGAAGTCCGGCGGACGAATCCCGTCCGCCAGTCGTCGGCCAACGACCTTTCTGATGCGGATCCATCCAATGACTTGCCAGATTCGGACGATGCGTCAGGCCGGCACGCGGATGCCCATTCGCGCTATGACTATGTCTACAGTTATTCGTCGTCCTACAGGGGTATGGCGAAGGTGGAGCAAGGCGGGAAGTACGGGCTTATAGACAAGGCCGGGCATGAGGTGGTACCGCCTGTCTACGACTATCTTTACAGTTTCTCCACGTCGTATGGCGACATGATGAAGGTGGAGCAGGACGGCAAGTACGGGCTGCTGGACGAGCAGGGCAGGGTTGTGCTTCCTGTGGAATACGACTATCTTTACAGCTTTTCCTCCTCATACGGAGGGTTGATGAAGGTGGAGAAGGGGAAGAAACTGGGTCTGGTCAACAAGAACGGCCAAGTGGTTTTGCCGGTTGCCTACGACTATATCTATAATGTCTCCACCACGTACGACGGTCTGATGCGGGTGGAGCAGAACCGCCTGTATGGGCTTGTCAGCAAATCGGGGGAGGTGGTGCTTCCCGTGAAATATGAGTATATCCACTCCTGTAAGAGTGGCCGTGCAAAGGTGACTTACCAGGGGAAGGACTTGGAGGTGGATATGGGAAAATGACTGGGAGAGTCAATGTGACGGTGGACAATTCCGCCCAGTCTGTCGTGGTGCAAGTCAACGGGCTCAAGTCCATAGACCGGTGCTCCGTCTCTCACTACAGTGTCTCCGGCCAGCACCTGCACACCATTGCTCCAGCCGCCCCACGGACAGTTGTCAGCCTCATCCCTTATCCCGCAGGAGTGTA
>CAMOTI010000012.1 GCA_946625675.1 uncultured Prevotellaceae bacterium | reverse complement strand
CTTACTCAAAGAGGACAGCTTGGATTTATAATCATTCTTGTATAGCGCATAAATTATGGTGAAGTTTTTCAAAATAATAGAGAAGATAGTTTGGGTAATTGCAGCATTAGCTATTGTCCTTGTTGTGATTATGATGGTCTACGGTATAATCGCCAACACCCAGCAGGAATGGCAAAAAGTCATACCTTACCTGTATCTTGCGGCCTTCCTTTTTGCCATCTACAAGGCAGCGGTTATCATCTTTACTTCATTCTACAAAATACAAATTATCAAGAGAAAAGAGTATTTGGATGCCATTAAAGGCATGGGAGGAGAAAGAGGTGATGCCATATTGAACAAAGAGGAAGACCAAAACAAGGATTTAGAAGCGATTTTTGATGCCGTCAAACAGACGCCTTAGCAACATAGAAACACGAAAAAAAATGCAGCAGACAGACTATTTCGATGAACTGAAATCGGCAGTGAAGAACGCGCCGGACTACAAGACCTTGTACATGGTGATGAACAGCGTGTATATGCGCAGTCTGAACGACTTCATGCGGGGCATCAGGATTTCGCTGAGCGGTACATTTGCCAAGACGGACCACCTTCTGAAAGAACGTAAAGCTCCAAAGCAACTATGGATGGCCATCAACGACACACGCCAATACTTCAAGCAGCGCCACAGCAAGAGCGAGACAGAACTGAAAGACCACTACAAAATGGATCTGCGCAACCTCTGCGAATTCCTGTCGCTGCTGACCGGCGAACCCGTACCCACGGAGCTGACCGCACATTATCCAACGAAGCAGGCCAGCATGGCCCCATCCGTCCGTCTGGGCGAATACATACGCGTGATCGTGGTGCACTGGGACGACGACTACGCCTACTGCCATTCGGAGAGCACTGGCAACGAAGAGCTGAAAGTGTGCTACAGCCACGGGAACAAAGCCTACAACTACGACCGAGGCTATCTCAAGGGACTTTTCTACGAAGGAGCACAGTTCAATCTTGTAAGGCCGTACAAGCACGACGACGGCATCATCTACCCTGAACTGTGGATTTTCGAGCCCGACTACCTGATAGACATAACGACCATAGCCAACTGCTTCGGAAGTTATGCCGACTCCGCATTAGTGGGCCTAATGAACAGGATGGGAAAGAAAGAGACCACCTCCCCCATGCTGCTCGGAAACATGGCCAGCCAGCTGCTCGACGAGAGCATACGCGACTCTCAGACACGCAGCTATACCGAAAGCGCAAAAGAATTCTTCTCCTATTATGCGATGAAAATCATAGCGGCCGAGGATTTCGACAGTGCGGACTTTCACAAGCAAGCCCGCGACCAGCAGGTGAACATCCAGCATGCCATCCATCAGATCCTTCCACAGGAAATCAGGAATTTCGACACAAAAAACGGCATCGTGGAGCCGTCCTTTTTCAGCGAGATGCTGGGACTGCAAGGACGTATGGACTATCTACAGCTCGACATGAAGGTGCTGCTGGAGCAGAAATCGGGCAAGGGCGAGTTTCCGTTCAACAACTTCATCATTCCCACACCGAAACTGGACAACATCATCCAGCTTCTGCTCTACATGGCCGTGCTACGCTACAACTTCAGGAAAGAATATGAGCAGAACAACCAAGAACTCCGCCCCTTCCTCCTCTACTCGAAATACAAGGAAGGGATCGTGGAGCTGCAATCCCGGCCGCAGTGGCTGTTCAACGCGCTGAAAATCCGCAACGAACTGGCTTGGAACGATATCGTCCGTTTCCGCGACGAGGGCTATTCGATCCTGACAACACTGACACCCAGCCAGCTGAAAGAAAAGCAGATGAAAGACAAGTTCTGGAATCAATATATCCTTCCCCAACTCAATGACATCCTGCTGCCCATCCGCTCTTGCAGCCCACTGGAGCGCGCCTACTGCCTGCGGATGCTGAAATTCGTGGGCGAGGAGCATGTGGTGAGCAAGCTGGGCAACCGCGACAAAGAGGCATCCGGCTTCGCCAGCACCTGGCAGCTGAGCGTGGAGGAGAAGGAACAGTGCGGCGAGATACTGACGGGTCTGACGCTCGACATCCCTTACGAGGCACGGAGCCAGCGCATCGACGAAGTCCGTTTTGAACTCTCCAACAAGGAGTCGCGCTACATCACCAACTTACGAGTGAGCGACGTGGTGGTGATCCATCCCTACTCCCCGACCGGCGAACCCGACCTGAGAACTACGATGGTGATACGCGGCACACTGAAAAGCATGGACAAAGACAGCGTGACCGTCCGTCTGCGTGCACCCCAGTCCGACAGCCGTATCTTCGACTATTATAAAGACATGTTATGGGCGATGGAAGCAGACTTCATGGAGGCATCTTTCAGCTCGGCCTACAGCAACGTATATTCATTCCTGTCGGCTCCCCAGCAGCGGCGCGACCTCCTGTTGCTGCAACGTCCGCCGGAAGTGGACCACAGCCTGCGGCTCAAAGGCGACTACAAAGAATTCAACGATTTGTCGCTCAGAGTGAAGCAAGCGCGCGAGCTGTTCCTGATCATAGGTCCGCCCGGCACGGGGAAAACATCCTTCGGAATGCTGAACACACTAAGAGAAGAATTGCTGGAACCCGGCAGCCGCGTGCTGCTGATGGCTTACACGAACCGCGCCGTCGACGAGATGTGCAGCAAGCTGCTGGCCGAAGGCATCGACTTCCTGCGTATAGGCAGCGAGCTGTCGTGCGATAAGTCTTATATAGACCACCACATCAACATGGTGAGCCGGGGATGTGCCAACCTGCACTCCCTGATTTACACCATCGAGAACTACCGGGTGATAGTCGGGACAGTACACGCCTTCAACGGCCAGCTCCAATATCTGAGCAAGCAGCACTTCTCCCTCGCCATCATCGACGAGGCATCCCAGCTGCTGGAGTCCCACCTGCTGGGCCTGCTGAGCTGCCAGTCGGCCGACCACATCCCCACCATCGACAAGTTTGTGCTTATCGGCGACCACAAGCAGCTGCCTGCCGTGGTGCAGCAGCCGGCCGAAAGTTCAGAAGTGATGGAGCAGGAGCTGCAGCAGATTAAGCTGACCAACTGCCGCCAGTCGTTGTTCGAGCGTCTGCTGAAGCAGTATGAAGGTGACGATGAAGTGGTGGGAAAGCTGACGAAACACGGTCGGATGCATCCTGAAATCGCCGCTTTCCCTAACAAGATGTTCTACAACGGGGAACTGGAGACCGTGCCATTGGCCCATCAGAAGTCAGAACTGCCTGCCGACGTGGACACTTCCGACCCCATGAAGCGCATGCTGCGCACACGCCGTCTGACATTCATCAGCGTGGCAGGAGCCGAGTGCCCACGCTCCGACAAATCGAACACGAAGGAGGCAATGCTGATAGCCAATCTGTTGGAACGCATCTACAAGATAGAGGGTCCTTCGTTCGACCCCTCATCCACAGTCGGCGTGATTGTGCCATACCGCAACCAGATAGCCACCATACGTGCTGTGGTCAGCGAATGTAAAATCCCGGCCTTGGCTGACGTGACCATAGACACAGTGGAAAGGTTCCAAGGCAGTCAGCGAAAATATATCATCTATGGATTCACCATCCAGAAGCGCCACCAACTGCGTTTCCTCACCGGCAACGTGTTTACAGACTACGACGGTACCGTCGTGGACCGCAAGCTGAACGTGGCGATGACCCGCGCGCAGGAGCACCTCATCATGGTAGGCAATCCTAAAATCGTGTGCCAAGACCCTATATTCAGCCAATTAGTGGCATATATCAAGGCACACAACGGATATTACGAAGAGAAGGAAATGCATTAGGAAGAGAGGGGCGGAGGAATCGGAGGAATCGGAGTAATCAGATTTGTCTGACTGGTCGGACCTGTCAGACAAGTCCGACAAGTCCGACAAGTCTGACAAGTCCGACAAGTCCGACAAACATGACATCCCCAGCCAACTGAAAAAACTGCTGATTACAGATTCGGCTCCTTATAGATGGCATTCCACCAGGAGGAGTCGTTCTTGAGGTATTTGGCAAACCAGGCGAAGATGGTGTTCTGCCATTTGATACGTTTGTTGTAGTCGAGAATATGGTGGTCCTGACCTTCCACGAGGACCATGGCCGTCTCCTTTCCGAGGAGTTTGAGGGCAGTGAACATCTGTATGCTCTCGCCCACCGGCACGTTTGTGTCGTCTGTGCCATGGAGGAAGAGGATGGGCGTGTTCACCTTGTCGGCATTGAAGAGGGGGCTTTGGTCGACATAGAGCTGACGGTGGGTCCAAGGAAAGCTGTTGGCCATAGACACCTCGCTATAGCTGTATCCCCAGAATCCCTCACCCCAATAGCTGGTGTGGTCGCTGATGCCGGCATGCGAGATGGCGGCAGCGAAGATGTCGGTACGAGTCTGCAGGTACTGGGTCATGAATCCGCCATAGCTGGCACCGATACATCCGATTTTATTTGCGTCGACAAACTGATGCTCCTTCGTGAAGGCGGTGGTGGCGCCGATGATATCCTCAGCCACGCCCTGGCCTGCCGTATTGACATGTCGCGACGAGAACTCCTGCCCGAATCCGGCCGCACCGCTGGGATTGACCACAAGCACGACATATCCCTGTGCCGCATAGGCATGATGAGGATAGCGGCTCTCGAAGTTCCTGCTGGTGGGAGAACATCCTCCGTAGTAGTTGACAATCATCGGATAGGATTGTGCCTGATTGAAATGAGGAGGGAGGTAGAAGCGGCAGCAAATGGTGTCGCCCCGCTCGTTAACATAATTCCAAGGCCGGCATTCCCCCAGCTGGATGTTTTTGAGCGTCTCCTTGCTGAGATCTTCCACGAGCTCGGTCTTCTTTTTCTTCGTGTCGACGATGTAGAGGCGGTCAGAGTTGGACGCGCTCTGTCCGTAGCATGCGATTTTCTGGGCGGCTGCAGCGCAGCTGAAGCGGTTGACCATATCCTCCGGCACCTCAACCCTGCTGATTTTTCCTGACTTGGGGTCCATCTGGAAGAGGAAGAGACAGTCCTTGTCGTTGGCCGTGAAGTAAATCATGCCGTCGGCCTTGCTCCATGCCGCCGACTCCACAGCCGGATTGAAATCACGGGTCATGGGCTTGACGTTCTTTGTCCGCAGGTCCATGATAAAAATCTGGTAGTCGTACATGCTTGGCGTCGTACCCTCCGGCAGGATGTTGCCCACCCCACCGAATGCCTCAGGCGATCCGGTAAGCAGAATCTGCGTGGCATCGGGCGAGAAGCATGCGTCGTTGAAGAATCCGTCTTCCTCGAAGATGGTTTCCACCTGATAGGAGTCTTTATCGATGACATAGAGTGAGGATACTGTAGTAGGGCGTTTTCCCAGCCTGTTCTGCGACTTATACACCAGGATTTTCTTTCCGTCGGCCGATATGTCGCAGAGACGGGTACTATGGTTGCCGAAGGTGAGCGGCTGGAGCATGCCCGTCTTGAGGTCGAACAACTGAAGCGACACTTTATTTCTCCAGTTGGGCTGCCTGTCGTCGGGCTCAACGACGAGATAGACGTCCTTGTCGCGCTTCGGTCCGGCCGTCACTTTGGAGAAGACGAGATAATCCTCCGATGGCGACATCGTGAAATTGCCATCTGGCAGATGCTCGGCCAGCACCTGCTCCTCATGGTTGAGCGGGTTGACCGCAACGAGCGAACGGTTGTCGTCGATGGTGCGCAGATAATAATAGCGGTTGGACTTGGGCATCCAAACGGCACCCGGCTTGAGGTCGATGGTCTGGCCGCTATGCAGGTTTCTCACCAGAGTCTTTGAGATGTTCTTTCCGTCCTTTTGGGTGGTGGAATAGCCGGCGATGAGGTAGTTGCCGTCGGGCGAGATAAGTGCTTTGTTGAATCTCCAGCAATGCAGCACGTCGGAGAGCTGGTAGTCCCGTTTGCCCTGTGTAGGCTCCACTGCGATTCCGTCAACATTGTCGGCATTGATTTTCACTCCCCACATCGGCAGGGGCTCGCTTGTGTCGGTGATATACTTGACAACCACGTCGTGCACAGCCGGCGTCAGCTCTACGGACTTCCCGTCCGTCTTCTTCCCGTCGACAAAGAGATGGAAATGCATCATCCCCTTGGGCACGATTTCCACCTTCTGATATTGCGCGTTAGAGAATCGGAATGCGATGAGATGGACCTGCAATTCGGCCGACTTCTTAGGCAGCGCCTCCGTCTTGATGTCACGTCCCTGCCACACCTGATCGGTGTCGAGATAGAAATCGAGCACCGAGGAGTTTGAGAACGGCTTTCCGTTGATATCGAGCGAGTCCATAAGGACTGGCCTTCTCATGCTGAAAGGTCCGGCATACTTGAAATCATTGACTTCGATTGTGGCGGCATTCCCCGTGAGAGCCGCAAGCATAAAAATGAGAGTAGAAACGAAACGAAACATGGTTGATATTTACGATTGACGATTTATTTGGATATTTCGTAATTAAACGATTTTAGAAACTGAAAGCAAATATATAAAAAATGGGTGAAAAAAGCACGACAAAGGAGAATAAAAATTGTGACAACTAAGAAATATTGGGTAAAAATGGACAAAAGTGACAAATAAGTTGTAACTTTGCATGATAAAAGCATACATCATACTTTGCACCATAATAACAGACATAACCAATAATTCAGGATGACAATCATCATTACCATCGGCGTTTATTTCCTGTTGCTGCTGCTCATCTCATGGCTGACGGGCAAGGGTGGCAACGACGCGTTTTTCCGTGGAAACCGCCAGTCGCCCTGGCCGATTGTGGCGATAGGCATGGTTGGAGCTTCATTGTCTGGCGTGACCTTTGTGAGTGTGCCCGGCATGGTGATGCAGGGCGACATGACTTACATGCAGATGTGCCTGGGCTTTTTCGTGGGCTATCTGATCATATCGTTCGTCCTGCTCCCGCTCTACTACAAGTATAACCTGACCTCCATCTACAGCTATCTGGGCACGCGCTTCGGGCGGAGCGGCCGCAAGACGGGCGCCAGTTTTTTCCTGCTTTCAAAACTGACAGGAGCCGCAGCACGCCTCTATCTCGTCTGCTTCATTCTCCAGCAGTACACGTTCAACTCCCAGTTCTCGATTGGCGGCGGCACGCTCCATGTGCCGTTCGTGGTGATCGTGCTGGTGACGCTGCTGCTAATATGGCTCTACACGCGCATCACCGGCATCAAAGCCATCGTGTGGACGGACTTTCTGCAGACGTTGTGCCTGATAGGCGCGCTGGTGTTGATTCTGCTGAAAGCAAGCGACATGCTGGGCTTGGGCTTATGGGATGCCATGGGAAAAGTGTGGGCAGACCCCCACAGCCGCATATTCGAGTTCAGCGACTGGAGTTCGAAGCAGCATTTCGTGAAACAGTTTCTCAGCGGCGTGTTCATCACAATCGTGATGACCGGTCTCGACCAGGACATGATGCAGAAAAACCTGTCGTGCAAAGACCTAAGAAGCAGCCAGAAGGACATGTGCTTCTACGGCATGCTGTTCACCCCCGTGAATTTCCTGTTCTTGTCGTTAGGCCTGTTGCTGACCTACCTCTACCAGCAAAACGGAATGGCCCTTCCTGCAAAAGGAGACTCGCTCCTACCCGACTTTGTGGCCAGTGGCGTGATGGGCGACACCGTGCTGGTGTTTTTTACTGTGGGCATCATCGCCGCCGCTTTCTCGAGTGCCGACTCAGCGCTGACCTCGCTGACCACCAGTTTCTGCATCGACTTGCTGGAAGTGGAGAATCCAGAAAGCAAATATTATGAGCGACGTGAGAAAGTCCGCAAGTTTGTCCATATATGCATGATTGGTGTGTTTGTCCTGTTCATCCTGGCCTTCCGTGCCCTCGACAACCCGAGCGTCATCGACGCCATCTACACGATAGCCGGATACACCTACGGCCCGCTCCTCGGACTATTTGTCTTCGGCATGTTCACGAAGCGGATACCTTCTGCCCGTCTTCTGCCAGTCGTGGCCATTGTCTCCCCCGTGGTGTGCTATCTGACCGACGTGCTGACCCTCCGCCTGACCGGCTACAAATTCGGCTACGAGATGCTGATGCTGAATGGGCTGCTGACATTCATAGGGTTATGGATTTTCAGTCGACGTGGAAAAGAAGATTTGCCCATGAGCAAACAATTCAATGCGTAAAAAATGGCTAATTGTAAAATAGAGTTTACAAATTGACTCATTTTGGGATAAAACTCCATAAAAATATAACAAATTTTCAGTAATATTTTTCAAAAGGTTTTAATTTTTTCCCAAAAAAGCAAATTTTTTCGTATTTTTGCAAAAAGCGAAAAAAATGATAACAGAACCAACCCACCATCCGTTTGCGACCGATTCCTCGCTGATAGAGGAGCGCGGTCTTGTGGTTTATGAGGATCTTCGAGAATTACCAGCATACGAAGAGGCATTTTCCACACCCTACACCGTAATAGTACTTAATCTCTCTGGTTGGGTGAAAGCCGAGTGCGACATGCGCCCCGTGTTTTTCCAGCCCCACAACCTGGCTGTGTTGATGCATCACCACATCCACTATTTCCACGAGCATTCCAACGACTACCGCGCCATCATGGTGGTGATGTCGCCGGAATTCCAGAACGAGCTGAAACGCCGCTTCCCTTCCACCTACCGTGATGTGCATCACTACATCTTCAAGCAGGAAGTGCCGTTGAACGAAGACCAGTTCGCCACAATCCACAACTTGCTGCTGCTACTGAAATCCGTGAGCGAGACGACGAGCCACAAGCGCATGGACATGATAGGCCATCAGCTGGAAGTCCTGTTCGACCTGCTTCAGGAATACCGCCGCGAAAACGGCATAGAGGACCACCAGCCCTCGCAGCGCGAAGACTTGTTCGCCCGCTTCTACCAGGCCATCATCGACCACCACACAGAGAGCCGCGAGGTGCATTTCTATGCCAGCATGTTCAACCTGACTCCAAAGCATTTCTCCACGGTAATCAAGCAGCTGACGAACATCAGTGCGCTGGAATGGATCACGAGCCACGTGATCATCCAGGCCAAGGCCTTGCTGCGCAACCACGACCATCTGACCGTGCAGCAAATCTCCCACAAGCTGGGATTCCCTGACCAGTCCATTTTCAGCCGCTATTTCAAGAACGCCACGGGCATGTCACCGAAAGAATACCGTGAGCAACACCTCAGCTGATACAACCGACTCTACGACATATCCAGGACAAAAATTCCCCAAGAACTTTTGTCCTGATTTTTCGTTTTCTTATATTTTCGCTTTTACCTAAACGAGACAGCATATTTTTCCACTTAGTTTCACCATCATTCCGAAGCATTAGAAATGACATAAAAACAGGTCAAGACACGCTTGAATGATACTAAAAATGAATCTCTATTATTTTTATTTTAAAATTATAACTTTATGAATTACAAGATTTCTGTAGAACGGATGAGGATGTGGATTGCTTGTGTTGCTATCATACTCTGTAATGTCATTGTACAGGCGCAACCAGTTGTCACCTATCCCGATCCATTCCTCACGGATGCAACACGTCCGGACGGCACTTTGTTTCTGCCGGAGCCACTTGAAGTGACCGACCCTGCATTTTGCAATGATTTCTATTATTATCAGTGGGGAAAGCAGCAACGTAACACCCCCCTTGGAGAACAAGCCAGAAAAGACGGTCCTTTGGAACTATACGAAGCATTCTCCGAAGCGTTCGGCATGACAATCCATCCCGGACTGACCCCAGAGATCGACAAACTGGCTGGAGGTGCCGGCAGTGATGCCCACAATGCCAACAGACGTGTGAAGAACTACTATCAGCGTATGCGCCCATTCGTTCAGTTCAAAGAGCCTTCACTTGTGCCTGAGACCGAGGAGGATGA
>CAMOTI010000011.1 GCA_946625675.1 uncultured Prevotellaceae bacterium | reverse complement strand
GAAGAGTATGACCTTCAAGCTGATTGTCAACAACAACGGCATTTTTGAGATAAAAAGGGCGGACGTAGGCAACAATGGAGGAAACGTAGCTCCAAGCGGCACTGCTTTGTTCTCTCCAATCAAGGGCGGCAGTAACAATAGTTTCAATAATTTTGTCTCGTTTGAGAAAATAGACGTACACAACATCTATTCCGACCTTTTTTGCCCGAAAACATCAGCACAAGACGGAGCAGCACGTTACAGCATACAATTCAAACGGAACAACAAATTTGTTACCTTGCGCGACGACAATGAAGCAGGTGCTTACACGCAAAACGACGCAAAATTGGCTGGTACAAGATGGCAGCTCGTCGGAGAGAGCCTCGACAACGTGAAACTCCTGAACGACAAAGGATATTATGTGAAGTTCGATGGAACACACTATATCAAGACTGAGGACGAGGCCGACGCCACCTCGTTCCAAATCATCATGCGTGCGGGAAAATACTTCGAGATTAAGCTCGTTGGTGACGGATCCGATTATAAGACCGGAAAATCCCTCTCTCTCACTAACGACAATGTCAATGCGATTATCGCGACAAACAATAACTGTCACGCACGAAACTACGTGAGTTTCGAGCCTTCTACTGGTGTGTTGCACGATGACTATCCTGAGATTCTGTATCGCAACGGCAATGTCAACACAAATGTGTGGTACAACATACAGTTCGAGTATGGCAAAAACTATCTGGCCGAGTATGGCTATGATTCCGGCGCTTTCCTGTCCAATGTTACTACCGTGAAAGCGACGCAGTGGCAATTCGTGGGCAATGCACAGGCATTCAAGATGGTCAATAAGGAAGGGTTTTACCTGATGTGGAACGGAAACCGGTATGTCGGGACAAAAGACGAGACTCAGGCAACCACATTCCAAATGGTTGCCGGACTGGGAGGTGTATGGAAAATTAAAAACGGGAACGAATATTTAGCAGAAAACAGCGAAAATTTTAATGACTTCGTTAGGCGAGCTGGGATTAATGACGACAATGTGTCACTGAATATCACAAAGTCGACGGGCAATGGCAATTTGTTCAACCCGTGCATGATGACGACCGACGAAGCCACCCCTCACTGGTATCAGATTCAGTTTGAGAAAAGTCAGCTGTATGTGACGAACGAAGGCAAGAACCAGTATTGGGTAATTGACGACAATGATTTCTCTACCAGCTTCACACAGTCTTTCCCAAATCTGAAAACGGGAACCTGGGCTTTTGTAGGAGATGGATTCACCAGTTTTAAAATAAAAAATTACAACGGATTCTATCTCAAATACGACAGCACAAAGAAAACTTTTGTGGCAACTGAGGAGGTGAATGAAGCTGAAAACTTTAAGTTTGTCAGGACCAGTGCCAACAAGTTAGTTATCAAGCGTACCGCCGTAAACAACAACCAGGAAGCAATGTTCACAGACGCGAAGCAGGGCAGTGCCGTGTCCAGTCAAGGGAATGAGGCTGACGGCAATCTCATCAAGCTTGTTGCTGTGCAGGAGGAATCGAACCTGATTGAACAGCCACACATCATCCACAAGGAGAATTATCTGATAGACTACGCCAGGGATAACGACGGGACGGTATTCCTGCAGAAAGACCAGGGGTGGCTCACCAACGAGTTTACCGGAGACTCGATACAGAACGTATCGGTCTTCAGAGTCGACAAATACCTGAAACGTGGGGTGAACAGAGAACTCTATCTACCTACTATCCAGGGAACAACCGGAAGTGTTTATAATGGATACTACCAGCGTTGGTACAACTACGAGACGGAAGGACCTGTCGACCGCAATGTGGTGGACCTGAACAACAAAAGTCTGCTTTATCCGGAAGGACATGTGATGGGAAGCCATGTGAAATCTGTCACAGGCGGACAATTGAATGCCTCAATCACGGTGAAACTGCCTACAACTTATGAGGAGGATTGCACCTATGTGCTTGCAACCGACTTGTCACGATTCACGGACTACGAATATAAGGAAGGCACATGGGACAAAGGTGACATCGTGGAACCCTCCCTCAACATCCGTGTCATCTATGAGCTACACGACGCAAACATCATCGCCAAGAAACTGTCAGAATGTACAGGCGACACTTGGCTGGAGGAAAAGATCGTGCATTATCCCAAGCAGTCTGTGGGATTCACATCAGCCGAGCTCCTCGGACTGGAGAACGAAGTGGAGAACTATTTCTATTACAAGGCGGCACCAGGCAGTTGGAGTGAAGACAACCTCACACAGCTGGATTATAACAAATGTATCGTCTCATTAGGTTCCAATCCGGCCGGGATTACCGTAAATCAAAAATTGAGAAGTGTCAACGCCAATAACCGATCCAGGTTCTTGCAATTCCTCTATCCGAAAACCAACGGCGTGAACATTGCACAGGGTGATTCGGCTTACATCTACGTCAGGGCCGTGGATGGCGATTACACGTACAACATCGCGAAATATCTCATTTATTTCGATGGAGAGACGGTATTGCCATATACAGATGTACTCGGCAAGACCGATGAAGGAAACTGGAAGAATGACCGTTCGCCCTATGCGATGATGGAGACCTATGGAGAGCCGACAGCCCGTATCGACTTCGACTTCCCGGCCAATCAGCCATTTGTCACACCTAAGGGCGCTTTCTACCATAAGGGACACCATAACAATCCTATATCGACCATCAACACCTCGTCAACACCGCTTTCATTCTCCAAAACCACCTATTTCTACGATTACTACGCAGCACCAAAAGATGGTGGCGACAATAATTGGATTGAGAATCAATGGGGTAGCTATTCCATAAACCGACAATTGAAAGCTACGTGGGGAGCATCTGGCATATTCAAGACCATCAATGAACTCAACAGCTTGATTATGGGAGAACCCACACCCACACTCAGCGGAGACAAAGCAGGATTCTTTTATGTCGATGCATCCGAGCAGCCGGGTAAGGTCGCCAATGTCGCATTCCATGGAGATATCACTTGTACAGGAGTCAGACTGGTATGTACTGGATGGATGGGCAGTCTGAACAACCCGAGCGGAAATACAGCAGGAGGTAGTATCATCCTGAATGTCGACGGAATCATGGTGGATCCCGTCACAAAAGAAGAAACAAGGACCACGCTCTATTCTTATTGCCCGGGACAACTTTCATACCAAGGACGAAAAGAAGACGGTACTACTGTCGTATCCAAAGGTGTTGACGGAGAAGCCGCTATATGGCAGCAGTTCTACTTCAATTTCATGATCACCAAGCAATACGACCGATATGAGCTGGACATTGACAACAACTGCTTCTCTACATCGGGTGGTGACTACCTGCTCGACGACATTTATGTCTATGTGCTCTCACCACAAATACAGATGGGCATGAGCACACCAGTGTGTGCAGACGAGGTGCAGCACGCACTCATCGATGCGGAGTTCTCGCAGATTCTTAATTCAACCGGCTCCCATTTTGCCGTGAACAAGGAAGAGGCCATCCAAGTTCCTGTAACATACGGCGTGCTCGATGCCGACATCTACGACCAGCAAATCGCTGCTGTCAACCAGCTTTCCACGCAAGAGGAGAGGTATGCCCTCTATAAGCAGGCATTCAGAAATTCAATCGTGGGTGAGTACTCCATCAACCAGCCCAGATCGGCTTTCCACAATTTCACCTTCAGCACCTATTTCCAGGACGACGAGGTGCAGCCTGAGTACAACATATATCATGCCATCGGTAAACTCAGAGACGGAACCGAAGTGACGCCAAGTTCTGTGTACAGGAGAGTTCAGAACGGAACGCAGATGCTCATGTTCAACGATAAATTCTTCGATGCACTCTGGGTGCCGGGTAAGAGGTATTATTTGATTTTCTCATCTCAGATGGCAACGAATGAGGATATCGAAAAGAACCAGGTGGACGAACTCTTCAACCTCCTCGACGAATGTTCGGCTAAGGAGGAATTTATTTCGCCGGCACCATACGTGATGCTCGGTGACCTCGAGTCCAAGGAGGCAACGGACCGTGTGTTCGCCTGCATCGGGCAGACGCCTACCGTATCTATGAAATTATATACCATCGATGAGGCGGGCAAACCCACCACCATCAGCAACCTGCATTACGACTGGTGGCTCGGAAATCCTGACCAGCATGCCAATAGAGCCAATTTCGAAACCGTGGCCGACACCATTCAAACAGAAAACGGATCCGATATCGTCACACTGAAGGAAACTTTAGAGCTATTCAGGGAACTCTATCCTGGCGACGTCGACCTCAACGATGTCGTTCCCAAAGAACAATTCGAGTTCTCTCAGCACATGATAGACTACCTCAAACGGCTTACGGCTGACAATCCGAAAACAGGAAGGCCTGACCTGTATCTCTACAGGACCAGTTTGAACATCACTATGGACGAGGAGATGATTGACACCCTGTGGCATTATTCGCCGGAAGGCGAAAAGCTGGAGGAGTTCGACCGCGTCATCTATTACACCACTCAGCCTGTCGATGATGAGGCATTCTTACAAGTCATGGCGGAAAGGCAAATCGTGGTGTATTGCGCTAAGCCACAGACGATGAGCATTCAGCTCGACTCTGAGGCACCTACACTGAAAAACGGTATGGACGGATTGAACTATCCGGGGGAATTGTCTGTGCTCAGTCTGCGTATCTCAAAATCACAGGTAGAGGAAATTCAGAACGGGAAAAGCCTGGTACTTCCGCTTCGTGACATACACACGGTTTCTGACGGAGCGCTCGGTGTGAAAGAGAATCCGCAGGACAAGAATATATACTTGTCTGAGACAACCGACATCAACTATGAGATAGAGGACGATGACCCTGATTCCGGACATTACCTGAGGACTGTTGGTTCGGTGGTGAACATTCACGGAGACATCAGCACTCCGGCTGACGAAAAGTACGCTAAAATCACACTGGACCCTGAGTTCAAGTTCAGGGAAGGATACAACTACACGCTGAAGATGCCGTTCATCGAGAAAGTGCCCGACAGTTCGCCTACTTCCTGCCCGGGCGACCTCCTGATGATGATTAAGATTGTCCCTGACTATGAGGTGTGGACAGGTGCTGCAGGCAACACCGACTGGAACAACGACAACAACTGGCGGCGTGCCGACCGTCACGAGCTCTATGCCGGAAAGGGAGGGCTCAACGACTATGAGACCAATGAGCAGAACACCACCAGCAACGGATTCGTACCGCTCTATGTCACACATGCTCTCATCACGGACAGCATCAATGTGGCGGCACCCGTGATGTACCACTACGGAGAGGATGTCGACGGATTCCCTATCCTCAACGGACATACATGCTCGAAATACCTCAACTTCGACCTCCTGGCTTACAAGAAAGAGAACGACCCGGATAATATTTACTGCGAGCAGTTCCACACCAACAACTGCGACGGACTGGCATTGCAGTCGGAGAGGGAAATCCTCAACACCCACTTCCTGGATTACGACAAGGTATGGATGGAATACAAGATTTACGCTCATGGAAGATCAACCGACGGCGTCAGCAACGAAAGCCGATGGCAACTCTTCTCATCGCCTATACAGACTGTCTATTCCGGTGAATGGTATGCGCCGTCGGACAACGGAATGCAGCAGACTACTTATTTCCATGACGTCACCTACAACGAGGAGATAAACAACCGCTATAAGCCGGCCATCTACCAAAGAGGATGGGACAAGGCGCATGCATACATCTACTATGTGCCCGACGAGTTCTCCGGCGTGAACTATGGAGGACCTGGCTCGGCGGGTACCAGCGAGTTGAAGGAGGACGGCATACGCGATGTCATCATCCTGGGCGACTGGAGTGTGGCGTACAACGATGTCACCGTGGACTTCTCACATGGCGGATTTGCGATCAAGCCCATCACCGTTTATATGGATCCTCCTGCTGACTCACTTGTTGTCAGACTTCCTAAGGAAGATACGTTCTACGACTATTACGACATCAGCGGAACGCAGAAAGCATGGAATACGAATATCAACCATAACGAGTTCTACCACAAGCTGTTCACCGACAACATCAAGAACCCGGCTAATCCGAACAGTCCGGCACCTCTCACCTTCACGTTCACGAATGAGAAAAGTGACAACAACTTCTTCCTCGTCGGCAATCCGTTCCCATGTGGACTCGACATGGAAAAATTCCTCAATGCCAACTCCGAACTCATCGACCCGATGTACTGGATCATGACTGAGGACCACCAGATGGTGATTATGAAGGAGGATGACGGAACATGGATCTCCTCCGACCAGCTTGCCAGCCGACAGACCGGAATTGTGGCTGCAAGGCAGGGATTCTTCGTCAAGAAGAAGACTGACGGAAACACGCTCACCGACCTTACGTTCACGGCCGACATGATGTGCCAGGCCATTCCTTCAAAAGAAATTACGACCGTGACCGTGGATTCCACATTCTATAACAAGGCACAAACGGAAAGTCTTACAAAAACTTTGAAGCTGACGACCTATTCTTCTGCAGTCGACCCTGACGGAACCAAAACAGTCAGAGTGAAAGCACGAGGCAGGCTTGGGGTGTCCGTAAACGACAATATGCTTTGCATCAGGGCAACAAGAAATGGCCTAAGCACATCCGCTGTGGTCAGGATACGCGAGAATGCCGACAACAACTACGACATCAGCGAGGACGCGCCTACTTTCATCGAGTCCACAAGCTATGAACTGCCGAATGTCTATACGATGGCAGGAAGAAACGCGGCGGCCATCAATACGGTCCGTCAGCTCACAAGCCTGCCGCTGGGCATATACAGCTCTGACAACACGGAGACGGAGCTTACATTCACGGGGACTGACAACTTCGGACAGCTCTATCTGCAGGACATGCTGGAGGACACTACCATTCCGATTGCGGAAGGAGAGCCAATCACGGTCTCTGGTAATTCACATGGACGTTATCTCATCGTCACTTCTCCGAAGGCAAAGGAGAACATCTCTGAATCCGACATTCTCATCACCCAAATCGAAGAAGGTGTCATCAGAGTGACATCGGTGGGCAATGATATGCTGACCAACGTCAACATCTTCTCCATCGACGGAAAACTGGTTGAAGCAAAAAGAGCCCTGAATTCCAAGTCCGCAACATTCCACCTGCCTACAGGAATGTATCTGGTCAGAGGAAAAACGGAGAAGAGCCAGGCTGTAAAGAAGGTGCTCGTCAGATAAACGGACAAAAGTGCTTGCTGCATCTTCGCCTTAAAAAACAATGATGGTGTGTCGGCCCCCCGGCACACCATCATTGTTTTTATAAAAATTGCTATGTGTTCATTGCAGACTATCGTCTCGTCTTCTTGTTTCGTCCGGATGGCTAAATTTCAAATTTCAAATCTCAAACCTCAAACTTCAAATTTCAAAGTCTCTCTAATAACTCGTTTCTATTTCGATGCGATGATGTTGATGACCGCCACGATGTCGGAAATGTCGACATTGCTGTCGCCGTTCACGTTGGCACGCTCCTTGTAGGTGTCGTCTCCTGCAATGGTGTTGATAATGGCAACGATGTCGGAGATATCCACGTTGCCGTCCTGGTTCACGTCACCCGTGATTTCCGGCTCCACGTACATCATGACGACGCTGGCATTCTTAATGATCTCGCCGTCGAGCATGAAGTTTTTGTTGCTGAACACAGCTCCCTCTGGCTCAATAATCTTGATGTTCTCGTCCATCGAGAAGGACCCAAGGGTGGAGATGCTGGCTTGGGTCCCGTATGCCGACACGCCCGACTCTCCTTTTATAGCCAGTCCTCCATAGTAGGTCATGACTCCGTCCTGCATGTCGTAGTAGCCGCTGATGCCGTAGGTGCCGGCGGCTACGAGCATGCCGTCTTCGACACGTATCATGTGTTTGGCTATCAATCCCGTTGTGGTGGGGTCCAACAATCCGCCTCCAATCGCCATGAGCAGACCTCCCGTGATGTAGGTGCGTTTTTCCAGGAACATGGCACTGTTGCCCGTCTGAGTCTGGATAAGAGCGGTCCCATCCTTGTCAGTCTCAATGGTGAGGTCCTTCATGTTGCTGTACAGCGCGTAGT
>CAMOTI010000010.1 GCA_946625675.1 uncultured Prevotellaceae bacterium | reverse complement strand
ATGAGATTCTGGAGCAGCGAGAGCAGAGCCAAGCTTGCTTGAGCTATGCCAAGTCGCGACAGAATCCTGCGAAGTGAATCTGTCTTTACAGCTAAGACGTAAAAGATACGTAATACGATATATGCAATCAAGAACCGAGGTACAGAACTATAAAGCAGATTTTTATGTTACTTGCGGACGGGGGAGACGCCCCGCGGGGCGTCTCTACTGATAAGTCCATACAGGTGACGGGGTTAGTTTGAAGACGCCCCACGGGGCGTCTCTACTGGCGGACAATCGATACGGTCGAGGTGCTCTGATACAGAAAATTTTATTACACCATAAAAATATAGAGAACATGAAAGTAGGAATTCCAAAAGAGATTAAAAACAACGAGAACCGCGTGGGCATGACCCCCTCGGGCGTTGCAGAGATGGTGGCTCACGGCCACGAAGTGTATGTGCAGCAAAGCGCTGGCGTTAACAGCGACTTCGCCGACTGCGAATATGAGGCTGCCGGCGCAAAGCTGCTGCCTACGATAGAGGATGTGTACGGCCAGTGCGACATGATCGTGAAGGTGAAGGAGCCAGTGGAGCCCGAGTACGGTCTGGTTCGCCCCGGCCAGCTGCTGTTCACCTATTTCCACTTCGCCAGCGACCGTCCGTTGCTCGACGCTATGCTAAAAAGCGGTGCCACCTGCCTGGCTTACGAGACGGTGCAACTGCCCGACCGCTCCCTGCCGCTGCTTCAGCCGATGAGCGAGGTGGCCGGCCGCATGGCAGCGCTGAACGGTGCGTTCTATCTTCAGAAGACCCAGGGCGGGAAAGGCAAACTCATCAGCGGCGTTCCAGGCGTGAAGCCGACGAAGGTGCTGGTGCTGGGCGGCGGCATCGTGGGAGAGGCAGCCGCCAAGATGGCAGCCGGAATGGGTGCCGAGGTTGTCATCACCGACATCTCGCTGCCGCGTCTGCGCCAACTGGCGATGGAGCTGCCTTCCAACGTGCATACGCTCTACTCCTCTGAGCATAACATCCGCAAGGAACTGCCTGACGTGGATGTCGTCATCGGTTCGGTGCTCGTGCCAGGAGACAAGACTCCCCACCTCATCACGAAAGAGATGCTGAAACTGATGGAGCCTGGCACCGTGCTCGTGGACGTTGCCATCGACCAAGGCGGCTGCTTCGAGACCTCCCGTCCGACGACCCACAGCGAGCCTGTGTACACCGTGGACGGAATCATACACTACTGCGTGGCTAACATTCCAGGTGCCATCGCCAACACTTCTACCCTGGCCCTGACCAACGCCACTCAACGTTACGCACTCGCACTGGCCGACAAGGGATGGAAACAGGCCTGCAAGGACGACCCGTCGCTGAAGAAAGGCCTGAACGTGGTGGACGGAAAGGTGACGTTCAAGGCAGTGGCCGACGTGTTCGGAATGGAATACGTGGAGGTTTGAAATTTGAAATTTGAGGTTTGAGATTTGAAATTTAGCCATCCGGACGAGGTAGTTTGTGGTTTATTGCCATCCGGAGGGGGAGACGCCCCACGGGGCGTCTCTACTAGCATACGGCAGGGCGAACGGACAAAAAAAGCTAAGGCGGCATCCAGTGAGGATGCCGCCTTATATATGAAGTGATTAGCCAAGTTATTTCACAGGTGTGATGGCAAACTGGAACTGATAGTCCTTATAAGTGGTCTGGTATTCCTGACGGGGCCATGCTCCCCATGAGTTGACACATCCCATACCCATCTGCTTCTGGGCGATGTGGACAGAGACGAACTTACGCTCTACCAAGTCGCCAGAGTGGTGCTGTCCTTTCTGCTCTCCAATGGAGAGGTCGTCGGTGAGATAAGGGAGCGATGAACATTCCATGGGCTCGTTGCTCTCGAAGCGTAGACCTCTTCCCTGCAGGTCGACCACCTTCCACCAGCGGACCTGAGTCTTGTTGCCCGACTCCTGCGGACGTACATATCCCCAGTACTGCTCGCTGACCTTCTGCTTGTAGACACCGATATTGGCAAAGTCCTTGCGGTCGCAATAGTTCTCCTGAGGTCCCTTTCCGTAGAACTCGATGTTCTTGAACTCACCCGGCATCTGCATCTCCATGCCGTAGCGCAGGAGCTGAGGCTTCTGCTCTGCATTCTCGTCGACATCGAGCTTCTCGTCCACGATCATGCGTCCGTCGGCCGTCACCGTGTACTTCATCGAGAGTTTCGGATTCTGGGTTCCACGCTCCTCCCGGTTGGCATCACGGTTCTCCCGGTTGCCACCACGGCCACCGCGGTCGAATCCGCGCGCGAGCACCACCTCATATTCTGCACTGACCACCACGTTGGCGCCCACCTTCTCTGTCTTGAAGTCGCGCAGACGGAGCTGTGGATGGTGCCAAGCGCGCAGACGGGTCTGCATGTTGGCTCCGTGGTCGTTGTCGGTAGGTGCGCGCCAGAAGTCTGGCTTGAGCTGATATCCGTCTTCCATCATGGCCTGTCCGTTGACGTCGATATATGAGAGGAATCCGTTGCTGCGGTTGAAGGTGTAGTCAGCTCCGTTGGCAGAGATGACGGTGTAGGCGCTGTGCTCCTCAATCTTCACGTCGCCCTGAGCCTGCTGGAACTTGGCCAGGTCTGCAAACTGGTAGTCCTGGAGGATGAACTGGTTGTGTGCCACGATTTCGCCCGCCTTCATCAGGTCGTTGTCCTTGTCGAGCTTGTACTGGATGTTGCACACCACCTCCTTGCCCTGACAGCGGCTGTCGGCGAGTGCCTTGGTGATGTCGGCGATCTTCACACTCTTCGTGGTCTGCGGAGCAATCTTCAACGATGCCACATCCACCGTGCCTGAAGCAACCTGCTGTCCTTCTGCCTCTATCTGATAGAAGAGTGTGACGCCCTCCACCGGCACGAAGAAGTTCTCGTTGTAGATGTCGATGGTTCCAGTGGCCTTGTCCTTGAGGGTGGTCCATATATTCTGGTAATAGTACTGCACCTCGAAAGCATGCGGTGTGAGCTCACGGTCGGGGTTGATGACACCGTTGCAGTTGAAGTTGTTGTCGCTGGCCGGGAATCGTCCGTAGTCGCCACCGTAGGTCCAGATCTGCTTGCCCGTCACCTTGCTTGTTCCGCGGAATCCCTGGTCGATGAAGTCCCAGATGTATCCACCCTGGTATTTCGGATATTTACGGATCATGTCCCAGTACTCCTTGAATCCACCGAGAGAGTTACCCATGGCATGGGCATACTCACACTGGATGAGCGGCCGGGGGTTGTCTCCCTTCGAATAGGCGTCGCATCCCTCATAGCCGTAGTACATCGGGCAGAAGATATCAGTCTTTCCGTTCTGACCGGCCTGCTCGTACTGCACGGGACGGCTGGGGTCATAAGCCTTCACCCAATCGTAGGCATCCTCGAAATTCTTGCCATATCCAGCCTCGTTACCGAGCGACCATACGATGATGGACGGATGGTTCTTGAGCACCTGCACGTTATGCTGGTTTCGCTCGATATGAGCGTCGTGGTAGGCAGCATTCTTGGCCAGCGTCTTCTCGCCGTATCCCATACCGTGGCTCTCGATGTTTGCCTCGGCCGTGATGTAGATACCATATTCGTCGCAGAGGTCATACCAGCGCGGGTCGTTAGGATAGTGGCATGTGCGGTCGGCATTCACGTTCAGCTGCTTCATCCGCATGATGTCCTGCTTCATCCGCTCCACCGACACAACGTATCCTCCGTCGGGGTCGAGCTCATGACGGTCGACACCCTTGATGAGAACCGGCTGTCCGTTGACGAGCAGCTGGGCATTCTTGATTTCCACTTTGCGGAATCCCACCTTGAGCGGGATGACCTCAGTGACGTCGCTGCCGTTCTTCAGCGTGACGAACAGCTTATAGAGCGAAGGAGTCTCGGCTGTCCATTTCTTCGGATTTTTCACCTTGAAAGAGAGTTTTGCCTCAGGAGCGACATTCGCATTCTTCGTGGCCACGGTCTTTCCGTCGGGTGCCACAAGCGCAACCTCGAGCTTTCCTCCGTTGGCATTCTGGGTACTGATTGTCATGTCGAGCACGCCGTCCTTGTAGTTGTTAGTGAGGTCGGGGGTGACGAAGATGTCGGTGACGCATGCCTTCGGCCGTGCATAGAGGAAGCACTCACGGGCTATACCGCAAAGGCGCCAGAAGTCCTGGTCCTCGAGATAGGATCCGTCGCACCAACGCATAATCTGGAAGGCGAAGAGGTTCTTCTTGCCTGGACGCAGATATTTTGTCACGTCGAACTCGCATGCCACCTTGGCATCCTCAGAATATCCGACGTACTGTCCGTTGACATAGACCGTGATGTTGGAAGTGGCAGAACCCACATGAAGGATGACCTGCTCTCCGTTCCAGTCAGCAGGCACGTCGAACGACTGCCTGTAGGATCCCACGTGGTTGTTCAGCTCCTTGACGTAAGGAGGATTGGTCTCCCAGTCGTTTCGCCAAGCATACTGGTTGTTCACGTAGATGGCGTCACCGAAATGATTGAGTTCCCACATGCCCGGCACCGGCATCTTGTCCCATGAGGAATCGTCGTAGTTCTCGGCATAGAATCCGTCGGGACGTTCGTTGGCGTTTTTCACCCAATGGAACTTCCACATGCCCTCGAGGGATAGATAGCGCTTGGATGCCTGCTTCTGTCCCTGCTGGGCGAGGGACTGTGACTCATAGGCAAAGAAGTCGGCCACGTTTTCCATACGGTTGTCTGCATTCTTTCCCGGGTCGTTCCACATCGGAGTCTGACCCGTCATTGTCAAGGCGGTCAGTCCAGCCGCCACAACGGTCAAAAGTCGTTTGAGTTTCATAATCAGTATTTATTTCATGTTTTTACAGGTTTTCACAAAGACATATCCGGATTATTCATGCCCCCATCAGGCCCCGAAACGAAAACAATCCAGAATTCATTTACAAATATAAGACTTTTCTGCCGAAGAATCAACAAAAAATCAAAAATATGAGGATTTATCAAAGAAAAACGTAAGTGGTTAGCTTGGCAAAATCTCCAAGTACAAAGTTCAAAGCTCAATTTTCGTGCAAGCGAATACAGAGCCAAGCTTGCTTGAGGTATGTTGAGTGCAGCCGAAAATCATGTCAATAAACTTCAAAATCTCTGTCCATAGGATAGCGAACGCCCCACTCTCTTCTCAATCCGTCCATGAGACGCATGATGTAGAGCGTCTCGTCGAGCGGCATCTCGTCGGGTTCGGTCTTTCCGTCGAGGATGTGGCGCCGGCATGCGGCGAACTGGTATTCATAGCCTGTAATCTGAGTAGGCACATGGATATCCTCCACAAAGGTGCGGTCGGGTCCGTTGAGGCGAATGCGCTGCGGGTTGTTGATGTTGTCGATGATGATGTTTCCCTCTGTCCCTGCAATGCCCCCGATGTTGTCGCCGACACAGCAAGCTGACGACTGCAGGTTGGCCAGGATTCCCCCCTCCAGCGTGATGCTCACGGCGTTTGTGAGGTCCATCCCCGTCTGTGATTTCACGCATTGTGAGCGGATGTCGAGAATGGGTGCATCGCAGAACATACGCACGAAGTTGAGCGTATAGACGCCGAGGTCGAGCAGCGCTCCTCCGCAGAGGTCGGACCGCATGATGCGCGGCTTGTCGCCCATGGAATAGCCGAGCGTGGCCGTGATGAGGCGTGGTATGCCTATCTTTCCTTTGGCGATCAGGTTCCGCACAATGTTGACGGCCGGCTGATAGCGCGTCCAGATGGCCTCGGCAAGAAAGACATTCGTTGAGCGTGCCAAGTCTACGATTTCCTTAGCCTGACGGTGGTTGGCCATGAACGCCTTCTCCACGAGTACGGGCTTTCCTGCGAGGATTGCCTCATGCGTGACATCGAAATGATGAGAATGTGGTGTTCCCACATAGACGAGGTCGACATCAGGATCTGCAATCAGCGCACTATACGTTCCGTATGCCTTGGGGATGTTCCACTGCGCGGCGAAAGCGTCCGCTTTCTGCTGCGTTCTTGAGCCTACAGCATAAGCCATGCAATTCTCCATGCCACCGAGTGTGATGGCTGCTTTCTCGGCAATCCATCCCGTGCCGATGATGCCGACTCTCATAATTCCGTTTTTATCCATAATTCCGTTGGGGTTATTCAGTTATACATAAAACGAACGAATGAGGCAGATATTATCTGCATATCATTTTTTCAGTTGAAAGAGACACTGTATCATCTTAATGGAAGAAATACGTCCTGCACATCACGACAGCCACATCCATATCCTGCCAGACACCAGCCACAGGTATGCCCTACCCCTGTTTTGAAATGAATTCGTCTTTATTGCTAAAACGAAATAAAGACGTTGTACGGTATATGCAATAAATAATCGGGGTACGGAACTAAACGTACAGAACTATAAAACAGAGTTTTATGTTACTCTCAGACGGAGGAGACGCCCCGCGGGGCGTCTCTACTAGCCAGTCCCTACGGCTGACGGATCTCGTTTGAAGACGCCCCGCGGGGCGTCTCTACTGGAAAACAAAGAAAAAAAGAGGGAAGAATGTTTGTATTTCAAATATTTTGTATATCTTTGCATGTGCAATATGAACAGTTTAGTAAATGACTAATAAAAAGAAAGGCTTATGTTTGAATCATTCTCAAATTGGTATTCGGCACTGGAGCCCATGCAGCAGATGTTTTGGGGATGTGCCTTGGTTGGTTCAGTAGTGTTTGTAATCCAGATAATCCTGACCCTCATCGGCCTCGACGGACATGACGTGGACACCAGCTTCGACGTGGGCGACTTCGGCGACGCTGACGGTGACACGATGGACACGGGTGGTGGCCTGTCGCTGTTCAGCATCCGGAGTCTCGTGAATTTCATCGTCGGTTTTGGCTGGAGCGGCGTGAGTTTTCACAAACTCATCGGCAACAACATCCTGCTTGTGCTGGTGAGCGTGGCAGTGGGCTGCGCCTTCGTATGGCTTTTCTTCTACATACGCAAGCAAACCCGAAAACTTGAATCCAACGGTGCTTTCGACATCCGGAACTGCGAAGGAAAAACCGCGAACGTGTATCTTCGGATTCCCGCCAACGGTAAGGGTAAAGGAAAAGTGCAGATTTCGGTGAATGGTGCGTTCCACGAGATAGACGCACTGACTGACGGAGACGCCATCGCCACCGGACAGAAAGTGCGCATCACCAAGGTGATCGACGGTGAAACCCTACGAGTTGAACCGATGTGAAAAAATTTTACGATTTGAAAATTAACAATTTACTATTTATTTAGCTATTTAATTATTAATCAATTTTGTAAAGCCGGTCTCTGTAGTGGATTTCCTTACGAATTCGAGAAAGCAAAAACTGAAAATAGAGAACTAAAAACTAAATTTATTATACTATGGAACAAATGTATTTGATTATCGCCGCAGTGGTGGTTGTGATATTCTTGTTCGTCTCGATTATCAACCGCTACCGCCGTTGTCCTTCCGACAAGATTCTTGTGATTTACGGAAGCAAAAGCAACAAGTCGTCAGCTCGCTGTATTCATGGTGGCGGTGCGTTCGTATGGCCCATCATCGAGGACTATGCCTACCTGTCGCTGACTCCTATCAGCATCGACGCAAACCTGACGAACGCACTGTCGAGACAGAACATCCGCGTGGACGTTCCGTCGCGCTTCACCGTCGGCATCTCCACCGACCCTGAGTCGATGAACGCCGCCGCCGAGCGTTTGTTAGGTCTTACTCCGGTTCAGATCCAGGAACTGGCCCGCGACATCCTGTTCGGCCAGCTTCGTCTGGTCATCGCCACGATGAGCATCGAGGAGCTGAACAACGACCGCGACAAATTCCTTGAGAGCATCAGCGCGAATGTGGAAGTAGAGCTGAAGAAAATCGGTCTTCGCCTGATCAACGTGAACGTGACGGACATCAAGGACGAGAGCGGCTATATCGAGGCCCTGGGCCGCGAGGCTGCCGCCAAAGCCATCAACGAAGCCAAGGTTCGCGTGGCCGAGCAGGACAAGGTCGGAGAAATTGGAAAGGCAGAAGCCGTCCGTGAGACGCGTATCAGAACCGCGGAAGCGAATGCAACTGCAGTGAAGGGTGAGAACACGGCAAAGGTGGAGATCGCGATGAGCGACGCCGACCGCCGCGAGAAAGAGGCCGAGGCCCAGCGAAAGGCCACTGCAGCCGAGCGCGTTCAGCAGGCCCGTGCGCAGACGGAAGCCTATGCCGCCGAGCGTGAGGCGGAAGAAGCACGTGCCGCCCGCGAGCAGGCCACTCAGAAAGCCAACATCCTCGTACCTCAGGAGATAGAGAAGCAGCGCCGCATCATCGAGGCCGAAGCCGAAGCCGAGAAGATCCGTGTGAACGCCAAGGGTGAGGCCGACGCTATCTTCGCGAAGATGGAAGCCGAGGCCAAGGGTTTGTTCGAGGTGCTGACGAAGCAGGCTGCCGGCTACGACAAGATGGTTCAGGCTGCCGGCGGCGATGCCAACAAGGCCTATATGCTGTTGCTGCTTGAGAAGCTGCCTGAGCTGGTGAAGACCCAGGTGGAGGCCGTGAAGGGCATCAACATCGACCACGTCACCGTCTGGGACCAGGGCAGCGGCGCGGACGGAAAAGGTTCGACGGCCAATTTCCTGTCAGGTCTGATGAAGAGCGTCCCTCCGCTCAACGAGCTGTTCGACCTCGCCGGGCTTAACCTTCCCGAATACCTTGCCAAGAAAAAGGAGACGGAGGCCATGACGCCCAAAGCTGAGGAGATAACGGAAGCCGAAGAGACGGAGTAAGACAGAACAGAAAGGAGTGAAGCCCTTGGCTTCACTCCTTTTCTGTTCAGGAAATATGTTATTTAGGATTTACGATTGACTATTTATTTGGATATTTTGGAATTTTTTCAACCGTCTCGAGCATCGAGCCCTCGACGGCTGGCGCGGACGAGGACGTCCACGCCCCCAGTGCGGACAGGTAGGTTACGGATTCGGGGAAGAGATGGGCTATGGAAGGGAGAGGAGGAGGCGGGCGACGGCGAAGCCGATGTATGTGCCGGCTGCGTATCCGAAGAGGCCGACGGCGATGCCAGGCGGGATGACGGCACGATTGTGGAGAGCACTGCCGATGACAGGGGCGAAGGGGGGTGAGCAGATGAGGGAGATGCTGGTTGTGAGGGTGGTGTCGGTGTCGATGCGGAAGATGGCGCTTAGGAGCACGTGGAAGAAGAGGGCTCCGAGTGTGGCGATGGTGGTGAAGAGGAAGATGCCGGTGTCCACCTGTGTGAGGGTGCGGAGGCTGACCTGGGAGGCGACGGCCATACTGAAGATCAAGATGAAGAAAGTGCCGGCCTCGAAGGTGCGTTGCAGGCTTCTCACCTTCTTGCTGAGTGACGCCAGGATGGCGAGTGTGCTGATGGTGAGGATGAAGACGGGCTGGAATGCGTCGACAGGGAAGATTTTAGCGATGGCGAAAGAAAGGATGATGATGAAGACGGTGAGAAGTAGCGCGAGGACAAGGTGGCGTATGTTGTCGCAGCGGAAAAGGCCGAGGAAAAGCTCGTTGTCGTGGTTAGGCAAGTTGGTCTCCCCCACTCCGCCTTGTTGCTTGTCGTCCTTGAAGTCTGGCATGAAGAGGAGGAGCACGCGCTTACCGACGATAATGACAAAAAAAGAGGTAGACGGCACTCATGAGTGTGCTGTATGCGCTGATGAGTATGTATGTGGCGTCGTCGACTCCGAGTGCCATCTTGAGTGAAGCGAGGTTGGCGTTGCCGCCGGTGTAGAGTCCCGTGAGCATGCCTCCGATATTGGCATAGAGCTGCGGGTTGGTCCGTCCGCACAGGAGGAATCCGAGGGTGATGGCCATGGCGCACCCAAGAATACCGAAGATGGTGGACTTGATGAATGCCGGTGCGAGTCTTGCCCAGGATCGTATGTCGGAGGAGAAGAGTAAGAGTGGGATGGCGAAGGGGATGGCATAGGTGGCGACAGCAGTCTGGGCTGCATGCATCTCTGGGGTGTCGGGGATAAGCCCGGTGAGGCCGAGGAGGCAGCCGATGACGTATGCTACGATGATGCTCCCTACTTTGTTGAGAACCTTGAACTTACTGGTGAGCCAAAGGATAAGCAACGGGGAGAGGACGCAGAAGATAATGATAAGGGTTGACATTCGTTTTTTTGAAATTTGAGATTTGAGATTTGAGATTTATCAGATCTGCTGTGCAGATAGGATTTGCGAAGTTACGAAAAAAAAGAATAAGATGTACGATTTAATATTTTTATTTACGATTGACGATTTACTATTGACTATTTATTTGGTTATTTTGGAATTTTTTTCAGCCGTCTTCGGGCATCGAGCCCTCGACGGCTGGCGCGGACGGGGACGTCCACGCCCCCAGTGCAGATGGGTTTCGGTAGGCATCAGGAGCGTGGGTGGTGGGAAAGGGTGGCTGCACGCGGAAGGGGGAGTATGAAGACGTGAAGCGTAAATTCTAAAAATATGTTAAAATATGGGTTTGTGATTTTACTTTTGTGTTTTTAGGGAGTCATACCAATGTGAGCGCTCAAAAAAAACAGAAACAGACGGGCAGTTGCCCAGACTAAACGCAATAACGCATAATAAAACTACTAAAACAAACGGAGCAATGAATAAACAGATTATTTTGACATTGGCAATGAGCGCCATACTTCTGACGGCAAATGCCCAAGAGAACAACAGAGGCCCACGTCGCGGCCAGGGCATGAAATCAGAGAAACAGGAACTGACAGCAGAGCAGCGTGCAGAACGCGCCGCCGACCGAATCGCCGGGGAGCTGATGCTGGACGACGCGAGTTCGAACAAGTTCCAGTCGATATACAAGGACTATCAGCTGGAGCTGGGCGAGGTGAACAAGAAATATATGCCTGAGCGCGGAAAGAAAGACGAAGGCGAGAAGGGCGAGAAGCAGAAAGGCGTGAAAGGCGAGAAGAAGCACCGTACGGACAAGGAGATAGAGGACGGTATCAAAAACCGTTTCGCCCACCAGCGTGCTTTGCTTGACGTTGAAGAGAAATACTATGGCAAGTTCCGTAGTGTGCTGAACGCCCGTCAGCTGGAGAAGGTTTACCGTATGTCGGGAAAAGGCCGTAAGGCTTTTGGCGGCAAAGGCAAAGGCGGCCGTGGCGGATTTGGTCATGGTGGTAAGAAAGGCCAAGGTTTCGGCTTCAGAGGCCAGGGCGGCCGCGGTTTCGGCGGTGGACATGGATTCGGTCCACATAGAGGCATGCAAAACCCTGCGGGCCAAGAGAGCCAGCCGAACGGTGAGGCCAACAAATAAATTCAAAATAAAGCAAATACTAATATAAAAGCAAAAATTTCTTAGTTAATAAATTGGTTGTTAAGATGAGCGAGGGTGCTTCACGTGATGTGACGTACCCTCATTTTTTTGCGCTTTACGCGAATGATGTTAAGTGAAGAGTGAAGAGTGAAAAGGCCGTGCTTCGCCGGCCAGTTGTGCGGACGAGGACGTCCACAACCCCAGTGCAGTTGGGTTCGGTGCGAGACAGGAGCGTGGTTGCTTCTGCGGTCGGATACCGCCGCTACTACACGGGGGTACGAGTCGGGAAGTGAAGAGTTGAGGGTGAAAAGTGCAGTTACTCAGATGATGGAATGCGAAGAGCTTTCGTGGCGGATGTTTTTTATTTTAACATAAATATCCATGAATGACCACGAATTTTCATGAATTAATATTTTTAATTAACATGAATATTTACGAAAACAAATTATCATGAATTGGACGCTAATTTTCATGAATAATATTTTTTTTGGAACACATATTCCAAAATGTTGGTTTTCGGACATACATGAAGTATGACCCTATAGGAGACGATTTCTTAGTTTGAAGACGCCCCACGGGGCGTCTCTACTGGAGGTCGGTGCTACTGGACTTTTGTGAACACCGCTTCAGTCTTTTGGTCGAGTTGAAGCGTCATGCTCTGGGGGGATATAGACATGATGGTGAAGTCGGTGAAGAAGTCGCTGATTTCGGCGAGTTCGGGCTTCATCTCGTCGATGGCAGGCTGCATCTGCCCCATGAACATCTGCATGGTGACTGCCTTGGTCTCTTCTGAGCCGAGCATCGCCTTCATGTCGGGATCGTCGGAGGATATGTCGGTGAGCTGAAAGTCAGCCTCCAGCTTTTTGAAAGTACAAGAGACGTGGTCTCCGTCTCTGGTGTAAGTTCCGGGGATGGTGACTGCAAACTCCATACTCATGCCCTCCATGTCGGCATCGAGGGAGAGGATGACATAGACTTCGGTCTTGCTGAAGAGCAAACCCAAAGAGGTCTTGATGTCGGGATCGTCGATTTCCTTATTGACTTTCTTGTTGAATTTGTCAGATGATTTCCACACGCCTTCCAACTGCTGTGCATAAGAGGAGAAGGCAAAGAGGAGCATAGTTGTGAGGATGAGAATACGTTTCATGTTTGTGCGGCATTAAATGTGAATAAAAAATATTTTTCTGCGAAGATACGAAAAAAAGTGAATAGTGAAAAGTGAAAAGTGAAAAGTTTCTTTTCTCTTGTCGGCGGGAATCGGTACGTAATTGGAGCGTGAGGTAATAGAAGGATTAGTATGAAGACGCCCCGCGGGGCGTCTCTACTGCATTTTGTAGTTGAGTTTTGATTCGGCGTCCATCCTGATGAAGATGAACAAGAGAATGGTGAATCCGATGAGAGATGATCCTCCATAGGAGAAGAACGGAAGCGGGATTCCGATGACGGGTGTGAGTCCGAGCACCATGCCGACGTTGATGAAAAGATGGAAGATGAAAATCGAAACGACACTGTATCCGTACACCCTTCCTGGCGTGTCTGGTTGTCGCTCAGCCATCCAGATAAGCCTCCAAATAAAAAAGAGAAAGAGCAGCAGAAGAAGAGCGGACTGGAGGAACCCCCCTTCCTCACCGATGGTGCAATAGATGAAGTCTGTCTCCTGCTCAGGTACGAACGAGAGTTTTGTCTGCGTTCCGTTAAGGTATCCTTTACCTGCAAAGCCTCCCGAACCGATAGCGATGAGCGCCTGGTTGACATTATATTCCGCACCGCTCTTATCAGACTTTTTTCCGAGAAGCACCTCGATTCTGACCCGTTGGTGGTCGCCCAGTCTGTTGAGCAGGAATCCGCTGAAATAGAAGAAGATGGTGGACAAGAAGGCAAATGTGGCAATATAATAGTATCTTCTGAACCTGGTGTTGATTCCCAGAAAGACGAGATATCCCACCTGGGCGAGGTTTACGAGGATAAGAATCCACGTGAAGTTGAACGGAATGACAAAGACCGCGAAAAGAATGACCACAAGTGAGATGCCCATTCCTACCACCGCCATCCATCTTGCCGCCACCTTGTCGCGACAGGCAAAAAGAGTCAGTCCAGTCGTAAATATCTGTGCAAGCAGCAAGACCACCATCTCTCCGACACACACATCCATCTGCTGAATGAAATCCTCGTTGAACCTGATGCCGACGACAAAATAGACGACGGCCGCGAAGATATAGAAAAGCACTGTACCAGACATACCTTCCCTATAGAGCACCAGCAGGAAGGCGAGATAAACGAGAGCTGACCCCGTCTCATTCTGCATGATGATGATTCCGAGGGGAAAAAGGACGATGGCGAGTGCCTTGATAATATCAGCCCTTTTGGACAGAGAAAATCCGAGTTTGTTGACTGCCTGTCCGAGCAGCAGCGCAACGCTGAATTTGGCAAACTCCGCCGGCTGCAGTTTCATAGACCCGATAGGAATCCAGGACCTTGACCCTTTCGTTTCTGGCGCAAACAACATAGTGGCAATCAAGATGATAATAAAGAATGCATAAAAGAAATTGGCATACATCTCGTAGACTCTCTTCTCGATGAGCAGCACGACGGTTCCGATGACCAGCGCGATGCCAATCCACATCATCTGCTTGCCGGAGTTATTGGAGAAGTTGAAGAGGTTTGGCTCGTCGAATTTGTATGTAGCGCTGAAGATGGTGAACCATCCCCAAACGACGAAGACCAGATAGCAAAGCATTGTGATCCAGTCGATAGATCCGAATATGTTTTTTCCTGAATTGGAAGGCATTGGGATTTACTATTTACGATTGACTATTGACTATTTATTTTTTTATTTTTGTTATTTTTTCGTCACAATGGCAATGTGAGCGAAGGGGGAAAATGACTGGAAATCTGACCAAATCAAACAAATCTTTTTGGGCAGGCTACTCCTCGAGTTTTTTCTTCATCTGATGGATGATCCAGTCGGACTTGATGGCTTTGTCCATGGCGTCTTTCTGTCGTTGCTTGAGAATCTTTTGTCGCCTCTGCTTTTCCTCATCCTCCTTTCTTCTGATTTCGGCCGCTTTCTGTCTGGCGAGCTCAGCTTTCTGCCGGATTTCGGCTTTCTGCCGCGCCTCTTCCTCCTTACGCTTCATTTCCTCGGCGATCTTGCGGTCGAGCGCCTCTTTCTGCAACTTCTGCTGCTTCTGCTTCTCCTCGTTGATTTGCTTCACCGTCTCTGCGATGGAGTCTCGGTAGTAACCAAACTGATGGAACACGCTGATGCGTGCCGAGTCCACCGTATCGTTCTTCGCCTTCTGAGGCTTCTTCTTGGGAGGTTCCTGCTTCTTCTTCTCGTCCTTCTCGTTGTAGTTGATGGACTTATGCTCGAACTTGTCGGCCAAGGCCTCCGCCGCTGGCGACAGGCTTCCCCTGAGATACTGCTCCATCATGAGCGCTCCGATAGGCACTCCATATGTAGCCCCCCACTCACCGTTTTCGACATATACGCAGATGGCAATCTGCGGGTTGCTCATCGGTGCGAATCCCATGAATGCAGAGTGGTCCTTACCGTGTGGGTTCTGTGCCGTACCTGTCTTTCCACAAACCTCGAATCCCGGAATGTTTGCCCCCGTACATGTACCTTTTAGAACGGCACTTCGCATTCCCTCCCTGACGTAGTCGTAGTAGAACGGGCTGATGCCTGTGGACTTGAATGTGGTGAGGGAGTCCGCCACCTGTCCGTTCTGAATGGCATGTACGACATGCGGAATCTTGTACTTGCCCCTGTTGGCGATTGTTGCCCCGAGGTTGGCTATTTGGAGCGGAGTGGCCAGCACCTCACCCTGACCGATAGAGATAGAGATGACGGAAAGCGCATTCCAGTTGCCCTTGTATGCGTCGTCGTAGAACTGAGCGTTAGGAATGAGTCCCCTACCCTCACTTGGGAGGTCGATTCCGAGCCTGTAGCCAAATCCCATCTTTACCATGTAGTTTTTCCACTTTGTCATGGCCTCGTTGAGACTCTTGTACTGATTTCTGTTGTTGAACATGTGATAGAGTCCCCAGCAAAAATAGCCGTTGCATGAAGTGGATATTGCGTTAATAAGTTCGATAGGCGTCTGATGGGTGTGGCACCCCACTTTCATGCCTTTGATTCTGAATCCCCTCTGGCAGGGATAGTATGTGTTAGGCGTGATGACATGTTCCTGTAGGAACGTGAGCGCCTGGGTAGGCTTGAATGTAGACCCCGGCGGATAGGCTCCGAGTGTGGCCCGGTTGAGCAGCGGGTTGTCTTTGTCCTTCATGAGTTTGGACATATAGTTACCCCTCTCCTTTCCCTCGAGTCGTCGAGGGTCGTAGGATGGTGCCGACACCATGCAAAGGATTTCTCCCGTTTTTGGCTCGATGGCCACGATAGCCCCATGTTTGCCGGTCATAAGGCGTTCTCCCAGCTCCTGCAGTTTCTCGTCGATGCTGAGGGTGATGTCCTTACCCGCCTTGGGCATGACATCCTCGGCTCCGTCCTTATAGTGTCCGTGTACGATTCCCCTGGCGTCTCTGAGCAGAATCTGTACCCCTTTCTCACCCCTGAGTTCCTTTTCATAAGACCTCTCCACTCCCTGGATTCCGATGAAGTCGCCCGGCGAATAATAGTCGTCTTTTTCGACATCCTCTCTATTGACCTCACCGACGTCGCCCAGCACATGGGCGAGGAGCGGTGTGGAATATTTCCTGACCGCTCTTTTCCTGATTGAGAATCCTGGATATCTGATGAGTTTTTCCTGAATGACAGAATATTCGTTTTCAGAGAGTTGTCCGACAAAGAGCTGTGGTCTGACAGACGTGTATCCCGGGTTGAGTTTTCTGTCCTTGATGGCCTCCATTCGTTTGTCGAACATATCCCGCGTGATGCCGATAGCCTTGCAGAATTCGAGCGTGTCGAGGTTCTTAATCTCTCTCGTTGTGACCATGATGTCGAAGGCCGTCTGATTGTAGACGAGCCGTTCTCCTCTGCGGTCGTATATGTTTCCTCGAGACGGGAAGACGACGCTCCTGTAGTATGCGTTACTGTCGGCTTTCGTCTGATAGTCGCTGCTGATGAGCTGAAGTGACGCCAGCCTCCAGATGTACACGGCGACAACCACCAGAATGATGCCACCGATGACAAACTTTCGATTTTCGAGAATGGTACCTTTTTCCATCAGCTTTATTGACTATTTTTTTGTAGAGAGTTGAGAGTTGAGAGTGAAGTTACTATAGTTAAGTGAATAGTGAAAAGTTTTATTTACTCTGGAGATGGAATTCGAATTGTTTTCGTTGTGGATATTTTACTTGGATAGTTGAAAGTTGAATAATCTATGCGGACAGTTTTTTTTCGGACGTGAATCTGAACGAAAATCTATTTTTGAAATAATGGCAGAAAATATTACTTTGATAGTTTTTAACACGAATGACCACGAATGTTATTAAGTGAAAAGTGAATAGTGAAAAGTGAAAAGTTTTAGTTACTATGGTGATGGTATTCATATTGATTTCGTTGCGGATGTATTTTTAACACGAATGTCCATGAATGTCCACGAATTATCATGAATTAATATTTTTAATTGACAGAATTTATTTTAACACGAATGTCCATGAATTATCATGAATTGTATTTTTAATTGACATGAATAGTTTCGGACACGAATCGGGACGGTTCTCGATGAATAAATTTCAGCTGTGTGCGGTCATCCTGTTTTGACATTTGACGCGTCCGGTCCGCAACGGGCAAGCAGAGCGAATCGTTCCGGTGAATCAGTCGACATACTTATCCTTGGGCGTGATGACATCTGCGAGGATGACGAAGAGCACAGCCATGAGGGTGCTGACGAATGTGCCGGTAAGGAGGATTTTTGGGTGCCGGAATGAGAAGTCCTCGAGCAAATAGAAAAAGAAGTGGAAAATAAGCAAGGAGGCGATAACATAGTAGATATACCTGTCGAAGCCGAGCGTCTTGAACGATGGCACGAGCATGTCGACCGACTCGGTAGGCGAGAACAGTCCGAGCAGATAGGGCTGAAGCATCCCCAGCAGGGTGCATGCCGCCATTCCTTTGCCCATGGTGTTGGAGAATATGTCGAAAATAAGTCCGATGATGAATCCCCAGACGAGCAGGCTCTCCCTTGACGAACCGCGATGGAATTTCATGGTGAGGTAAGCAAGCAGAACCGGCGGGGCATATCCGAAAACATGAATGTTGTTGCATATGACTATCTGCACAAAAAGAATAGCCAGCATTCTGATAATCCTATGTTTGAGTGTGTCGTTCATCCTCTCTACTTGTCGTTGATCATTGAATCCACTTTTTCCTCGAGGAGCTTCCTCTCGGAACGCGTGTAATCCGCAATGACGGATACATTCCTGAGTTTCGCGAAGTCAGTATATAGTTTCACAGTCAGTGAATAAGACAGTCCGTCGGAAGAGTCGTCGACTTTCGTGACCTTGCCGACCGGAATATTTTCCGGGAAGATGTCGGAGAATCCGTTGGTCTCGACCTCCATTCCCTCCTTGACCACCTCATGTCGTGGTATGTCGTTGAGGAAAGAGAACTGCGGACTTCCCATCTGCCACTGCAATGTGCCGAACACCCTTGTAGAGTCGATGTCGACCTTGCAACTGACAATGGACTTCTCGTTGATGAGCGGCACGACCATGGCATAGTGTGCCGACGTCTTGTACACGATTCCGACGACTCCCGAAGAACAAACGACTCCTGCCGACTCTTTCACTCCGTCATCCTCACCCCTGTCGATGGTGAGCACGTTGTTCGCTCTGTTGAGCGTGGCGTTGATGACATGAGCGCTTATGAATCTATAGTCTCGCAGGTTGCGGTTTTTCTCCGTGAGCATGTCGACGGTGTTGTCCTCCTCCTTCATCCCCGACCTGAGGTCATTGAGCCTCTTACGCAGCATCTCGTTCTCATGTTCGAGCCGTTCGTTTTCAGCCTGCATGTCGAAGAAAGAGGAAATTCCGCTTGTGAAGCTGTACCATGCGCCAGATACGGTGTTTGCCGTAGTGAAATAGACGCTCCCCTGATATTTATTGAACTTGACGAGCGTGACCATGCTGACGACCTCAAGAAGAATAAAAATCAGCCAGAAGCGGTATTTCAGATATAGTTCGATGAGATATCTCATGTAAAAAATTTCTCAATTAAGAAATGTGTCGTTGGGTTTAAGATTTCCCATTCAGGATAAAAGGAATTTTTCCTGTGGAACGGTTATCCACAAGAATCCCAAAACATTCAGTCGGATTTCTCCGTCTGGACCTTCAGCAGGTGAATTTCTCAGAACGTGGTTTAAGAGCCTCTATCTCATGAGGAATGAGAAGTTGTTGACGTTCTTGAGAGCGATTCCCGTCCCTCTTGCCACGCTATGGAGCGGGTCTTCCGCAATACGGAAAGGCATCTTGATTTTTTCGGTCAGTCGCTTGTCGAGTCCTCTGAGGAGAGCACCGCCTCCCGTAAGCCAAATACCGTTCTTGACGATATCGGCATACAGTTCTGGAGGTGTTGACTCGAGCGCGCTGAGCACCGCCGTCTCGATTTTGGCAATGGACTTGTCGATGCAGTGGGCAATCTCCTGATAGCTGACCGAAATCTCCATAGGCAGGGCCGTGATTCGGTTAGGTCCGTGTACGACATAGTCCTCAGGCGGGTTTTCGAGTTCCGTGAGTGCCGATCCTACATTGACCTTTATACGCTCTGCCATACGCTCCGACACTTTCACGTTGTGCTGTCGGCTCATGTAGTCCTGAATGTCGGATGTGAACTCGTCACCAGCAATACGTATAGAGCTGTTGGCCACGATGCCTCCCAGCGATATGACGGCAATCTCAGTGGAACCTCCACCGATGTCGACGACCATGTTGCCCTCCGGCGCCTCGACGTCAAGTCCGATACCGATGGCTGCAGCCATAGGCTCGAAAAGGAGATATACATCCTTTCCGCCCGCATGCTCGGCGCTGTCGCGCACAGCACGCAGCTCCACCTCAGTACTTCCAGACGGCACACCTATGACCATCCTGAGCGACTGCGGCAATAGATGATGATGCATATTGACCATCTTAATGAGTCCCCGCATCATCTGCTCGCATGCGTTGAAATCAGCGATGACCCCGTCCTTGAGCGGGCGGCACGTGATGATGTTCTCGTGTGTTTTCTCATGCATCATCTTGGCCTTGCTGCCCACTGCGATCATCCTCTTGGAGTTGCGGTCCATCGCCACCACAGACGGTTCGTCGACAACGATTTTCCCGTTCATGATGATGATGGTGTTGGCCGTTCCGAGGTCCATTGCAATATCTTGTGTTAAACTAAAAAAACTCATCTACGGGTTACGATTTTGAATTTGTTTATGATGAGAAAAATCCAAGCAAGGAAGAGCTGTTAAATTGATTCATTCCATATATTTTTCCACTGTCCTCTTCCTACTTCCAAATTCCCTGCATCTACTTAGCGAAATAGGCATGTATCGCCGTGTCGTAGTGTGAGCTGGTGGCGAAGGCCTCCTTGGCGAACCAGCGTCGCTGGTCGATGTTGGTCTGCGCTCCCTGCTCCTTCACGATGTCGAGCAGCGGCTGGTACTGCTGCTTGCTGGCCACGATGACCACGTCTTTGAAGTTCTTCGCACCAGCACGTATGAGGGAGATTCCTCCTATATCAATTTTCTCAATGATCTGCGCCTCGTCGTTGGTTGTTGCCACCGTCTGCTCGAACGGATAGAGATCCACGATCACCAGGTCGATTTCCGGAATCTCGTATTTTGCCATCTCCTCCTGGTCTTCAGCCAGTTCCCGACGTCCGAGAATACCACCGAACACCTTAGGGTGCAGGGTCTTGACCCTTCCACCGAGAATTGAAGGATACGTGGTCAGTTCCTCTACCTTCTGGCAGGGATAGCCCAGAGACTCAATAAATTTCTGTGTTCCCCCAGTAGAGATGAACTGAACACTGTTTTTGTGGAGCTCAGCAAGCAATTCGTCCAACCCGTCCTTATGGAAAACAGACACAAGCGCAGTCTTGATTTTTTTCATTTCACTCATAAATCTTACATTAATTTTTTGGCGTACAAAATCTTACGCAATTAACAACAAAAATTTCCCTTGAGAAGGGAAAATCCTTCTACATACTTATTTGCAAAGATAGTCAATTTTTGCGAGAAAAACGAAAAATTTTTGACATTGAATTTTAATTTTTAAATTTTTTAAGGACTGCTTATTTAAACAAATTCCAAACAAAAGAAAACATATTGAAATATAGAATTAAAGCCGTAAATTTGCATAAAAATTGATAATGTAGCCGTAATAAAAGGTGCTTTGTTTTTTTTAGCCAACTATTGTCGAGAGCCTAATCACACTCGATAAGTAAATGTTGAGAAAAATAAAAAAACGTTTTGTCTTGGGCTTCGCCCTGCGTCGTTGCTGCCGTGACGGCTGTACGCAAACAAGTTTGCTTCCATCCGCCACGGCATCAACGACGGCACTTCGTGCAGACAAAACTCAATAAAAAGTCCTCCACTGCGTTGCGGAGAAAAAACGCACTTCGCGCTCAATAAAAAGCCATCCGGACAGGTAGTTTGAAATTTTGCCATCCGGGATGGTGTAGGGAAAAAAGAAAAAGAAGCAAGCAACATACAGTCTTGCAGGACCAAATCATTATGTAAGGACATGGATATCATACAATCGACAAACGAGGCAGTGAGTCTGCTGAAGCAGCTGATAGCCACCCCGTCGGTGAGCCGAGATGAAAAAGCAGCCGCCGACATCGTTGAAAACTATTTGCAGTCGCAAGGTTGTACTCCGGAGCGGCAGGGAAATAACGTGTGGGCAAAGAGCACACATTTCAACACCGAAAGTCCAGCCATCCTGCTGAACGCACATATAGACACGGTGAAGCCCGTGTCCGGCTGGACGCACGACCCCTTCACCCCTTCGCTGGAAGGAGACAAGCTATACGGGCTCGGCGCGAACGACTGCGGCGGCGGACTGATGGCGTTGTTGCAGGTTTTCCTGCTGCTTCGCGACCATCATCCCAACCTGATTTACCTGGCTTCTTGCGAAGAGGAGGTGTCGGGGCGAGAGGGAATCGAGAGCGTGCTGCCGCTGCTGCCTCCGATTGACTTTGCGATAGTCGGTGAGCCTACGGGCATGCAGCCAGCGATAGCTGAGAAAGGGTTGATGGTGGTTGACGCCGTGGCGAAAGGCGTGTCGGGCCATGCCGCCCGCGACGAAGGCTTGAACGCCATCTACGAGGCCATCGAGGACATCCGCCGCATCCAGCAGAGCCACCTGAACCGCCAGAGCGACTTGCTGGGTCCTGTGAAGATGACGGTGACGATGATCAGTGCGGGCACTCAGCACAATGTCATCCCCGACGAATGCCGTTTCACTATAGACATCCGCAGCAACGAATGCTATACGAACGAGGAGATCTTCGCCATGCTTCAGCAGCACCTGAAAAGCGAGCTGACAGCCCGCTCGTTCCGTCTGAACTCATCGAGCATCAGCCCCAGCCATCCATTCGTGAAGAAATGCGTGGCGAGAGGTATGGTTCCGTTCGGCTCCCCTACCCTCTCCGACCAGGCGCTGATGCCTTTCCCGTCGCTGAAACTGGGCCCGGGCGAGTCAAGGAGGTCGCACACGGCCGATGAGTATATATGTATCAGCGAGATAGAGGATGCAATTAGGACTTATTATGAGCTATTGGAATGAAAAGTGTATAAGTGAAGAGTGAATAGTGAATAGTGTATTTAGTTTTGCTGATGGGCTTGGTACGTAACGGGGTGGTTGGTGCTTCAAAGTTCAGATAAGCTTCGCTCCTATAGGGTGTACGAGTCGGGAAAGTGGAAAGGCCGTGCTTCGCCGGCCGGATGTGCGGACGAGGACGTCCACAACCCCAGTGTTGATGGGCTTGGTACGTAACAGGGTGGTTGGTGCTTCAAAGTTCAGATAAGCTTCGCTACTACGAGTCGGGGAAGCGGAAAGGCCGTGCTTCGCCGGCCAGATGTGCGGACGAGGACGTCCACAACCCCAGAAAAAAAATGAAGTGGGGCTGACATGAAGCAAGCCCCCACAGCCAATGAATTTAGTATGAAGACGCACCACGGCGCGTCTCTACTGGCAGGACGAACGCCCTACCCTTTCTCGATGATGCAAGAGTGTGTTTTTGTCTTCTTGTCGTAGTTGATTCCGACGAGAAGGATGTTGTCGGTGTAGCCAGCGAGGATGGCGGGATAGTTTTTGCGTTTGATTTGGGTAATGGCGGTTTCAGCGGACTTGTTCACTTTCAGCTCCACGACGAGGGCCGGCTTGTCCACGTTCTTGCGGGGTATGAAAATCATGTCGGCGAAGCCTTTTCCGGATGGCATCTCGCGGGTGATTATGTAGTCGTTGCGTGCAGAGAAATAAGCAAGGGAGATGACACAGGCCAGAGAGTTCTCGTTGTTGTAGGAGAGGACGCTCGTGTTCTCGTCGTGTGCTGCATCGATAGCCTGTGCAACTGCTTGTTCGTCGCCATTGATGGTGGTCTCGACCAGTTCTTCAGAATCTTGCAATGCCTTAGCCACATTCTTCCAGTTTGTTTTCTCGACAGCATTTGACAAGACGCCCGACACCTCCAAGTTAGGGACATAACACTCATTCGTTCTCCAATCGAATGAGAGATAGCCGAGATGGATAAGCACGGTCAGAACGTCATCGCGTCCTTCAATCAAAGAAAGGTCATTGTCGAAGGTCGTTGTTTTCACCTTCACTTTTCCTCCCCCCAACAATTTCAAAATATGGTCCTTGAGGCCTTCGAAGTTCATGGATATGTATTTCGCCACTGCATCGTAGGCCCCCGTTGCCGACCAGTAACTTCTACATCGTCGTCTACTCAATGCCTCCATCACCGAGTTGGGATTGAAAATTGACGGTTCATCACCAATTCTGTAACCATCATACCATTTCTCCAGTTCATTGAAGTCCATATCGTATTTTTGAGCCAACATCCTGACTTCCATCTTCGTAAATCCGAAGAAAGTGGCCATATTTCCCGGCTCGACCATCGAATACTCCTTAAAGTTGTTGAGAGCCGACTCCGTGTTGTATTTCTTGATAGGCAGAATGCCAGTCATATACACGGCAGAAAACACATCTGCAGCCTTGACTTGTTTGAACATACGCCTTAGCCAGTTCACATATCTGTCAGTCACACTTTTGTTTTCACCACACTCACGCAAGATACAGTCCCACTCATCAATTATACAGATGAACTTCTTGCCAGTAACAGCACTTACATGGATGAGCGCCTCCATCAAGTCATCATCATCTACTTTCGGGCATTCTGGAAAAGCGTTATATATGTCCTTCTTGACAGTTTCGTCTATCTTTTCTATGATTGAATCGAGCTTGAAAAGAGGAAAGAACGATGTCATGTCAAGATATATCACAGGATACTTGTTGAGGTGCTGTTGATAGGACGGGCTTTGGGAAATCTGCAAATCGTCGAAAAGAAGATGAGAATCGCATGACTGGTCGTAGTAGGCACAAAGCATCTTCGCCGCCATGGACTTTCCGAAGCGGCGTGAACGGGTGACACAACTGAACTGTCTCTCCGTGTCGATTGTTGAGTTAATCACCTCAATCAGTCCAGACTTGTCGATGTATTCACTATTGCGTGAAATCTTGAATGCGGCATTGCCGAGGTTGATGTAGTTGCCCATAACTTTCAGTTTTTAGTTCTCAGACCTGAGACTTCTTTTTGCAAAATTACAAAGAAATGGTGATAAATCAAAATAAAAAAAGATTTCTTTTAAGTGAAAAGTGAAAAGTGAAAAGACTCTCATTTGGCGCGCCCCAAAAAAAACGGCAATAACAATAATTTCTTTCGTTGCGTATGTTTGATTTTAACACGAATGTCCATGAATGTCCACGAATTTTCCTGAATAATTTATTTAATTGACATGAATTTTTTCGAACACGAATTGGAACGAATTTTCACGAATTATTTTTGAGTGCGAATAATGTTAAGTAAAAATACAACACTCTTTAAATCAACATAATACATATTTGTTATATAGAAGTGTATTTAGTTTTGCTGATGGACTTGGTACGTAAAGGGGTGGTTGGTGCTTCAAAGTTCAGATAATTTCTCTTCGTAGGATTCTGTCACGATTGCCTACGGCGAACTTCCTACGCCTCAGTAATGCTCAAGCAAGCTTGGCATTACGTTCGGCTTAATCGGAAGTTTCGGAAAAGCACAAGCAAGCTTGGCGTTTCGCTCGCTGCTCCAGAATCTCGCTACTAAAGGTCGTACGAGAAAGGGAAGCGGAAAGGCCGTGCTTCGCCGGCCAGATGTGCGGACGAGGACGTCCACAACCCCAGTGCGGATGGGCTTCGGTACGAGGCGGGAGTGTTTCGGTGATGGGTTTGGTACGTATCAGGGGCGTGGGTGCTTGGAAAAACGGATTTTTCCCCTCCTTTGGGGTGTACGTTTCGGGAGCGCTTCGGTGACGGGCGTGGTACGAGGCGGGAACGTGAGTGCTTCAGCGGTCGGATACCGCCGCTACTAAGCGGGGGTACGTAATTGGAGCGTTTTGGAATGGGAGGCGGAAGGGTTTCAGGGGTGATGGTGTGTGGGGGGGGGAGGAGTGCAAAAAAATCCCGCACCGGGTAAAGGGTGCGGGATAGTATTTGAAAATGCAGAGGATTTTATCTGACCCATGCTTCGGGGTTGAGCTTTGACGATTCCTTACGGAGCTGGAACTGGATGACCGGTTCTCCTGACTCGTCCATTCCGATGGAACCGATGGTCTGTCCGGTGGAGACGTTGGTTCCGTTAGATACAGAGACTCCGGCCAGTCCGGAATAGACAGAGATGAACTTACCGTGGCGAATCATGACGATGTAACGTCCTCCATACTGGAAGATGGAAGAGACACGACCGTTGAAGACGGCACGTACCGCTCCTCCAGCCGACCCCTTGATGTCAATACCCTTGTTGTCGAGCGTGACGTTGGATGCCCCAGACACAGTGTATCTTCCGTAGTGGCGTACGATCTGGCCACCGGCCACAGGCAAAGGCAAACGTCCTTTGTTCGCTTCAAAGCTGGAAGACAGTTGGTCGGTCTCAGGCGCCGCCTTTGTGGCTTTCGCTTCCTGCCTCTCGACCTTCGCCGCCCGTTCGGTTGTGCGTTCAGCCTCCTTAGCCCGTTCCTTCGCCTCTCTGGCCTCAGCCTCAGCCCGTTTTCTGGCCGCTTCCTCCGCCGCTTTTGCTTCCTCCGCCTGTCGCTTCGCTTCCGCCTCTTTTCGTTTGGCTTCCTCTTCCTGGCGCTTAGCCTCCGCCGCCCGTCTGCGCGCTTCTTCCGCCTTTCGAGCCGCCTCGGCTTTCTCCGCGTCGCTCTTCGCCTTACGTGCAGCCGCCTCGGCTCGTTTGCGTTCGTCTTCGGCCTTCTTTCGAGCTTCCGCCGCCCTCTTGGCGTTGAGCGCGTCCTGCTGCGCCTTCCGTTTTGCCGCCGCAGCCTGCGCAGCCGCCTCCGCCTTCTTTTTGGCCTCTGCGTCTGCCTTTCGTTTAGCCTCCGCCGCCTTAGCAGCAGCTGCCGCCTTGGCAGCCTTCGCCGCAGCCGCCTGCTTCTCGGCTTTCGCCTGTGCCGCCTTCCGTGCCGCCTCGGCACGTGCAGCAGCACGAGCCTCGGCCTCCGCCCTTCTTCTGGCCTCTTCCGCCTGGCGTCGGCGCTCCGCCTCGATCTCCGCCTGTATGATTCGGTCTATCTGTGCGTCGATGGCCGCCTCGCGTCGTTGATAGTTAGCAATTTCCTCCTTCACCACGTTAAGATTCTGGTTGAGATACTGCACCTTCTGCTCGCAGCTGTTTTTCGTGAACTGAAGGTCGTTCTGCGTCTTCTGCATCATGGACTTGGAAGCGAGCAGGTTGTTCTTTGCGTCGAGCAGTGAATTCTTCGTGTTGCGGACGTCGGCCTGCTCCTCGCGGATGAGCATACCCTGAGCCCTCTGGAAAGAAGAATATTCGCGTATATAACGTATTCTCCGGAACATCTGCGTGAGGTTTTCCGATGCGAAGATAAACATGATTTTCTCCTGAATGGACATGTTTCGCTGCAGGAAAGTCATCGCCTTTCCGTAGTTGGACATCTTGTTGTTGAGCTGCTTCTCGAGCGTGTCGAGCCTTACCTGCATGGAGTCGATCCTGATATTGAGGTTCGTGATATTCCTCCCGAGCGAGTCGATGGAATACTGCTGTCGTCCGATTCGGTTTTGGAGGATGAGTACGGAGTCCATGTTCGCTTTGATCCGCTGAGAGAGGTAGCCAGCCCTGTGCTGTGACTCCGCCTTCGCCTTCTGTACCACCTGCTTCTCGTTTCTGAGCTCAGTTTTGCTGTTGGACGCAGGGATAGAAGCCAATCCCGAGGGTTTGGGCGCCTGCGGTTTTGCCTGTTGCTGTGGTTGAGTCTTCTGCTGAGACTTGGACTGCTGAGCTTTAGGCTGCTGTTTCTGCTGTGGCTTAGACTGTTGAGCCTTAGCTTGCTGTTTGGGCTGTTGAGCCTTAGGTTGCTGTTTCTGCTGAGCCTTAGGCTGTTGTTTCTGCTGAGTCTTAGGTTGTTGCTTAGGCTGCTGTTTTTGCTGAGTCTTAGGTTTCTGCTGAGACTGTTGGGTTTTCGGTTTCTGCAAGACAGCAAAAGCAGAGTTGCCACCTGATACAGACAGTACCAAGCATACCAGAATAGCGATGGAAATATACTTTTTCATATGGTTGTGGAAATGTATAATGAGTTTCAAGAAAGGGAGTTTCGGTGATGGGTGGTTTACCGTTTCAGAGGAGACGCCATGTACCATGGAGGTCTCTATCAGGACATTATCGAATGAGGGTAGTTACAAGACGCCCCACGGGGCGTCTCTACTGGAACGGACATACATGAATAAGTCCCTACAGCAGATGAGGCCGAGTTTGAAGACGCCCCACGGGGCGTCTCTACTGGCAGAGCAATCAGTTTCTTCCCATGAGAGAGCGGAAGATGCGCTCGGGGTCCTCTTTGGAGTATTTGGTAGGGATTTTGGTACGCGTCTCCCATCCCGACTTGTTCTTGACAGAAGATAGGGTGAAAGAGAGAGCCGCGTTCTTGCTTCCCATGATAAACGACATGACCATCTGGTTGGGGAACTCCGTCCCGTGGAACGGCTGGAAGTCGGCGTATGAGAAAGCGAACTTGGAGTCCTTGTCCCTGTTACCGGTGATGACCGTCTGGACGAGCCGTTTCACAGCCTGGGAGGTGTTGAAGCAATAAGTGAGGTGCTCATCAACGAATTTCAGGTTGACGTCGTTTTGAGCATCCGGCTGAGTGCCGTCCGCCTTTTCGTAGGTAAAGTCTGAAGCTTCCGGCTCCGTCTTGGCCGGTACGAAGATATGGTTCCAGAAGAGGTTCTCGAGCGCGATGAAGTCGATGTCGCACTTCTTAAGGAAATCCACCTCGTCATATGGGACATAGATATATTTCTTGTTGTATCTGTCGACCATGAGCATCATGTCCTTGGTGAACTCTATACGGATGACCTCCATCAATCCCACAAGCGGGTCGAGGAGCGAAATCTGAATGACGTCGTCCTTCTTCATACGGAGTTGTCCGGAAGTGCTGATGCTCTTGCCGTCCATGCTGACCTCACATTTGATTTTAGCGGTAAGAAAATTTTCCTTAGACCTGTTTGAATTGATTATTTTGAAATATTCGTTCTGGCTGAACGCACCGCTGGTGTTAGTCGGCAGCGTGTCGTTCTTGACAGCAGTTTTCTGGCTGCCACAAGCCACATTCACCACCCCGGTGAGGATAAACAACATTAAAAGAGTCTTGATGTTCACCATTTGGATTTACTATTTAACGATTGACTATTTACTATTTATTTTATTATTTACAATTTATTTTTTTATTTACTATTTTTTATAATTTACACCTTACTAAACATTTTTAGAAAAGGAAGTAAAAAAGAAGAGCTTAGTCACTCGATATATTTTCGCTTTTTAATTTTCTTTTCCAGGAGTTTTGAGCTTGATCCGAGCGTCTTGGCCTGCTGCCAGAACTTGACAGCCTGGCTTCTGTCGCCACACTTGAAGTAGATGTCGCCAGCATGCTCGAGCAGCGTGGCGTCGTTCTTAGATGGCTTTCCGCCCGTCATCTCGATCCCCTGGTCGATATATTTTTTTGCTTCTTCGTAGCGGCTGAGCATGAAGAGGACCCAGGCGTAGGTGTCCACATAGTTGATGTTGGGCTTGTCCTTTGTCAGCTGTATTGCCTTTGCCGCCATCTTCTCCGCCTTGTCGAGCTGTCGGTTTTCAAGCGCGAGATAGTATGCGTAGTTGTTGAGTACGAGCGCGTCGTCGGGCCGATAGAGAAGACAAGAGTCATAACATTCGAACGCCATCTGGTTGTTGCCCAGCCTGTGGTGGCAGTCGCCCATGATGGTGTACATATTAACAATCATGTCGATGTTGCTGTCGTCCTCGAGGCATTGCAGTCCCTTGCGGTTGGCGTCGATGGCCTCCTGATAGTCGGAATGTCTGAGATGGCACACACTGAGATAGTAGTAGTACATCGGATTTTTTGACGCATAGTCTACAGCGGTCTTACACAGTCGCATGACGTCTTCGTCGTTGTCCTCCTCGATGGCATAGAGCAGCAGCTGGTTTCGTGCGATGTCAGCCTCCGGGTCGATATCGAGAATTTTGTAGAGTACCGGCTTGATTTTCTGCTTTGACATATCGCTTGAGACGAGGTATCTGGCATAGAGTTCACCCATGTCGGTTGTTTCCTGCGGCAGTTCCATGATTTTGTCGAACAGTCCAGTCACTTTGGTGGTGTCGTTGACCTGTCCGAAGAGATTCTGTGCGGCAATCCCCTGCATGAGTTTGAGCCGAGTGTCGTCGGGCAGTGCCTCATTCGTGACAATCTTCGTGAGATTGTCTATATAGAGCTGCTGCTGGTTGGTCTGCTCATAATATTTTGCGAGCGACATGAGGAGGTTGATGTTATAAGGGTCGGTCTGCTGAATCTGGCTATACACCTTCATCGCCTCATCGAATTTTCCCTCGTCGAGATAGAAATCTCCAATGAGGACTTGGTACCGCAGGTCGTTGGGATATTCCTCCGCGAGCTCTCTCATCTCAGCAAACGCCTTCTGCTCGTCCTTCATCAGCGAGTAAATTCGGAATTTCTCAGTAGAGATATCTTTGTTTTTTCCCTCGAGGAGCTCAATTCTGTCGAGCGTCTCGATGGTTTTAGCGTAATCCTCCTTCTTGAGGTAGAGTTCCTCGAGCATGAAGAGCAGCTGGCTGTTGTTGGGATAAGCCTTAGCCAGTCCCTCGAGTTCCCGTATGGCATTGTCGGTCTTGTCCTCGCTGACATAGAGCTGCACGAGTGCCTGCCTCACCCAGTAGTTGTTGGGGTCGGCCTCCGCCGCTGTCTGCAGCGAGCGCATGGCGAGGCTGTCCTCTCCCATGAGGTGATAATAAGACGAAATGTCGTAGTTAGCTCCCACATGCTTTGGGCAGATGTCGATCGTGTGGAGATATAGTTGAAACGCCTCGGCATGATTTCCTGCCAGCCTTTTGCTCACGCCGTCGAAGAAGAAAGCATCAGCCTTCTCCCTGACAGCAGCCTGCAGGCTGTCGGCGGGTTCTTGAGCATTCGCCAGAGCCGCTGTAGCGGCCAGGATTGCCAAAACGTAGTATTTCAGTATTGCTCTCATCGTTTACTTTTAGTTAAAATCTCACAGATCTCCACAAACGCTACTAATCTAATCATCTTTACAAATAGGTAATTATGGATAGAATTGTTATGTTGTTAGCTAAGGCCGTGCTTCTCCGGCCAATAAATAGTGCGGACGAGGACGTCCACACCCCCCAGTGTAGACGGGCTTCGACAGGGTGCAAACGACAAAAGACCTACACGCCGGAGATTTACAATTGGGAAGATTTAAAAGATTCTTTCAAACACGGATTTCCGATTTACTCACACACCGGTATGTCCGAATCCACCAGCGCCACGCTCGGTGTCGTCGAGGATTTCCACCTCTGTCCATTCCACCTGCTCGTGTCTGGTCACAACCATCTGCGCTACCCTTTCTCCATCGTTGATGACAAACGGTTCTTGGGACAAATTGACGAGAATGACACAGATTTCGCCTCTGTAGTCGGCATCGATTGTTCCCGGTGCGTTCAGCACAGTGATCCCTTTCTTGATGGCAAGTCCGCTACGTGGCCTCACCTGTGCCTCATAACCATTCGGAAGGGAGATGAAAAGTCCCGTTGGCACAAGGCAACGCTGCAAGGGTGCCAGTGTGACAGGCTCATCAAGATTGGCACGCAGGTCCATTCCTGCAGACTGCTCAGTCTCGTATGCTGGCAATTTATGATGGGAGCGGTTGATGATTCTGACGTTCATGTTTTTTTAAGTTGAGAGTTTAGAGTTGAGAGTTTAGAGCAGAGTTACTCTGCTAGTTGAGAGTTGAGAGTGAAGTTGCTCTGTTGCTCTGTTTTATTTAAGAGTTGTAATGTTTATAGCTGAATGAAAAAAATCACACAATTAAAATGCAAAATTACGAATAAAATCGCAAATATTTGAGTTTTTCACGGGTTTTATGTATTTTTGCAGTAAATTTACTTTTTTTAATATAAAAGAGAAATGAACTGGAGCCAACTCATATCCAACAAGCGGCTGGGTCAGGAGGACAGCCACTACAAACGGCGTGACGACCGCACGGAATTCCGTCGCGACTATGACCGTCTGATATTCTCCGCCCCATTCCGTCGTCTGCAGAACAAGACTCAGGTGTTTCCTTTGCCTGGCAGCATCTTTGTCCACAACCGTCTGACCCACTCGTTAGAAGTAGCGAGTCTGGGCCGATCGTTGGGTGACGACGTGTCGCGGATTCTGTTGACGTTTCATCCCGACTTATCGAGTTCTCACATGAGCGAATGCGGGAGCATCGTTAGTGCCGCCTGTCTGGCCCACGACTTGGGCAATCCCCCGTTTGGTCACTCTGGCGAGCAGTCCATCGCCACCTATTTCAGTGAAGGTGCCGGGAGGAAATGGCAGTCGTTGCTGAGCGAGCAGGAATGGAACGACCTGATCCACTTCGACGGCAACGCGAACGCATTCCGTATACTCACCCATCAGTTCAAAGGCCGTCGTCCTGGCGGCTTCGTGATGACCTACTCCACCCTGGCGTCCATCGTGAAATATCCTTATTCCTCGTCGTTAGCCGGCAAGAAACAGAAATTCGGTTTTTTCCAGAGTGAGGAAGCCACCTACCGCAAGATTGCGTCGGACTTAGGCATTCAAGAGCTGAGAGCCGACCGTTGGTGCCGTTATCCGTTGGTCTACCTTGTAGAGGCCGCCGACGACATCTGCTATGAGGTGATGGACATCGAGGATGCCCACAAGCTTGGCATCCTGAGCACAGATGAGACAAAGCATTTGCTGATGGGTTTTAACGACGTGTCGAAACACGCGCATATGGAGACGGTGATGGCTCAAGTGGACGACATAAATGAGCAGATAGCCTATCTTCGCTCATGCGCTATCGGCGTTCTGGAGCGCGAGTGTGTCCGTGTGTTCACAGAGAATGAAGAGTCGATACTGCGCGGTGATTTCGAAGGCTCTCTCATCAAGCATGTGTCGGAGCCGGTTCGTGATGCCTACCGCAAATGCGAGGAGGTCTCTATAAAGAAGATTTACAAGAACAAGAACGTGGTTGACATCGAGTTGTCGGGCTACAAGATTATCTCCGAACTTCTGGACCTGTTCGTGGAGGCCGCCATGACCCCAGAGAAAGCTTATTCACGTCTGCTTCTCAACCGTGTATCACCTCAATATGATGTCCACGCAGAGTCAGCTTACGACCGGCTGATGTCTGTAGTGGACTATGTGTCGGGTATGACCGACGTGTTCGCGCTTGACCTATATAGGAAAATCAACGGTGAGTCGATACCGACAATATAAAGTTTGAGGTTTGAGATTTGAAGTTTGAGGTTTATTAGCCATCCGGACGGGGGGCGTGGATATTTGAGGTTTGAGATTTGAGGTTTATTGACATGATTTTCGGCTGCGCTCAACATAGCCCAAGCAAGCTTGGCTCTGTATTCGCTTGCACGAAAATTGAGGTTTATCCATGCGGATGAAAAGAGCACATAAAAATCTCTATCGTGAATGGCTGTGATAATTCACAAAAAACTTCACAAAAAACTTCACAAAAAACTTCCACTTTTAATGTGGAAGTTTTTTTCTTATATTTCCTTGGTATAACCATCAATTCTATTCCTTGTCGCTGATGACGATGTTGGCCCCAGATGTGATTTTGATGAGTTCTGGATGCTCTTTTGCAAAGGACTCGATGTGGCGAACATACTTGTCGTCGATGATTTCGTCGATGGTGATGAGTATACCCGTCTCCTCAACGTCTCCGAATCCGTAGTTGATGGCCGTACCGAAGAGTTTCATCGTAGGCGAGAGACTCATGTATGCATTGACGAGCGGCGGTATGTTGAGCCCGTACTTGCGCACCTCGCGGTTGAGAATCTTGTAGTCGTCCTTGAAGTTATCCTCAGTGAAGATGGCTTCAAACTCCTTCGGGTCGTGCTCGAGCTCAAGCGGAACTTCCGGTATGATGAGCTTCTCCTTGTCTTCGAAATGCTTCTTGAGGAAAAAGAGAATCATATCTCTGCAGCGCCGGTTGTAAGACGGGTACATCGTCATCTTTCCGAAGAAATACTTGACGTTAGGCATGATGATGGTGAGCGCACCAAGTCCGTCCCAAAGGTTGTCGAGAGCGAATATAGCCTTGTTGCTGGTGCGCGTAGACTGGTATTCGAGGCTGACAAAAGATCTTCCCAGCTCAATGGTGTAGGGCATGTATTCCTTCATGAACTTGTCGCTGAACTCGAACATATGTCCTGTAGCCAGGAGAGGTTTTCCGTGTTCGTCCATCTTGATGTCCGTACCGAGCAAATATCTGTATCCACCGATGATTTTCTCGTCCTCGGGGTCCCATACGATAAGCTGCTTGTAAGGGTCGTCCATAGTGTCGAACTCGTCGAGGTCGAGCGGTTCTCCCGTGCCCCCTCCGGCAGCCCTGAATACTATTTCACGCAGTCTTCCGATTTCGCGGACCACATTTGGGGAATCCTGCCAAGTGCAGATGTATATCTCATTATTGCTTCGGTTCGTTCCCCGCAGTTTCTTGTCCTCGGTAAGCTCCGCTTTCAGGAGTTCCACAGGTACTGGTGGTATAATATCATCGTATTTACCATACCATGGCGGCAGCACCTGCCCACCCTTCTGAGCGTTAGCCGGACATTCGCCTGTTGCGCAATTTTCTTTTTCCAACATATTTTAATAAAAGTGATTGACGAAAATCATGAGAAGGAGTACCAAACACGCTCCCATCAGTCTTCTATATCATCTATATTTTAGTTTTTTTGAACCATACACTTCACAGTTCATACACCGAGTCCTGCACCCATTGTGCCCACTGAGCCGGAGTTCGTGACTTGTCGGTAAAAGTCTGCCACGGAATCGGTTTTCCGAAAACGACTGTGAAATGCTTTCCCACGTTCTTGTACATCTCGTCGACGAGATACAACATAGCGAGATTCACCTTCAGCTTGTGTTTCTGGCAGAACCTGGCGATGTTGTAGAACTTATC
>CAMOTI010000009.1 GCA_946625675.1 uncultured Prevotellaceae bacterium | reverse complement strand
GATGTTCTGGGCACCAGCACGTGCACGCTGAACATCACCCTTGCGCTGAGGACCATCGAGAATCATCTGGTCGCCAGTGTAAGCGTGAACGGTTGTCATGATACCGCTCTGGATGGGAGCGAAGTCATTCAGCGCCTTTGTCATAGGAGCCAGACAGTTTGTGGTGCAAGAAGCTGCAGAGATAACGGTGTCAGCAGGAGTCAGAGTCTTGTGGTTTACATTGTAGACGATGGTGGGCAGGTCGTTGCCAGCAGGAGCAGAGATCACAACCTTCTTGGCACCAGCCTTGATGTGAGCAGAAGCCTTCTCCTTAGATGTATAGAAACCTGTGCACTCCAGCACAACGTCAACGTTCAGCTCGCCCCAGGGCAGCTCAGCAGCGTTGGGAACAGCATAGATGGTAATCTCCTTACCATCAACGATGATAGAGTTGTCTGTGCAGTCCACAGTGTGCTTGTTCTCACCGAACTTGCCAGCGAAACCACCCTGAGCGGTGTCATACTTCAGCAGGTGAGCAAGCATCTTGGGGCTTGTCAAGTCGTTGATAGCTACTACTTCATAACCTTCAGCTTCAAACATCTGACGGAATGCCAGACGACCGATACGGCCAAAACCGTTAATTGCTACTTTTGTCATTTCTATTACTATATTTTAAAGGGTTATATAATCAAATAACAAGAAAATCGTTCCTTTTTGAAACTTTTTTCTGATTTCGGGCACAAAGTTACGAATTTTTTCCTACATTTGCATCAGATTTCTGTATTAATAAAATCAAAATTACAGAGAGAACACTGAAAAAATTGAAAAACGCGGTCGCTATAAAGTGAGATTGCAAAATGAAGATTACATTTTCATATATTTAATCATTTAAAATTTTTACATTATGGGATTTATTAAAGAATTTAAGGAGTTTGCCATGAAGGGCAATGTAATGGACATGGCAGTCGGTGTGATCATCGGCGGAGCCTTTGGTAAGATTGTCAGCTCGTTGGTTGATGACGTGCTGATGCCGCTGATTGGTGTCATCACTGGTGGCGTTGACTTCACTGGCCTCATTGCCAAGGTCGGCGATGCTGAGCTGAAGTATGGTGTGTTTATCCAGAACATCATCGACTTCCTGATTGTGGCCTTCTGTATCTTCCTCATGATCAAGGCCATGAACAAGCTTAACAAGAAGAAGGAAGAAGAGCCTGCTCCTGCTCCAGAGCCCTCTGCAGAAGAGAAGCTGCTCGGCGAAATCCGCGATTTGCTGAAGAACAAGTAATCCGTAGCGGATGAAATTCTTAGGCAACATCCTATGGCTAATATTCGGTGGCGTGGAAACCGCCATCGAATATTTTCTTTCTGGGGTAGCCATGATGATAACCATCATCGGCATTCCCTTTGGACTTCAGGCATTCAAACTTGGTGTGCTGTGCCTATGGCCTTTCGGCTCTGTGGTGCGTGAAAAGCAACAAACGAACGGTTGCCTTAACACAATCATGAACCTCATCTGGTTCTTCATCGGTGGCATCTGGATATGGCTGACCCATGTGTTTTTCGGCGTGTTGCTCTACATCACCATCATTGGCATTCCATTCGGAAAGCAGCATTTCAAGTTGGCCAACATTGCGCTGAGCCCCTTTGGTAAGGACATTGTCTAAGGTGTTGCGCAACCCCTACAGCAGCCTTCTGCTCTCATGATGGGAGTTGAAGGCTGTTTTCTTTGTATCCCAATGGTTTTCTCCTCTCCATGTACCAGACCATTCGTATGAGGAAAACAACCACAAAAATGCGGCCAACGATGGCATCTGCTATTCCATCGTTGGCCACTAAAATGAGAAGTTTTCAGTTGACGATGACGTCCTTCAAAAAAACTGGCGTCTAAACTGCTTTTTTCTGACGTCTAAACTGCTTTTTTCTGACGTCTAAACTGCTTTTTTCTGACGTATTATTTACGTATTGACATCTTCTTTCCTTTGTGGATATAAATGCCCTTGGCCGAACTGATATTGATGTCTTCGGCCCATGACATCTGCCCCAGCGTGAGTAGCGCAAAGAGCAGCATACATAGTCTTCATATATTTCTTTTGTGGTCTAAAGTGATCAGATGGGTGTCGGATGTCATCCGACTTAACTGAAAAGAAGTCTGTACTTAAAAGAATACTATATTTATGTTATGACGATAGGTGTATGGGCTTTTAATTTACACACAACCCTGTTTTAATTTGTAGAACCCGAGTTCATTTATTTGGTTTGTCTACAAGCTGGTGCAGTTCCTTCAGCTTTGCTCTTGCAGCGTCTTCTCCGAGAGCTATCATCGCAGAAATGTCCGATTCGTTGAAATCCATCACACTGTATCCGCTCAGGTCAGGTCTGATGTAGATGTCGCACAGCTTTCGGTTGTCATTGTATTTCTTCCAGTCAGGTCTTGACACTGCCCAGTCGAGGATGCCGCCGATACCTAACAGGTTCTTCAGCGAGAAGTGGCGTGATTCATGGTCCTTTTGTTGCAGGTCAATCGCTATCACGATGTCGGCTCCCATGGCTTTCACGACATCGGCCGGCAGCACGTTCATCATGCCCCCGTCCACGAGTGTCCGTCCGTTTATCTTCACTGGTGAGAAAACACCTGGTATGGCCATGGTGGCTCGCATGGCAGCGGGCAGCGACCCGCGTCTGAGCACCACTTCCTGCTGGTTTCTGATGTCTACGGCCACGCATGCGAAGGGGATGGGTAGTCGATAGAAGTCGAGGGTGTCTCTTATGCCAGTGATGCGCTCAAAGTATCCCATCAGGTCGCCTTTGACGAACAAGTCTATCCATTCCTGCGAGCGGAACATGGAGTCGAGTCGTTCGGCCTTGTAGCCTACGGCATAGAGCCCCCCAACGATGCCTCCGATGCTTGTTCCGGCTATCATGTCGATTGGCACGCCAACTTCTTCCATTACCTTCAGAGCGCCCACTTCGGCTGCTCCCCATGCACCGCCGCCACTCAGGACCAGTCCAATGCGTGGCCGCTGGCCAGTCTGTTTGTCTTGTGCCCATGACGACAGACACAAAAGAGACAGGCAAGCTATCAAGAGGAGCCTGCCCGCGATGATGCCTTTGTAGGCTGCTGTCTTCACGATGTTAATTGTTATAGTCGGTCACCGAGTGCAGGATGCCCTGGATGATGCCGTTGATTTCATTGCCTATGCCTTTGATCTTGTCAAAAATGCCCTCCTTCACGCCTTTTGCCATGTAGCCGGCACACTCGCCTTCGAGTTGTCCGATGCGGCGCTTTTGTTCGGGTGTGTAGTCAAACTCGTGCTCGCTGATTTTCTTGCGTATCTTCATGAAACGGTCGCCGGCCCATTCCCAGTCGCGTGCTGTGTAATAGCGACTGTGGTCTCTCAACTCAGTGGAAAGGTCTTCCAGTTGGTTGATGGCACTCATTTTCGTGGAGCACGAACAGAGGCTGAGCACTGCTGCGAGTGCAAAGCCTGTCAACATCATTTTTGTCTTCATCTTCTTTTCGTAATATTTGTTACAGGTCGCGAAGTTAGCGATTTATTTGCAAACGGCAAGCGAAGAATTATTAAAATAATGTAAGATTTGGCTATTTTATGAGTTTTTCGCCTTGTGTTTGCCGTTTATTCGTTAATTTTGCAAAATCATTACATTCTTTATTAAACAAACTATGAACAAACTGAGAACTGCTATTGCAAGTCTTGTGCTGTGCTTAGGTCTGACAGCACAAGCCCAGGAGAATCCCTATCGCCAGTACACCATGTCGCTTCCATTCGCCATGAGCGAGCTGAAAGCCCCCACATTTCCTTCTTACCAAGTCAACCTGAAGGACTATGGTGCCAAGGGCGACGGAACTGCGCTCTGCACTGAAGCCTTTGCCCGTGCCATTGATGCGCTGGTGGCAAAAGGTGGTGGACGCCTGGTGGTGCCGCAGGGTGTGTGGTACAC
>CAMOTI010000008.1 GCA_946625675.1 uncultured Prevotellaceae bacterium | reverse complement strand
AGCTCGCTACGCTTCTGCGAGTTTGCGAGCAAATCTGCTCAAAAATAGTCTAAACACAGCCTAAAGCTAATTTTTAGAACCTGCCATAAACTATTCCGGTGCCGGACATTCTTTGTCCGGCACCGATTTCGTTTTGTAGCTGCTTCTCGTATCTCCAGTCCACAACTGAACCTTCTCATGGTGTGAAGTATTCAGAAATGAATACTTTCTGAGCTTCCTGTCAGCTCCGACACGATGGGGTAGAGCTTGTGGAAACAATATGGCGGACTTTCGTGTGTCTCTCATTGTAGAAAAACAAAAAAAAGAGAGCCTTGTAAAAAAGCTCTCCTTTCATTTGTCTGTGGAAGAAGGGGGATTCGAACCCCCGGTACGCTTATACGTACGGCAGTTTAGCAAACTGCTGGTTTCAGCCACTCACCCATCCTTCCAGACTTCGGCTGATTGCAGGACATTCAACTCAAAAAAGCGGTGATGTCCCAAAGCGAGTGCAAAGTTAAACCTATTTTTTCAACTATGCAAGAGATTTTAGAAAAAAGTTCGTCAAACAAAGAAAAAATATCTTTTTTCGTCCTTTCTGACTCCCTTTGTCCGTCCTTTCTCTGTCGCTTGTGAGCCGCATGCGGGACTCGAACCCGCGACCTACGCATTACGAATGCGTTGCTCTACCAACTGAGCTAATTCGGCTTGTTTTTGCGATGCTTTTCGCAAATCGAATGCAAATTTAGTCATTTTTTTTCTATTAACACCATTTTTCGTGAAAAGTTTTACTAAATTTGCAAAAAAAAGTTGCTTTACGTCTTTTTAGGACGATTTCACACCTTATTTATATGAAATATAACATAATTTTGACTGTGAAGAAGGTTGAATGGCTCAACCAATCGCATGTGCTCATCAAGCTTACTGACTCCATGCCCTTGCCAGAGGTGATGCCGGGACAGTTTGTGCAGGTGAAGGTGGAAAACAGCCCGAGAACTTTCCTCCGACGACCCATATCCATCAATTTCTACGACAGGCAGTCCAACGAACTGTGGCTCCTTGTGCAGCTTAAGGGCGACGGGACGCGGGCATTGGCCCAACTCCTGCCTGACGATAAGCTCGAGGTGCTCTTCCCGCTCGGTAACGGATTCTCGCAAGAGGTTACGCCTGGAGAGAAGGTGCTCTTGGTGGGAGGTGGAGTAGGGGTGGCACCGCTCCTGCTCTACGGAAAATATGTCCAGGAGAAGGGAGGCATTCCTCTGTTCCTGCTGGGCGCACGTACTCAGACCGACTTGCTCGAGCTCGATCTCTTCCGACAGTATGGACAGGTATTAGTCACGACAGAGGACGGATCGGCGGGTGAGAAAGGATTCGTCACACAGCATTCCGTGCTGCAGCGAGCGGGATTCTCCCGAATCTCCGTCTGCGGACCAAAGCCTATGATGGTGGCGGTGGCCAAATATGCCAATGCCGTCAGCATCCCTTGTGAGGTGTCTCTCGAAAATCTTATGGCATGCGGACTCGGAGCTTGTCTTTGCTGCGTAGAGAAGACGGTCAAAGGAAATGTCTGCGTCTGCACTGAGGGCCCCGTATTCAATATCAACCAACTTACCTGGGAACTCGACTGAATCTCCTTTGACTGGACAGTCTGGCCAGTCTGACCTGTCCGACCTGTCTGACCAGTCTGACCTGTCTGACAAGACTCTCAACCTTCAACCTTCAAATCTCAACTCTCAACCCTCAACTCTCAACAATTATGGCGCAAATCACAACCAACATAGGAAGGCTTAAACTCAAAAACCCGGTGATGACAGCATCCGGCACCTTCGGCTACGGACTTGAGTTCGCCGATCTCGTCAACCTCTCCGACATCGGAGGAATCATCGTGAAGGGCACAACGCTTCACCCCCGGGAGGGCAATGACTATCCGCGTATGGCGGAGACAGCCAGCGGCATGCTCAACTGCGTAGGGCTGCAGAACAAGGGTGTGGACTATTTCTGCAAGAACATCTACCCCAAAATCAAGGATATCGACACCAACATGATTGTCAATGTCTCAGGCTCCAGCATCGAGGACTATGCTCTCTGTGCTGCCAAAATCAACGAACTGGAGCACATACCTGCCATTGAACTCAACATTTCATGCCCCAATGTGAAGCAGGGGGGCATGGCTTTCGGTGTCACGTCGAAAGGGGCAAGGGCGGTCGTCGAGGCCGTACGCAAGGTCTATGACAAGACGCTTATCGTAAAACTCTCGCCGAATGTCACCGATATTGCCGAGATTGCGCTTGCCGTGGAAGACGCAGGGGCCGACGCTGTCTCGCTCATCAACACGCTCATGGGAATGGCTATCGACATCAACCGCCGCTGTCCGAAGCTGTCCATCAACACAGGCGGACTCAGTGGACCGGCAGTGAAGCCCGTGGCGCTCCGGATGGTGTGGCAAGTGGCTAAAGCTGTCAAGATTCCTGTCGTTGGGCTTGGGGGAATTTCCACAACGGAAGATGCCATCGAGTTCCTCATGGCCGGGGCGTCGGCCGTGCAGATCGGGACAGCCAATTTCATCGACCCCGCTGTCAGTGTCAAAATCGCACAGGGCATCAGCCTCTGGCTCGACCAACACAAATATAAGTCTGTGCAGGAAATTATCGGTGCAGTGTGACAACTGTCAAGTAAAAATCCAATTTTGCTTTCTTTTTGAAAATAAATTGGCAAATATTTGTGAATATTTGATAAATTTTGTAACTTTGCACGAAATTTATCAAATATTCTCTTTTTTACTATTTTTCGCACGAAACAATTCAAGAGGAAACATATAATGGGTAAGATTATCAAGCCGGAAAACTACAAGCCGCTGCTCAATCCGGCGCAGACCGAACAGGGTATCAAGTTAATCAAGGATTTCTTTCAGTCCAACTTGTCGACGGAACTCAGGCTCAGGCGTGTCACCGCGCCTTTGTTCGTCTTACGTGGACTGGGCATCAACGACGACTTGAACGGAGTGGAGCGTCCGGTCACTTTCCCTATCAAGGACATGGGAGAGCAGGTGGCGGAGGTTGTACATTCTCTCGCTAAATGGAAGCGGCTCATGCTCGCCGAGTATCAGATTCAGCCTGGATACGGACTCTACACTGACATGAATGCCATCAGGGGAGATGAGGAGCTTGATAATATCCACTCGCTGTATGTCGATCAGTGGGACTGGTGCCGCACAATCAGGAAGGAAGACAGGGACATTGATTTCCTCAAGAAAATCGTCAGGTCAATCTATTCTGCCATCCGGCGGACCGAGTACCTCGTCTGCGAGACTTATCCCCAGATTCAGCCTTTCCTGCCGGAGGAAATTCATTTCTTCCACAGTGAGGAACTTGTGAAGATGTATCCCAATATGACGCCAAAAGAACGCGAGGACGCTGTATGCAAGGCATACGGGGCAGTCTTCATCATGGGCATCGGAGGCGTGCTTTCCAACGGACAGCCACACGACCTACGTGCTCCTGACTATGACGACTGGACCACACCAAACACCGACGGATACAAAGGCCTGAACGGCGACATCTTCATTTGGTATCCTATTCTCAACCGCAGCATAGAGCTTTCATCCATGGGAATTCGTGTTGATAAGGAGACGCTGCTCCGCCAGCTCGAATTGACTGGGAAGATGGAGCGTGTCAACCTCTTCTTCCATCAGCAGCTGCTCAACGACAAGCTGCCGCTCTCCATAGGAGGCGGCATCGGGCAGAGCAGACTCTGCCTCGTTCTGCTACACAAGGCACATATCGGAGAAATCCAGGCCAGCATCTGGCCCGACGACATGCGTCAGGAATGTGCAGCCCTGGGTATGCACCTCATCTGAT
>CAMOTI010000007.1 GCA_946625675.1 uncultured Prevotellaceae bacterium | reverse complement strand
GTAGCTTACCCACCTGCCTCTTTAGCTCAGTTGGCCAGAGCACGTGATTTGTAATCTCGGGGTCGTTGGTTCGAATCCGACAAGAGGCTCACCTCACAAAAAAAGACTGACTTCGTGTCAGTCTTTTTTGCGTTATATGCTATTTCCGCCTTACGTTATATTCTATTTCCGTCCTATTTAATCTGTTTGCGCCTTAAATAATCTGTTTCTGTTTTCAATAGGAGCTTATTTAAATAAAATGCCCGCCTCAATGCACATCATATACCTTATATACCTTTCCTTCAATTCACAAAGTTAATAAACTTTTCACTATTCACTTATCTCTAAACATTTTCTGTGCACGAATAAGTCAGAACAAATTCCGGAAACACTTTGTAATTGATATCGAAAACCTGGTTGTCATCGGTACGTGATTCCTGAAGTTGAAACACACCCTCGTCCGACTCGATGAACGGCGATATCTTGAAATGTTTCAGAAAGTCCACCTTACGACGGTGAAGCATCTTGAACGCAGTCTCCTTGGCCGACCAGTGAAGCAATTGCTTAATCTGACTCTCGGCATCTTCGTCAGCACGGATAAAACGTGAACGCACTTTTTCAACACGTGGAGAAATCTGCTCCACGTCTATGCCTATCTCGCCATTCAGACTCAGGCCAATGGCTACATAGTCTTTTGTGTGCGAGATGCTGATGTCCATTCCTTCGTAGTCGGGCAGGTGGGGAGCACCGGATTCGTCGTAGATGATGTCCACCTGACGGTCAAGCATGTCGCATAGCAGCACACGAACAGCTGTCCATTCCATAATCCTGCTCAATGACTTGAAACGGCTGTGGGCTTCCTTACGCACTTTCTCGTCGTCAGGAAGCAGATAGTATAGTTCTTCCAGGTCTTCAGTCACGTGCCATATTGCGATACGGCTGCCATTACCAAAGCGCTTATCGTAATACAACATAATTAAAATGGATCGGACTCATCATCGTTCTCGACATCAACATCCGCGGTCGGCAAGTCTGGTGTGGAAGGGACGGAAACGGAATTGTTCTGCTCCTCGCGGCGGAGGGAGTCGCTTTTGCGTACGAGTATCTCAAGATTTTCTGCCATAATCTCGGTCACATGACGCTGCATGCCCTGCTGGTCTTGATAGGTGCGGCTCTGTATCTTGCCGTCTATGAATATCTTGTCGCCTTTGTGGACGCTCTTTTCTACACGCTCAGCCAGACGGCGCCAGAAGATCACGTTGTGCCATTCTGTACGCTCAGGCACCTGAGTGCCGTTCTGAAGGGTGTAACCACGCTCTGTGGTGGCTAAACGAATTTGTGCTACGCATACACCTGAGTCCAAATACCTTACATTGGGATCAGTTCCTACATTCCCAATTAAAATTACCTTGTTCATAAAATTGATTTTTAGTTAATGTTTGATCAATTAGTTGTTTGGTTTTATTTTGTTTATTTAGTTGCATAAAGAATGTCTGTTTTGCTGCCTCTGTCTCTGCCTCCACAGTTTCCACTCTAAACTCTCAACACTAAACTCTCAGCTCTCAACTCTCAACTAATAAGGCAGTAGTCAAGTAATGTAATGGCTGCCATCGCCTCTACTACGGGTACTGCGCGGGGTAGAACACATGGGTCATGGCGCCCTTTGGGATTCACAACGGTCGCGTTGCCGTGGACATCGACTGTAGGCTGTGGCTGAAGCAACGTGGCCACGGGCTTGAATGCAACACGGAAATAGATGTCTTCTCCGTTGCTGATTCCACCTTGGATTCCACCGCTTCGGTTCGAGGCTGTCCTGATATTGCCGTCGGCATTCACGAATAGGTCGTTCTGCTCTGATCCGCGCTGGGTCACACCGGCAAATCCACAACCATATTCAAAGCCCTTCACTGCGTTTATACTCAGCATTGAGGCGCCTAATGCGGCATGAAGTTTATCGAAAGCAGGTTCGCCAACACCAGCTGGGCAACCTGTGATCACGCATGTGATCACACCGCCTATCGTGTCGCCATCTTTTTTAACCTCCATTATCAGGTCTTCCATCTGCTTGGCGACTGAATCGTCAGGGCAGCGAACGGCATTCGATTCTGTCTTGCTTAAATCCAGGTCTTTATAACTTTTGTCAACGCATATATTGCCAACCTGAGATGTATATGCCTTGATTTCGATGCCCCACAGGCTGCGAAGTGCTAACTTTGCCAACGCACCACCAACCACACGTGATATCGTCTCACGGGCGGATGAACGACCTCCGCCACGATGGTCGCGGATGCCATATTTCTTATAATAGGTGTAGTCGGCATGGGAGGGACGGAACAAGTCGCGTAGGTTATCGTAGTCTGAGGAGTGATGGTCGGCATTGCGAACGATAAAACCAATTGGGCAACCAGTGCTCTTGCCTTCAAATACACCAGAAAGCAGTTCTACTTGGTCGGACTCATTGCGAGACGTGGTCAGACGGCTCTGACCAGGACGACGACGGTCCAGCTCGCTTTGGATGAAAGCAAGGTCTATATCTATGCCGCTGGGCATACCGTCAACGACTCCGCCTATCGCGGCGCCGTGACTCTCTCCGAAAGTCGTCAACGTGAATATGTGGCCGGTTGTGTTTCTCATCATTCACATCCTCCGCATCCGCCATTACAACCACCATTGCATCCGTCACCACAACTGCCGCCACCGCAACCGCCACAACCACCGCAGCCGCAACTGGATTTCTCTAATGCGGACATCATATTCTGTATTTCTGGTTCTGTGGCTGGACGGCTTTGCTTTACCTTGCCTGTGATGTGCAAGGTCGTGCCGCTCTGGGGGTGGTTCAGGTCTATAGTCACTTGATTTTCCTCTATCTTCATGACGGTGGCAAGAAAATTCGCTCCTTCACCGTCTGACATCGGTATCACATTACCCTCATAAAGCATGTTGAGGTTTGGTTTGCCGTCAGGGCCATTGAAGGCTCCTATCGGTACCTCAGCTATCAACTCGGGATTATACTCACCATACAGTTCAGTAGGCAATATCTGAAAATCAAATGACGCACCGGTCTCTAATGATGATACCCGATCCTCAAATGGAGGTAATATCATGTTAAGACCTGTGATGAATTCTAATGGTTGGTCGTCTGTCCTTTGCTCTTGAAGCCTCTCTTCTGATGCTCCGCGCTCTTGCACGAAAAGCTGATAAGATACGGCTATGTACTTGTTCATATTACGCAGTTCGTTTGGCTTTAATGATGCGAAGATACATAAAAATTTGATATTAATAAATTTTCTTCATAAAAAATTGCTAAATTTGCACAAATTATTCTTTAATTCGATGAAAAT
>CAMOTI010000006.1 GCA_946625675.1 uncultured Prevotellaceae bacterium | reverse complement strand
CTCATACGATGATGGCGTTTCCTTAGGTATGTCAAGGCCACACGCAGTAAAACCTGCAGCGACAGCAAACACTGCAGCAGCCCATGTCATAACTCTTTTCATTTTCATATTACAATGGTTCATCTATATTATTTAAGTTTCTCTCGGTTTTCAGCTTTCAGATATCAAATACTCGTGTGCTTGGGAGCTCCTCCTCACACCCTCTCAATTCACCGTTTTCCGTTAAATAAAACTTTTGGCCACAAAGATAGACAAAAAAAACGAAACGTCAAAAAAAAGTAAAAAAAATGCTATTTCCGCTAAATACGTCTTACTATTCTGTGTATGTGTACGAAAACTCCGGCCCTTTGGAGTCAAAAGGCCGGAGTCTTTTCTGCAGAGAATGTGGTTATTTCACCAACACCTTCTTGCCGTCGATGATGTAGATGTTTCCGGGCCGTGTCCTATCCACCTTCACGCCTTGCAGGGTGTAGATGCCTTTCGGGCTGACAGCGGCAGGTTTGTCGTCCTTGTCTTCAACGCCCTGTATGTCGGTGGGGAAGGGTTCCTGCCCTATACCGTCCTTGAGTTCGAACTGGTAGGTAAAGCCTGGTTTGCGGTAGGAATTCACGCCACTACTGTTCCTGTTCTCTGCCATGTCGATATTGCTGACGACGATTTCATACGTGCCATTCTCATTCTGCCCCCAGCCTTCGATGGTGAGTGTGGCCAAATGGAAATCACTATCATACGACATCGTTTTGGTGTACCAGCAGACAAACCAGCGGTTTGAGTATAAGAGGGAACTGTACCTTCTGACGATGAGCGCGTCTAACGACGAGGACTCTTGTGATGTGATGGACGCGAATGGCGGTAAATCCATGTCGAAGCTCACCCCACTGATGTAGATGGAGTTGTCCCAACCATAAGTCGAGAAAGTCCAACTTTCGTTTTCTACATCGACGCCCAACTTCAGGGCGGTGGTGGTGGTTTCGTATGCCTCAAGATGAACACCGATGTAGTCTGCTGGTGTTACGGCTACTGCCTGTGCATTGGAGGTCAGCGTGGCTGCCATGACCAATGCTAATACTATCTGTCTTTTCATTGTAGTTGCTTTTTTAAATTGAGGATTTGCTGACTTGCTCACATTATTGGTCCATGACATCGAAGCCATAAAGATTTTTATCACCATATCTTATCTCACCGAGATCGCTGATAAGAGTCATCTTGCCATCTTTCATTCTGGCGAGTATAAACAGTTCGTCGGGATCGTTGACTGCAGATGAGTTGTATATCATTTTAATTTGAATGAAAGACTTGATGTCAGAATTGTTATAGACAGACTCATGGTACAGGAAATCGTCATCGCATCTGTAGACATACGGCTCCTTACTGTAAGTAAAATAAAGTGGCCGACCGTCTGAAGAGGAGGAGGCGTTTCCAAAATCATAGCGTGTATGTTCACCATTTGTCAATGTCTCATTGAGAGACACGCTCCCTCCATCTTCGTAATCATAGAAATCGTAGAACAACCTGTAATCGGATTCTCCATCGTCCGTCCACATACCATAACCCCACACGGGGGAATAATGACACCGATCAATGACGCCGACAATCTTGTTTTTAGCCATTGTCATGTCCTTGACTTGATAGGTCCAACTGCCGTTGTCCTTACGTTTCTGAGCTTCCTTTATGATATTGAAGGAGTAGTCATATCGGATAAAGAACCAGTCTTGCGGATAACAGGTGCCTGACCAGAACAATTCATATTCAGTGTGTTTCCGTGTGGCTGTTCCGAGGAAGCAGATGTCGTTGCCGGATGAATGGTCACAAACTACTTTGTTAATACAGCTTTCATAGTTATTACCGAGAGGATTGAACGCCTCCTTTCTTGCGTATGTTATCTCATCGATGGCTACATAGAATGCAGACAGTCTCAATGAACAATCAATTCCTGACGAAGCACTGCTTTCTTCTCCAAATTCAATGTTCGGGTCATATCTTTTTCCTACAATAATCACCTTGCTATTTTCGCCGACCCTTTCACAGACAGTGATATCCTCCACGTAGGAATCCACCATTTCATAGAAGAGCTCATTGTTGCAGAAAACCTGAGCATAGACGGGGGCTTGGTAATTATCCCACGACCTGTTTCCAACGGGACTAGATCTGCAACTTTTGTAATGGTTCACGGCTGTCCACACCTTGCCGTTATGTGTAATCATCTTTTTAATTCTGACTACACTTGCTTTTCCCATATTCGGACTCGTTTTGGCAGCAGGCGTACTGAAAAAGACTTCCCTGTTCTTGAAGACGGTCCTTTCGGAGATAGTGTAAACATCTCTGGCCTTGAACGTGGCAGAGCGCTGGTTATTGCCGGCATCTTTGGCGGTGATGGTGAACGGTCCTGCACCGCCCACTTCGACCTCCACGTACCCATTGTCGGTTTTCGTAAGCGTGACCTTGTCGTTGCCACTGACTTCCCATGTCGTGCAGGCGATGCGCGACTTGCGTGTGTTGATACCGTATCGGTCGACGGCATCTCTGTCGATGGTGAGTTTCATGGTGGTGCCAACGGGAACCGTCATCTGATGCTCCAGAGGCAAATCCCAGATTTCGTCGTCGATTATCTTCGCGGCATACAATTTGTCGTTGGAGGCAAGGCGCTCGCTCTGAGTGTAGAAACTCACGGGCACTTGCCAATTCAGCTTGTTGCCGTTATTGTCGTTGTAGTAGACGGTGATGATGGCTGTGCCGCTCTTTTTCGCTGTGACGCGGAAACCGTAGGAAGGCAGATTGTCCCACACGGTGATGGGTACCACCGAGGCCTCGGCAACGTCATAGTTGGATGACCAGCAGGAGAAGTGGGAGGCATCGGCATCGTCGAGGACTCCGTTGGGCAGCTCGAAGATGTCGACCAAAGCCCATGTCTCTGTCGTGTGGTTGCTGTACATGAAAGGATGGTCAACACCCGCGAGGAAATTCTGGTCGGCTTCTAAATACTTCAACATGAAGAAATTGCGCCAGGGAATCCCGATGATGTTGTCCTTGTAGCTGCGGAACAGCAGTACGTCGGTAACAGAGAGATTGCCGTCAGAGTTGACGTCATAATCGTCCATGTTAACGGGAATGGTAGCGAATCCCAGCTTGTTGTCTACCCAGGCATCGATGTCAGTGTCGTTGAGGGCGTTGTCCTTGTTGAAGTCAAACCTAATGTCGCGAACCACCGTGGCATCACTTAAGACATTGCCGTTACCATCCATGAAATAACCGCCTTCGAAGACGACGCCTGGGTTGGTGAACCGCGTGCCAATCAGGTACATCTCTGAGAGTCCTGAAGGATTTTGCAGGAAATGACCTGCAGAGTAGATGACAGTTAAAGAGCTTCCGGAATTCGCATTCAAGGAGAAAATGTCGAACCAGCCTACATTGCGCAGCTGAAGATTGCTGTTGAATCCCAAGTAAATGCTGTAAGGGCTGGTCATGCCCATATTCCCTAATATACACGCCATGACTTGCATACTGCCAGGTCCGTCTATCACGACGGTAACACCATTGTTCAGAGCAAGTGCCCTGGGGCAACCTAACAGGCTGTTGCTACCGATGAGTTTCACCTTGAATCGTTTGAAATGGGATGGAGAGAATGTGATGGCTGACCGTTGGTTATTGTCGGTCATCACAAGGGGACGTGTGTCGATGACGGCATTGTTCAGCGTAAGTGTCGCTGTCTGCGGGTCGAAACTCACATAGCCGCTCGTCACGTTGGTGGTAATGCTCTGGTAGTTGTCCGACGTGATGGCGACACCACCCACACTGAAGCCATAGCTGGTGCCAGCTTGCGCCATGCTGACAATGGCCAGCATGGTGATGATGGTTGTAAAAATCTTTTTTTTCATACTTGTCATGTTATTAGAGTTGGTAGTTGACATTGAAAGAGTTACTAGGAATGTTCTTGTTTCTTTAAAACATTGCAAAAATATGAAATAATCCGTTAAGTTCAAATGTTTTGCCGTTAAAAAATATTATCGATGCCCGTTAATGTCTGAGATCTCGCCAAAGTGGGGACGCAACGGCGTTTCAGTCCGCAAATTGGCACAAAAGAAAAAGGGCTAACGGGCGGTCACGGTGAGCAAGGATGCCCGCGCTCCGAGACAAGGCTGCTGAAAAAGAACCATGAAGATGGCGAATAAATGAAATAAAGACGCCAAATAAATGAAATAAAAACGGTAAATAAATGGAATAAAGACGGCAGATAAACGAAACAAAATCAATGGAATCGTTCAACGATATCAATGGAATCGTTCAACGATATCAATGGAATTGACGAACAAAACCAATGGAATTGTTTCTGCATTTTACCAGAAAACCTGTGCAAAACTGGTGGTCTAGTCCTGCCATATTGGCGCTTTTTCGCTGATATCCTGCGTTGGTGAAACGCCTATGTTGACGAATGATGATGGCGGTAATGAGTGGCTGATTCACGCTGAGTAAGCAGAGTCTCGAAGAGGATTAGCGCATGTGAAATAAAAAACTCGGCGTGACTCGGCAAACTCGGCGAGAGATCATTCACGCTGAGTAAGCGGAGTTTCGCAGAGGATTATCTCATGCGAAATGAAAGACTCGGCGAGACTCAGCAAACTCGGCGAGAGATCATTCACGCTGAGTAAGCGGAGTTTCGCAGAGGACTCTCGCATGCGAAATGAAAGAC
>CAMOTI010000005.1 GCA_946625675.1 uncultured Prevotellaceae bacterium | reverse complement strand
CTGCACAGGCTTAGCACTTAAAGAGCCATGCGGACGGGCAGCCTGCACAGGCTTAGCACTTAAAGAGCCATGCGGACGGGCAGCCTGCACGGGCTTAGCGTAATAAAAAGGTCGCACAAAGTGAATTATGCGACCTTTTCAAACATATTGATAATAAGTTTATTGCAATCTGAAGAGCACAGGGCAGGTGAAGTAACAGTTAACCGGTTTACCCGACTGTTTTCCTGGCTTCCATCTCGGCATGCTCGATATAACTCGAACAGCTTCCTTGTCGCAATCAGGGTCGAGAGACTTTACGACGGACACGTTAGAAACAGAACCGTCCTTACTTACGACGAACTTGAGCACTGCTCTACCCTGAATATTGTTTTCCTGTGCACGCGACGGGTATCTGATGTTCTTGGTAAGATACTGCATAAGCGCATCCATACCTCCCGGGAATTCCGGCTGAACCTCAACAACCTCGAAGATTTGGTTCTCATCAACCTTCTCTTCTTCAACCACTGGTGGTGGTGGTGGTGGTGGTGGCGGTGGTGGTGGCGGTGGTGCCACGACTGTAGTTTCCACTGGAGGTCCGGGAGGGCCTGACCCTTCGACAGCGATTACCGGTCCTGGTGTCACGTTAGCTGACGGACCAGTGATAGCAGTCTGAGTGTCCTCCGTCGACTCGATTTGCTTCTCTTCCTCGATCTTTTCGTCGTTTTCAACGATTTCGAGGACTTCCACAACCGGCGGAACGTCAGCTGGTGGTGGAGGAGCCGCAGTGATGACAGGCTGCGTGATAGGCACGATTTCCTCTTCGGTCAATTCATAATGAACTGTCTCGACTTTTGGTGGCGGTGCTTCGTAGTAGAATGAGGTGAACTCAAAGAAGAAGAACAGTGCCGCCAAAGCCACAATCAGTCCAAGCAGGAAGTTCGTTCCTTTCATGTCCTCGAGGCTGGCCTTTTTCGACTTTTTGATTTCCATAGATTATTTAATAAATTTTTTCTGTTCGCGTAAGTATTCTTAGTTAGAATTTATGAAAGTGGCATGATTCATAATATCGAAAGCAAAAATAATACTTTTTTTTCGTACGGCATTACATAATTCGGTTTTTTTTCAAAAAAAGTGCGTTTTTTTTATTTTTCGCGACTTTTTGATGCCTTAGTGGGATTGATAAATGCCATTTCGGCAAAAACTGAGTATGTCGGCCGATTTCGCCTGCTCACTCCTTTGGATTGATGATATGGAGGTCGCGCTGTGGGAAAGGAATCTCGATTCCGTGCTCGTTGAGCGCGTCGTAGATCACCTCCTTTATTTTCGCTGTAAACGGTATTTTCTGCTCTACGAGCATCCACACCTTCACATTGAGGTCAACGCTACTTTCACCAAATTCGGAGAATGCGACAGTGATTTCTTTTCTTGGGCTGATGAGGTATCGTCCTTCCGGCGTTTTCTCAGCGAGAGGCTTGATGGCGTCGAGTATAATCTGGCGCACCTCCTTGATGTTGCTTCCGTAAGCCACGCCGACGGGTATCAGCACAAGGATATAGTTGTTGTTGCGTGTGAGGTTCTTGAAGTTCTTGTTGAAGAGGGCCGAATTGAGGAATGCCATGACGCTTCCGTCGATGGTCTCAATCTGGGTGCTCTGGTATGTGATGCTCTCGACGCGTCCTTGTATTCCGTCACACTCGATGAAGTCGCCCACACGCACACGTCCGGTCATGAGCGAGATGCCGTAGAAGAAGTTCTCGAGGAGGTCCTTCATGGCGAAACCCATACCGGTGGCGAGTCCGGTGGTGACGATGGCGATACCTCCGCTTGGCACCTGCAGGAGGATGAGGGCGAAGACGAAGAAGCCTCCCCACACAAGAATGGCGATGATATTCTTCACGAGCGTCTCGTTCATTCCCTCCGTTGTGCTCTTGGCGCGTCGGTACCAGTGATAATAGTACGACTTGAGTCCGTAGTTGATGAATCTGAAGAGGAAGAACACCTCGAGCACGAGCGAGAGCTTGAAGAGGGAGAGTTGCAGGTACTGCTGGTCTACAAAATTGAAGAGGTAGATATCCTTGACTGTGGATGCCATCTCGAAGATGTTAGCCGCCCAGTGAATGCTGAGCATGACGGAAATGACGCAGAGAATGGGAAGTCCGGTCTTGTAGATGAAGTCGTAGAGCCATGTCTTGGTGAAATAGTCTCCGCGCTTGATGGCCGCCATGATGCGGTCCTGGTCGTTCCTGGCCCTTGCCAGTGCCTTGTTCAGCGTCTTGTCGTCCATCTCAGACGCATGCTCCATCACCTCGCTTTCTGTCCGCAGTCCTTTCGACCGCATGATTTTTCCCACGATATATTTCTTCTCGTACATGAGGAGGAGGTCGTAGACACAAGTGATGGTCTGTATGGCAGCGAGCTGGAACATCCACCACATGATGATCTGGACCGCCACGAGTGTGTAGCCGAACCATGCGAATCCGCAGGCCACGACCATCGCTCCCATGGACACGGACGCATACGCCGAGTCGCTCAAGGGGAGTTCGTTCTTATATTTATTATGTGCACGGAACTGCCATATAGTAAGCAGCAGCAGAATCGTAGGGTAAATCAGGTTGATAATGCTGTTGGGCAAGAGGACGATTCTGAAGAGCACAACGATGAACGCCGTGACGAGGAAAGGCAGGTAGATTTTGAGTCCGGCTCTCACCTGGCTACCATTCAGCCTGATAATCAGAGATATAACCACTGCTTCAAACAACCATGCCACCGTAATCATCAGTGAGACGGCCATAATCAGCAGGTTGCCCCAAAGGAATCCGCGGATGATGGAGATGACCAGTCCAAAAATGAAAATACCGAGCGCGATGGTGATAGGCAGAAATTTCTTGTCCATCTCCTCCTTGTCGATGAGTTTCCTTGTGATCCGCTCCTCGAACTTTGCCGCAGTCTTCGGGAAGAACTTGCGTGTGAACCATGGTATGGTCCTCATGATGAGGTTGCTGAGGAGGATGGCCACCACGATATATATAATCATGAAGATACTGACTCCCAAAATGATAGGTCCTCTCCACTCCGACTTCTCGTCGGGGAAAGGCTTATACTTGTCGGATATGTCGCGCATGGCCGCCTTGAAATAGCGCGGGATATTCATGAGGATCTTGAAGTAGTTGGTTCCTCCGTTCTTGTAGATGGACTGCTGCAGGAACTTATATCTGCTCTGCGCGTATGCGTTGAGTTTCTCCACATGCTGGGACACATTCACGTAGTAGTTGCTGTCTTTCTCCAGCAGCTTAAGAAACACCAAAAGGTTGTCTCTCAGCGTCTTGGCATATTCCACGCAGAGCTGTCGGTCTTTCTGCTCCTCTTCCGACAGCACGAACGGCTCCTCCCGCTTGATGGGCTTGAACGAGTTGCTGGCCGCCGTGTCGGCCTTTGCCAGAGGCGCCTTTTTCTGAATGGACTCATTAGGCAGTGAGTCGAACCTGACACCGAAAATCGGGCTTGCACCCATCGGCATGGTCTGCAGCAGAGAGTCTGCCCCCAGTGAGTCGAAGAGCACGGAGTCAATCCTGGCCATTGAATCCTTCATCAGGGAGTCCATCTCAAACATCTCCTCCTTGTCGTTGATGCTTGGGGGGAGCGCCTCAAGGATGGAGATGAGGCTGTCGTAGCGGTCCACGTCCATCTGTATGCGCTCCTTTATCCTGCCGTATGGCACATTGGTTTTCTGCAGTTCCTTATAGAGGTCAGTCGCCTGCTGGCATGCGAAAGCCACATCGAAAGTGAAGTCCGACTTCTGGGAGTAGAGCATCAACCCAATCTGCTCACACCGCTTCATGTAGTCAATCAGCTGGTTGTGCATCTCCATGTGCTGGGTTTTGTAGCGTTCCATGAACTTCTCCTGACGCTTTGCGTCGGCCTCGAGCTCGCTTTTCAGCACACCAAGCGTACGGGAGAGGTCACGCTCCTTCAGCACGGCATAGGATGACGGAATGGCAACCAACACCGCTATTGTTATAAAAAGAAATCGTCTCAGGTTTCTCATTGTTTTCAAGTGGGAATTATGATTGTTTTTTTTAAGAAGACAAGAAGATGAGAAGACAAGAAGACAAGACAATAGTCTGATTATACCTCCACAAGTCGTTTCATCGCCTTGTAGATACGTCTTCCGAACTTCCGGAACCCCTTCACATCGTCTTCGTTCTCATTGTCCGTGTCGTCGGGGTCAAGTTCTTCCTCTGTCACAGACGACTGTTCGTCCGTCATTTCTCCGTCCTTGGGTTCGTCTTTCTGCTGGTCGTTCTCAATATAGTTGGAGATGCTTCCCCGCATGGCATCGCGCATGTCGATGAGCAGTCCCTTAAAGCCCTGGTTGCGTCGGAACGCCTTGTACTGCTGTTTCTTCCTCGCCCCCCAGGCTTTGATACTCGTTCCCAGGCGTTTCAGCCAGTGCCAGAAACGTACGGCCGTCCGGCCAATCCAACGTCCCAAGAGCTTGAGCGTGGTACGGAGATGTAGCAATCCGATAAAGAGTTTCTTGAACAGCCACCCTATGCCTTTGCCTATATAAATGATGCCGATCCAGATTCCGGCAAGCACGGCCAGCAGGCCTTTCTTCAGGCCACTGCCGATTTTGCGCAGTTTGTCCTGTGTGTTGTTGTTTGTCCAGAAGGCCTTGACTTTCCGCCCCACCCATCGCAATGAGTCGATAGCCCATAGCAGGGCGATGACCACCCACCTGAGCAGATGCTTCAACCCTTTCAGAATCAGTCTTCCAAGTGCCTTGATTCCTTTCCAACAAAGCAGACAGAGCAGTTTTGCAATCTCAAGCAATACTGCCCCTACGGATTTCTCGCCGCCATTCCTTGTATTCCTGTTATCGTCTTGCATATCCGTAAATGATTAAAAAATGGACTGAATTTGATGCAAAGTTAGTGGTTTTTCATAAAAAAACGGCTAAAAAGCGACATAAAATTGCTAACTTTGCGATAAAATAACATTTTTTCAACAATGAAACGAATAGGTTTACTTTCTGACACCCATGGTTACTGGGACGACCGCTACACGAAATACTTCAGTGAATGTGACGAGATATGGCATGCCGGGGACTTCGGCAGCAGTGAAATCGCCGACCGCCTGTCGGCCCTGAAGCCGTTGCGTGGTGTTTTCGGCAATATCGACGGTCACGACCTGCGTATGCGCTTCAGCGAGAAATACCGTTTCAAGTGTGAGGAGGTGGAGGTGCTGATGAAGCATATCGGAGGCTATCCCGGCCATTACGACCCCTCCATCCGCGGCAGTATTTTCGCCCGTCCGCCGAAACTTTTCATCAGCGGCCACTCCCACATTCTGAAGGTGGTGTACGACAAGACACTTGGCTGTCTGCACATCAATCCAGGTGCAGCCGGCATATCAGGATTTCACAAAGTCCGCACGCTCGTGCGATTCACGATCGACGGCTCGGAGATCAAGGACTTGGAGGTCATCGAGCTGGGCGAGAAAAAAACTGCTAAAACGTAGAGACACGCCGTAGTACGTCTTGTAACCATTTTACACAACCATACAAACCGGCGAGTTGTAAAAATCTGTATATCAATAAGTTTTTAAGTGATGTAAAAAAGTTTGTGTAGATTTTGTCTTCTTGCAGAATTACAAAGAAATAGGCACAAAATAAAATAAAAAGAGATTTCTTTTAAATGAAATGTGCGGCTCCTGAATCGCAAGACGTATAGGAGCCGACGTCTCTAGGCGTCGGAAGCAGAAATCTCTCAGTTTCGCAGCGAGCCCAATCGAATATCCCTTAACGCACAAGATGCCTGATTTCATGTTCCACGTATCAGCATCGTTTTTGCTTGCAAAGTCTGGAGACTTCGCTTCGCAGGATTCTGTCACGACTCAGAAATGCTCAAGCAAGCTTGACATTTCGTTCGCTG
>CAMOTI010000004.1 GCA_946625675.1 uncultured Prevotellaceae bacterium | reverse complement strand
ACTATATGCTTATATTTTGAGATCCACCAGATCATTCATCTCAAACGATATCGTTTCTTCGACATTGGAAGAGACCACTATTACTACGATGATTATGAGAACGAGCGCTCTATCACCGACATCGCCACCAGAAGCTACGTACCAGCTCTTTCAACACTCATACAGATGGCCAAAGAGAACGACGACTTCAAAGTGGCTCTGTCGCTTTCAGGTGTCGGACTCGAACAGCTCGAAATCTATGCGCCACAGGTCATCGACCTATTGCAGGAACTCAACCACACTGGAAAAGTGGAATTCCTATGCGAGCCCTACAGCCACGGACTGGCATCACTGGCCAACGAGGAGAGCTTCCAGGAGGAATGCATGAGAATGAAGAACAAAATCAAGGAGCTTTTCGGAAAAGCACCTAAGGTGTTCCGCAACTCATCGCTCATCTACAACGACGACATCGGCGCACAGGTTGCAGCTATGGGGTTCAAAGGGATGCTCACAGAAGGGGCTAAGCACATCTTAGGATGGAAATCGCCACATTTTGTTTACACCAACGCAATCAACCAAAACCTCAAGCTACTCCTCAGAGACTACAAGCTCTCAGACGACATTTCGCTCAGATTCAACAACTCTGAGTGGAGCGAATACCCGCTTTTCGCAGACACGTATATGGACTGGATTGCTGCACTGCCAGAAGAGGAAGAAGTTATCAACATCTTCATGGAGCTCAGCGCACTCGGTATCTTCCAGCCGCTGTCATCCAACATTCTCGAGTTCCTCAAGGCGCTGCCGGCTTGCGCGAAGGCCAGAGGCATCACGTTCGCTACGCCATCGGAGCTTTGCACAAAAGTCAAACCCGTCGGACCTCTTGACGTGCAATACAACATCAGCTGGGTGGATGAGGAGAGAGACACATCTTGCTGGCTTGGAAACGGAATGCAGAGAGAGGCATTCAACAAGCTATACAGCATCGCAGACCGCGTGCGAATCTGCGACGACAGACGTATCAAACAGGATTGGGACTACCTGCAGGCGTCAAATAACTTCAGATTCATGACCACAAAACCCAACAGCGTGGGAATGAGCCGAGGAATCTACGACAATCCGTTCGACGCATTCACGAACTACATGAACATTCTGGGTGACTTCATCAGCAGAGTCGACAGACTGTATCCTGCAGAAATCGACAACGAGGAACTCAACTCCCTCCTCACAACGATTCGAAACCAAGGTGAGGAAATCGAGCAGAAGGACAAGGAAATCGAGAAACTGCGCAGAATGCTCAGCAAGTTCAACATAGAGATCGAGCCTGAAGAGAAGCCGGCCAAGAAGGCTACGGCTAAAAAAGCCCCTGCCAAGAAAGCCCCTGCCAAGAAGGCTACGGCTAAAAAAGCTGCTGAAAAGAAAGAAGAATAAGGACATCGAGAAAACAGGACTGACTGAAGTCTATGATAAATGCCGGAATCCTGATGGATTCCGGCATTTATCATTTCTGCTCAATGTGTGCGACATAGAAAAACGTGCTTAACGGCTCTTTAGATAATCAGGCTTTATTTACACCAACGAGTTCTAGTGTTCTGCTTAAACGCCGTAGCCCTCTGAAGGGTTCTTCACACGGTCTATGGTGTAATAGCCGTTAGAGCCTACAACGGTCAGATAAACTTTCTGGTTCCTGCCGCCTGACACAATGTCTATCACAAACACATTACTCTTCTCGTCATTTGGGATATTCACCTTCCACTGTATATTGCCGCCGTCGCCCGAAGAGAATGCCCAGACCGGCATTCGGTTACCCTCATAATTGGAGGCCTGAGAACGCAACTCGGATATCAAGCGGTCGGAGCAGCACTGGCGGATGGCACTCTCAGGGTTGTTGAAATATTCGGTATAGAAATTCTCAAGAAACACCACTTTCGTAGCACATTCCTGCTTGCGTTTTAGACTCAGCTCCTCTTCTGCTCGCTGTATCGAGTCCTGCTTCAGAAGTTCGGCCTGACGCAGTTTTATCTCGGTCGAGTCTATTTCTTCTGTCTTCGTCGTCTCGCGTTTCACGGAAACTGGCTTCTGAGTCTCGCCGCCTTTCTTCTCATCGCCACCACACGACAGCAAGACGGGAAAGGCAATAAGCATCAAAACAATCTTTTTCATTTTTTTGAGATTCACCTCGTTTTAATTATAGTCAGGATTGGATATACTGTCGATATGGAAACTGCCGTTGTCACCGACAACCGACAGAACGATCGTGTTCGATTGGCCCTGCTCGTCCGTTATCGTCACGTTATAAAGCAGGTCGTCATCAGGACTCACCTGTTTCACGTCAACCGACAACTTGCTGCGGTCGGAGATTGTGTCCAGACCTGCGGGCTTGAATATGTTGATAAAGGCGTCCTGGCTCTCTCCAACGGAGTTCCTAATCACGGACATACCGTCCTCCGACACTTTCTCGGTCATCAGGTTACTCAACATCTCACGATCGCCTAAAGCATTGAAATATTTCTCATAAAAATCCTCGACGAAGGTCACTTTCTCAGGATTACCCAACACTTCGTCATCGTCTCCGCCATCCGACGGATTAGGCTTTTCACCTCCACATGCACAGGAGGACAACAGTCCTACCAGCGCAATTACTAAATACTTTTTCATAGTCTGAGTTTTTACATTTTTTCGCCATAGGCCAGGTCACCGGCATCGCCAAGGCCTGGAACGATATAGGCATGTTCATTCAATTCCGGATCTACTGCGGCACACCACAGGTTTACGTCGTCACGACCTGCGAAAACGTTCTCTATGTAGTCCACGCCTTTCTGAGACGCAATCACCGAGCATAGGTGAAGACGAGAAGGGGTGCCCTTCGTATTCAGTGCCTGATAGGCCAGCTCCATACTGCCACCGGTGGCTAACATCGGGTCGGCGATTATCAGCGTCTTGCCGTTCAGGTCGGGCGAGGCGATATATTCTATCTTGATTCCTACCTGCTCGCATTCCTTATCTTTATAATAACGGTAAGCCGACACAAAGGCATTGCCAGCGTTGTCAAACACGTCAAGAAAGCCTTGGTGGAAAGGAAGGCCGGCACGGAATATCGTAGCAACCACCAGATCGTCATCGGGTGTCATAACGGATGACAGGCCCAATGGAGTACGAACCGTCTTTGGGGAGTAATGCAACGTTTTGCTCACTTCATAGGCCATCATCTGGCCGATGCGGAACAGATTGTTGCGAAACAGACGTCTGTTCTGCTGATAATCGGCGTCGCGAAGTTCACATACGAACTGGTTGATTATCGTCGACTGACGAGAAAAGTCTACTACATTCATTGTTATTCTGATATTTTAACGCTAGTGGCGCTTTTTCTGGTCTGGCTTATGCTTCCAGAACATCCACTTCGGATAGGGCTTCTCGACAGGCTGATGCTGCTGCTTGAACTTATGGTACAATATCTGTTCGTAGGTCCGCCCTGTATGGATAATCTTGTATATCGTGTTCCAGTCGGGAAGACCGCCGATTCCGCAGTCATCAATAAACACATCGGCATTCAGCTTGCACGACAAGTTCCTGTCCTTGGCCTCACGGAACATGTCGGAAGAGTCGCTGTTTACTGCCCAGAACTCCACACCGCGCTCACGGCACCACTCGATGGCATCATCTAGCAGCTTGCCCTCTCTCACGGTCCACAGTATCAAGTGGTGGCGCTCGGCTATCAGCATTTTCAACACCTCACAGGCGAATGGTTTCTCTGCACCGATAGCAGGATATTTGTGTTCCACTATCGTACCGTCAAAGTCTACTGCTATTACCATAATACCTTTTCTTTTAACTTTTGATTTAACCTAACATCACACTTCGTCCATCTTGTCTGTGCCGTTCTCGCCGTAGCCATAACCATAGCCATAGCCACCGTAACCGTAGCCACCGTAACCGTAGCCGCCATAACCACCATAGCCGCCGTAGCCACCACCATAGCCGCCGTATCCGTAGCCCTTCTTGCCGCCATAACCATAACGGCCGTAACGACCATAGCCATAATGACCATACTTGCCGTAACCGTAGCGGCCGTAACGGCCATAGCCACTGCCAGAGCCGCCCATCTTCACGGCGTTGAATATCAAGTTCATGTTAGGAAGGCGATTGTCAGCGGCAAGCTCGTTGAACAAACCGGCATCGGCTTTCAGTGTGTAGTTCGCACGAATCACATACAATGTCAGGTCGGCATGCTTTGCGATGCTCAGCGTGTCAGCAACCAGACCGATAGGTGCCGTGTCGAGGATCACGTAGTCGTATTTCTGCTTCAGGTAGTTCAGACAAATCTCCAGGTTCGGGCGTTCCAGAATTTCAGAAGGGTTGGGAGGAATAGGACCAGCTGGAAGGATGTCCAGGTTGTCGCTAACGCCCGACTTCTGGATCAAGGTGTCGATATAGTCGATGTCATTAGGATCATGCGACAAGAAATTCGAGATACCACGGTCGGTGTCTAGAAGGTCGAACAGGCCAGCCAGACGGGGTTTGCGGATATCCAGACCTACTACTATCACTTTCTTGCCGACAAACGCAATAGATGCGGCAAGGTTGGAAGCTACGGAGGTCTTACCCTCTCCTGAGGTCGACGAAGTGAACAGAATCACGTTCTTACCGTTCTCAAGCACGAACGGAAGATTCGAACGGATGGTACGGTAAACCTCCATCATCACGGAGTTCTTGTTTTCCTGCACCACTATCGTTCGGTCGCCTTCCACAAGAGCCTTCACGTATGGGATCATGCCTATCACTGGTATGTCGGTCAGCTTTTCAAGGTCCTCACGGTTCTCTATACGATAGCGGAACATCTCGCGGATATAATGATAGATGAACGGGATGAGCAGACCAACGATCAACGCCACGAGGTAGTAGTTTCGCTTCACAGGAGAAACAGGGGTGTAGCTCGTTATTGGATCTTCTATCATCTTGCCCTTGTAGGCTGAGGATGCCAGGGCGATGGCGTTTTCCTCGCGTTTCTGCAGAAGCATCAGATACAAACCGGCTTTCACTTCCTGCTGACGACTGATGTCGCCAAGCTCTCGCTCCGTCCGGGGCACGTCCTTCGTCTTGGCATCAGCCTCGTTGAAGCGGGTCTCGATGTCCTGGCGGCGGATTTCCATCTGGTCGTAGACACTCTTTAGGGTCGACACGATGTTGTTATACATCGCTGTCAGCTGCTCAGTCTTCTGCTTCACCACAGGAGAGTTCGGGGTGGCATGCTCCAGCATGTTGTCGCGCTCGCGTACCTGTTCGTTGTAAGTGTTTATCAGGCCGGCCAGCTGACTGTCGGAACTACCCACGTTTGTTGGAATGGCAGCCAGGAAGTTCTTCTTGTCGCGCGTATAGTCGGCCAACGCGTCGAGAAGGCTCATCTGCATCTGGATGTCAAGCAGTTGGTTCTGGTATTTCGTACGCTCGCTGATGCTGTTATCAACGTCGCGTGAATAGTTCACGATGCCGGACTGACGCTTGAACTGCTCCAGCTGGGTCTCCGACAAGTCCAGCTCACGGGATATCAGACTCAGACGCTCGTCGATGAACGAGGCTGTACGGGCTGCCTCCTGGTTGTAGTCATCGTCTGCCTCGTCGTTGTAAACTTGACCAAGATGTGTCAGATAGTCTCTCGAACGCTCCGGGATGTTGTCGTTCATCGACAAAATAGCAACGGTGGTCTCTGCAGAGACTGGACGGGCCTGAAGCATCGCAGTGAAACGGCCGACTACCGACGACAATGGCTGGATCGTGGCTGTTATCTTGCTGTGCAGCTTACGCGATTTGTATTTGTAGTTGCTGTTTTCGAGAATATATATATCACCTATCTGTGAATGGACTATTGAAGGGAAGAAGTTGATGTCTTTGTTAATCTCGTAAGGAACGCCGTCCTTGCCCCACATGATATGGGCATGAATGCCGCTGCCTTTGCTGGTCATCTCGATGCGGATTGTCTGTTTCAGCGAGTCTATCATCGAGTTGTCGTAGTCCACCACAAAAGGGGTGTCCTTGTAGTAAATCTCCACGTCCTTGATATTGCCTTCCCTCACGTAGGAAGTGTAAAGTTTCAGGTCGCGAACCACCTTCGTGTTCAGCGTACGGGTCTTAATCACCTCCATCTCGTTCTCAAAACCGTTAGAGAAATTTCGGCGGCCCATGTCACTCAACGTCGAGATGATGGAATTGCTCGCATAGTAGGATTTTCTCTCCGGATTCTTGATGAGCATCTTCGAATAGGTGTAGTACACTTCCACGGTGTTGTACTTCAAATACGCATACGCGATAGCCATACATACCGCGATGGAGATCAAGAGAAAATATTTATAACGGAGGATGAGATACCAGATGATTTTGATGTCAAATCCACCACCCTGTTCCTCATTGTTATTGCCAGAATAACCTTCGTAATATTCTTTCTTGTGGACGTCTTGGTTTTGGTCTACATTTGCCATGACAATTTATCTGAGTTTTTGATTTTATATTTCGGTTCGTTATTTTTGCAGAAAATGCAAAATTATTTGCAAAGTTAACAATAATCATTCAGATACGCAAAAAAAAGAGGTATAATATTATTAATATTAACCTCAAACACATAGTATAAACACAAAAAAGGAGGATATGAGATGGCAGACAACAGATTATTCGTGAATCACGGTGTCGCTGGCCTCTGAAAGCAACGCATTCATCACGCGGTCCTGAGCAGCCTCTAAAGCGCTGGAAAATCGTTCCTCAACGTCTTTCACCACTTTGGACTTGCTCAGTTCCATGACTCCGGGGAGCGACTTGGCAGAGTCTAACAAATCCTGGGCCCGGACAAGTCCATCAACGTCCTGGGTCTCCTTTAGTTGACTGATGCCCTTTTCCATGGCGGACACATAACTCGACTCGACAGCAGGGTCGTTGCCGCAAGACGACAACTGCATTACGAAAAAAACAACGGGAAGTATCAACAGTTTTTTCATAGCGGTACATTTCATTTAAAATTCTCAGCCCACAGTACCGTCGCCATCGTTCAACTGAACTATCGACTCCTCCAATTCGTCTATCTGATGTGTGAAATACTGAATGGCATTCTCCTGAGCCTGGCTGAATTTTGTCATCGCGGCACGGATGGCGCGTGCATCCTCGTCGGTCAGAATCACCTCCGGATGCTTGTTTTGAAGCAAGCTCAATGAGTCTTGAAGCATGTCTGGAACATCTTTCAGATGCGTAAGTTCCAAATTGTCAAGATCTTGTATCTGAAGCGTAGCCTTGTTGATCATGCGCACAGACTCCTTCACCACAACCTCACGCTCGTTCTTGCATGAACTGAGACAGAAGGTCGTGACCATGGCCACAAACAATAACTTCAGGAATACAGGACTGATAATTTTCATGTTTTGTTCTTTATCAACAAGTCTACAAACAAATCCAGACGGCATCTGAACCTATCCGCAAGCTAACCAAGCTATACGAACACAATCACACATGCAGGTCTTGAACTGATATGGACACCATCACACATGCGCGTATGTTTACGCTGCAAATATAGGATTTTTTGCAAAAATCAAGCACATTTTCTCCACAAAAGTTTTCAACATTCACCACTCCCCCATGTTCATAACATTCATAAATTATTGGTAACTAATTTCGTGATATCATTCTCTTTTTTTTCCTCAAAAAAGGTCCTCCCTAAATTTGCCATCTCCGAATGACAATCCCTCCCGAATGACACCCCCGCAGGTGACGCACAGCGTCGCCTCCAGAGCATCGCTCCCCTGTCTTCCAAAACCGCAATCCCGGCAGTTGTCGCCTATGCCGCAACATTGTTGCGGCCCTCATACCCCATCCCGAGTGCCTGCATCGCAACCAAGAAAAAGAGGACATGCACCGCACGTCCTCTTTTTTTCTCTTAATGCTTCGATTAGTTGGCAGCTTACTCTGCAGGAGCAGCTTCCTCTTCAGCAGGAGCAGCTTCTTCCTCTGCGGGAGCAGCCTCTTCCTCTGCAGGTGCAGCTTCTTCCTCTACCTCAGCATCTTCGCCTTCAGCAGCCTCTTCGTCTTCTGCAGCAGCTGGCATGAACTTCTTCACAGCTTCCTCCATAGCAGCCTCAAACTTGGCCTCTGCCTCGCTGACCTTCTTCTCCTCTTCAGGAGTCGGCTTGTAGTCTGCGCCAAGTTCCTTCTCAGCAGCCTCTGCAAGCTTTTTGTACTCTGTCTGCATTTCCTCGCCAAGTTTCTGAACTTCATCAAAGCTGGCAGCCTTGCTGATCTTCTCTGTGTAGGTGTTCATCAGGTTCACCATTGAGTCTACTGGACTTGACTTCTTGCAGCTTACTGCGAATACTGCCACGAGGGCAACCAAAAGAACTGTAAGTTTCTTCATTTCTCTTAAATTTTTTTGATTAATAAATAAAATGTAATGAATTCAACGGCAAAGGTAAATCTTTTAATCCAATCCCACCAAAGAAAAAAACAATTTTCTTTCATTTTTTAACATATTATAAGTAACAACACCAATTTTACGATGTTTTTACGTGCTTTTTTTACATTTCAAACTCTATCTTTCCGAAAAACAACTCCTTTTCCAACGAAAAACGGGAAAAAAAACGTATATTTGCACAAAAATACAAATAACAAAGTGGAAACTCGTAAGGTCAACATCATTTTCACAACCGACATCCATGGGAACTACTTCCCATACGACTTCAGGCACGACTGCTGGGGGAAAGGCAGCCTGCAGCGCGTCCACGGTTTCGTGGCGCAGCAGGTCAGACGGCTGTCGGGAAGTACTATTCTCATCGACGGAGGCGACATCCTACAAGGGGAGCCTACGGCATACTACTTCAACTTCGTCGACAGAAGCACAAAACACAAAGCCAGCGACATGTGCAACTTCATCGGATACGACGTCGCGGTCATCGGGAATCATGACATCGAATGCGGACACGAGCTTTTCGACGCTTATGTCGAGGGATGCAACTTCCCCATTCTCGGGGCAAACGCCGTCAGCATCGAATCAGGACTACCCTATTTCGAACCATACACCATGCTCACCAGGAGCGGCATCAGAATCGCCATCATCGGATTCACCAGCCCGGCGATTCCACATTGGGTCCCCCACCGTGTATGGCAAGACCTAAGATTCGACGACATCAAGGAGAGCGCGAGGAAATGGATAGAATATGTCAAGCAACACGAACATCCCGACTTCATCATCGGACTATTCCATTCGGGCATGGACGAGGGAATCGTCACAGACGACTACAGGGAGAACGCGGTAAGGGACACAATAACGGACGTCGACGGGTTCGACCTCGTACTCTACGGACACGACCACTCCAGCAACATGGAGGAAATAGAGTCACCATCTGGGAAGAGCGTACTGTGTGTCAACTCTGGCAGCTTCGCACACTCCGTAGCTGAAATCCGGGTCAAGTTCACTATCGACGACAGCGGAGCTATCAAGCACGACATGACCAGCCAACTTTACTACATCGGAAAACTACACAACGTACACTGCGCTGAGTTCAAACGACATTTCAAGGAGGAGTTCCTTGCGGTCAAGAAGTTCGCATCCAAGAAAATAGGACGTTTCACAAAGCGGGTCGACGTCTCCGACGCCTATTTCGGCTCTTCAGCATACATCGACTTCATCCATAAGCTGCAGTTAGAGGTCAGTGGAGCGGACATCAGCTTCGTTGCACCGTTCTTCTTCAATGCCAGCATAGAGGAGGGCGACGTGAAAATCAGCGACGTGTTCAATCTCTACAGGTTCGAAGACAAGCTCTACACGCTCTTGCTCACAGGAAAGGAAATAGAGCAATACCTCGAGATGAGCTACGCAACATGGACATGCCAGATGAACGGGCCGGACGATCCTCTCCTGCTGCTCAGCCCAATGAAGAACAACCCGGAAAAGATGGGGTTCAAGAACTTCCTTTTCAACTTTGACTCGGCGGCCGGGATTTGCTACGACGTCGACGTCAGTCATCCGGCAGGGAGCAAAATCAGCATCAGGTCCATGGCCGACGGATCGCCGTTCAGCTATCAGAAGACATACAAGGTGGCCATGACGGCATATCGAGCCAACGGCGGGGGCGAGCTGCTCACCAAGGGGGCTGGACTCACCAAGGAGCAAATCGACCAGAGGACGCTCACACATTCTGAACACGACATCCGGCACTACATGATTGAATACATCAGCAGAATGAAGAACATCACTCCCGAGAAAATGGGACTTTGGCGGTTCATTCCTGTAGACTGGGCAGAAGCGGCAGAGAAGCGTGAACGCGAAATCCTTTTCAGCAAATAAAAATCCACAGCTCCGAATTTTATAAATATCGGAATTTCGAAACATAAAAAACGACACTCTGCATGACTTAAGTTTCTCAAATCTCTTGATAACTATTGCCCGTCATGTGGCGAGCTACACCATCGCGAGCAAACAATGATCCCCATCCACCATATAGTACTAAAAAACTAAAAACTGAACACTAAAAAAACTGAACACTAAAACATGCTCACCATCATCGGTCCAACAGCATCAGGGAAAACAGCCTTCGCCGTTCGTCTGGCTAAGGAGCTCGACGGAGAAATCATAAGCGGAGACAGCCGCCAAGTCTACAGACGGATGGACCTCGGGACGGGAAAGGACCTCGAAGATTACATCGTCGACGGGGTGCCTATACCACACCACCTCATTGACATCGCTGAGCCGGGCACGAAATACAATGTATATCAGTTCCAACGCGATTTCATACAGGCATACAAGGACATTCTCAAACGGGATAAGACCCCTATTCTTTGCGGAGGAACAGGACTATACATCGAGAGCGTCATCAGGGGATACCGAATGTCATTCGTTCCTGAGAACAAGCCTCTCAGATTATCCCTCGAAGGCAAGTCGCTCGAAGAGCTTACCAAAATACTGACTTCCTACAAGAAATTGCACAACAAGACAGATGTAGACACAGCACAGAGGGCGATTCGGGCCATAGAGATTGAAGAGTACTACCAAACTCACCCGGAAGAGGACAACACCACGGAAGAAGAAGACGACAGAAAACTCATCTTCAACGAAATTCACGACAACAACATCGTCATCGGACTCGACATCGAACGTGAGGTCAGACGGCAGCGGATATCCGAGCGGCTACGACAAAGACTCGCCAACGGGATGCTCGACGAAATCAGGAATCTCATCAATGAGGGAATCTCACCCGACGACCTCATCTATTACGGACTGGAATACAAATACCTCACACTGCACGTCATCGGAAAACTGTCATTCGACGAGATGTTTCGACTCCTCGAAATCGCCATACATCAGTTTGCAAAGCGGCAGATGACATGGTTCAGGGGAATGGAGCGAAGAGGTATTCTCATCCACTGGATAAATGCCTTGGACTGTGCGGAAGAAAACATCAAAAAAGTGAAAGATATCATCATGACAGCAAAAAAACATTAAATTATTTTGTTTTCAACCACACTTTTCATAA
>CAMOTI010000003.1 GCA_946625675.1 uncultured Prevotellaceae bacterium | reverse complement strand
TCACTCATCCTCGACATCTTCGCCATGCGGGCCAAAACCGCGGCGGCGAAGACACAGGTGGAACTGGCTCAATACAAATACATGCTGCCACGGCTTACTCGTCTCTGGACTCACCTCGAACGACAGCGGGGAGGTAGCGTGGGACTGAGAGGACCAGGTGAGACACAGCTTGAGATGGACCAACGGATTATCCGCGGCCGAATGGCACTGCTTAAGGAAAGACTCAAGGAAATCGACACCCAGAAATCAACACAACGGAAAAACCGAGGACGACTCATCCGTGTCGCACTCGTCGGATACACAAACGTGGGCAAGTCTACGCTCATGAACCTGCTATCCAAAAGCGAGGTCTTCGCCGAAAACAAACTCTTTGCCACACTCGACACGACTGTGCGCAAAGTCATCATCGACAACCTGCCGTTCCTGCTCTCCGACACCGTGGGATTCATCCGCAAACTGCCAACCGACCTCGTAGACTCCTTCAAGTCAACACTCGACGAGGTCAGGGAGGCTGACCTGCTCATACACGTGGTGGACATCTCCCACCCCGACTTTGAGGAGCAGATTCAGATTGTCGATAAAACGCTCGCCGACCTCCAGGCGGCCGACAAGCCCACCATCATTCTGTTCAACAAAATCGATGCTTACACCTGGGTGGAGAAGGAAGCGGACGACCTCACTCCGAAAACAAAAGAGAACATCACGCTCGAAGAGCTCATGGCTACTTGGATGGCAAAACTGGGCGACGACTGCTTCTTCGTCTCTGCAACGAAAAAACAGAATATCGCCGAATTCAAAGACTTGCTATACAAGAAGGTAAGAAATCTACACGTACAAAAATACCCCTACAACGACTTCCTCTTCCAAAACTACAACGACCAGGGCGAAACCGAATAAAAGGAAAGAATCCCACTGGAGAGGTAGGCGAAACCAACTAAAAGCAGAGCATCCCACTGAAGAGGTAGGCGAAACCTTGTGTTTCGCAATAATTGCCGGCGAAGCACGGCATACTCTAAACTCTAATTTTCGTGCAAGTGAATACAGAGCCAAGCTTGCTTAGGCTATGTTGAGCGCAGCCGATAATCATGTCAATAAACTCTAAACTAAAACAATATGCGCAAACTCACTGAAAAAGAAATATTCATGCTGGAGGACCAAGGCTGTTACGCCGAGGACTGGGCCAACATCGAAGTCGATAACGACGAGTTCAAGACCAACAGCGTGTTCAACGTCCGGTTCTACGGAAACATACGTATCGGGTCGCTCAACGGAAGAATCGAGCTCGAGGAGGGGTTTCCCGTAAAGTGCGGAATCCGTAACGCCACACTCAAGGACGTCACAATCGGAGACTGCTGCCTCATTGAGAACGTGGGAGGCTACATCGCTAACTACGACATTCAGGACAGCGTCATGATATGCAACGTCGGAGTCATCACTACACAGGGAGCACCCAACTTCGCCATCGGCAACACGCTGTCGGTACTCAACGAAGCTGGCGACGGAAACATCGTGCTCTACGACAAGCTCACGGCACAGACCGCACAGCTCATGATGGACCACAAAGAGGTGTACGACATGATTCTCAACGAACAGCGCCAGCGAACCAAGCCGGAGAGAGGATGCATCGGAAACGGAAGCCGAATCATGGGAGTGAAGGAAATATACAACACCATCATCGGGGAATCGGCCGAGATCAATGGGGCAAGCAAAATTGAAGACTCAACCATTCAGAGCTCAGACGAGGCACCTACTGTCATCGGGAACGATGTCATACTGGAGAACTCCATAACGGCATGCGGAGCCAGCATCACCAACGGGGCAAAAATCGACAATTCCTTTATCGGAGAGACCGTTCATGTAGGAAAAGGATACTCGTCTGAGGCTACGGTCATGTTCGCCAACACATATCTCGACAACGGAGAGTCTTGCGCTGCTTTCCTCGGGCCATTTTCTTGCTCACACCACAAGGCATCACTGCTCATCGCTGGCAAGTTCTCGTTCTATAACGCAGGATCATCAACCAACCAGAGCAACCACGCCTACAAGATGGGACCTATCCACTACGGAACACTCGACCGCGGAAGCAAGACGGCCAGCGGGGCGCACATCATCTGGCCCGCACAGTTCGGACCATTCTCCATGGTCATGGGAAAAATCGAGAACCATCCCGACCTGTCGGAGCTTCCTTTCTCCTACGTCATCGGAAAAGAGAACAAGACCATTGTCGTACCGGGAATCAACATACGCACGGTCGGAACATGGCGTGACGTCAACAAATGGCCGAAACGCGACAAAAGACCGAAGGAGGCAAGGAAGGACATCATCAACTTCCAGTTCCCTAATCCATATATCATCCAGCAGGTCATCAAAGGGAAACGGCTACTGCAGAAAATGCTGGAAGCCAGCAAGGGAGAATTTTTAGAATACAACGGATGCACCATCAAGCGAAATTCGGCTGTACGCGGAATAGAATACTACGACATGGCCATCGGACTTTTCGCATACGAGGTGATGAAGCGGACTGACGACGACAACCAGGCAAACGAGGTGGGAGCAGACAACTGGATCGACCTCGCGGGAATGATTGTCCCGGAGAAGGAAATCGCGCGGCTCGTACACGACATCAAGAAAGGAAATGTGGCTTCCACCGACGAAATCCTGCTCATTCTCTCACAAATCAACGAGGACTACCTCGACAATGAGGCGTCATACGCACGCAGCATCATGCAGTCGCAGGCCGACGACATGTTCGTCAACACCGACGACTGGCTCGCAAAAGCTGAGAAGGCCCACAACCTGTGGCTCAGGCTCATCAAGGACGACGCCGAGAAGGAATTCCAGATGGGTGACGTGGAGGAGGACTTCTTCCGCTCTTTCATCGCAGGTGTCAAATAAGCCCTTCGTCCTCCAATATGGCAGAACACTTAACCGCCCTTCCTTACGGGTGTCAGCTGTCCATAGAAAAAAAGCAATCACCTACCCCACAGGCCTCCAGTGTGGCACAACCTTTAAAACTCCCCACCAACGTCACGGGTGTCAGGTGTCCATTGCATTAGTAACATCCATCTCTACTCTCAACTCTAAACTCTAAACTAAACAAAATGAAAAAATCCATCCTCGCCCTCATCTGGGCAATTGCCATCAATATCTGCGCGCAGAACGACTCCATTCCCTTCTCGCCTGACAGGTATCACTACCAGACCGTCAAGGGAGACCCTCGCCATGTCAAGATGTGTACGCTCGACAACGGACTCCGTGTCTATCTCATGGTCAACAACGACCAGCCACGCATCCAGACGGCCATAGCTGTCAAGACTGGAGGAAAGAACGACCCGGCGGAAACTACAGGACTGGCACACTATCTCGAGCACATCATGTTCAAGGGAACATCACAGTTCGGAACTACGGACTACTTGGCCGAAAAGCCTATGCTCGACCAGATTGAGCAGCTATACGAAACCTACCGCGTCACAACCGACCCCCTCAAACGGAAGGAAATCTACCATGTCATTGACTCCATATCCTACGAGGCATCAAAAATCGCCGTGGCAAACGAATACGACAAGCTCATGGCGGCAATCGGATCCACAGGCAGCAACGCATTCACAAGCGAGGACGAGACGGTCTACGTCGAGAACATACCGGCTAACGAGATCGACAACTGGGCTGCTGTACAGGCCAACAGGTTCAAGGACATGGTGGTCAGAGGATTCCACACTGAGCTCGAGGCGGTCTACGAGGAATACAACAGAAGCCTCACACAGGACATAAGGAAAGTGCTCGAGGCGACAAACCAGATGCTCTACCCCAACCACCCATACGGAAAACAGACCGTCATCGGAACGCAGGACCATCTCAAAAACCCGTCCATCACCAACATCAAGAACTACTTCCAGAAATACTACGTGCCAAACAACGTGGCCATTTGTATGTGCGGAAACCTGTCGCCCGACGATGTCATGGACATCATCACAAAGCATTTCGGAGACTGGGAACCATCTGCCGGAGTCGAGCCTTTACAATATGTCAAGGAGCAGCCGCTGAAGGGCATACAGCAGAAGGAGGTGTTCGGACAGGAGAGCGAGCTCGTGGTCGTCGGATGGAGGTTCCCGGGAATGAAGGAGAAGGACTGCGAATATGCTGAGGTCATTCAGAGACTGTTGTTCAACGGAAAAGCCGGATTCTTCGACATCAACATCAACCAGCAGCAGAAAGTGCTCTCCTCGTCCATCTTTCTCGACGACATGAGCGACTACACGTCAATGCTCGCACTTGCATACCCTAAGCAGGGACAGACGCTCGACGAGGCGAAGCAGCTCATGCTCGACGAAGTGGCGAAACTGCTCAGAGGAGAGTTCAGCCAGGAGAAGCTCGATGCCATCGTCAACAACATGAAGCTCGAAGAGATGAGGGAGATGGAGGACAACAACTCGAGCGCACTCAGAATGGCTGACGCGTTCATCAACGAGAGGACATGGGATGACGAGGTCAACAAAATCGAGAAAATCAAGAAGATGAAACGACAGGAGGTCATCGACTTCGCACGCAAGTACCTGTCTGACCACAACTACGTATGTGTGTACAAACGGCAGGGGACAGACCCCAACGAGAAGAAAATCGACAAGCCGGCAATTTCGCCCATCGAGATGAACCGCGACAAGCAGACGGCATTCGTCGACTCTATCCTACACAACAACGTCGAACCGATCCTTCCAGAATTTGTCGACTTCGAAAACGACGTCAAGTCATACAGACTCAAGAAGGGAAACAGCGTCATGTACCGGAAGAACGAGAAAAACGGAATTTTCAGTCTCACTTATGTCGTCGAGCATGGAAGCAAGGCCGACAAGTTCCTGCCCTATGCCACCGACTATTTCAACTATCTCGGAACGAAAAAACTGACGAACGACAAGATCCAGGAGCAGCTCTACGCACTGGCGTGCAACATCAGGATCAGGGTCAACGAGGACCAGACGTACATCTCCATCAGCGGACTGGCCGAAAACCAGGCAAAGGCCATGCAACTCTTCGAGGATTGGGTGAGAAACGCCAAACCCGACCAGAAAGTGTACGACGCCTTCGTAGAAGACGCTATCAAGTCCAGGGAAATCAACAAAGCCAACCAGTCTGCATGCTACAGCAGGCTCTACCAATACGCTGTATACGGGCCGCAGAACATCTACACCAACATCCCGACGGCGGAGGAGCTCAGGAGCATGAACCCACAAGAAATGGTAAACAAAGTCAAGCAACTGGCAGACTACAAGCAAATCATACTCTACTATGGGCCGTCTACGCTTCATCAAATTGCGGAACACGTGGAGAACATACACAAGACCTCAAAGAACCCGATACCGCCCAAGGCCGACAATCACTTCAAGATACAGAACGTGGAAGAGAACGAGGTATTCATCGCAAACTACGACTCAAAGGCAATCAACATGGCCATGTTCTCCTGCAACGGACAGACTTACAACCCAACGCTCGTGCCGAAAATCAAACTCTTCAACGAATACTTCGGAGGCGGGATGAACACCATCGTCTTCCAGGAGCTCAGGGAAAGCCGGGGACTGGCATATCAGGCCAACGCCATCTACACCATACCGGACAGGAAGACTGAGCCGCATGCGTTCCGCACTTTCATCATCACACAGAACGACAAGATGGACAACTGCATCGACGTTTTCCACGACATCATCGAGAACATGCCCATGTCCGACAAGGCATTCACGCTCTCTAAGAAAAACCTCAAGAAGACGATCGAGTCAGAACGCTATGTCGGACCGGGACTGCTCAACTACGTGTTCCAAGCTAAGAAACTCGGGCTCGACCACGACATCAACGAGGACATCTACAGAGATGCAAGCAGGCTGACACTACGCGGACTCGAGAACTTCCAGCAGACTAATGTCAAAGACCGAAAGTACAAGTACATCATACTCGGCAACATCGAAGACCTCGACATGGAACGCCTCAACAGCATCGGAAAAGTCAACATCCTGACACTCGAGCAGATTTTCGGATACTAAACATACCCAACCTATCGGACAGTTTAAGCAATCCACACTTTCATAATTAACTGATATTATCAATATGCCTGTTGGAAGTAAAATCCAACAGGCATTTTACGTAAATCAGCACCTTTTTGTTATTTTTTTTCATTTTACATTGCAGGTGTAAAATTTTATACCTATATTTGCAGATAAAGATAAAATCATGCCGACACTTCTGACAATATTTGGAATCAGGTTCTTCTTCTATCTTGACGAACATTTGCCCATCCATGTACATGTAGAATATGGAGGTAAAAAAGCAAAAATAGAAATTGACCCTCAAATAAAAATTATTTACAATCATGGATTGAAAGAACAAGTGATGAAAAAAGTATTAGATACATGCGAAACCTATCAAAAAGAATTCATCTGCGAATGGCACAGACGATTCGGATAATTCATGTAGCATAAATCTCAATCTCTAAAAAGCGTGACTATGGAAACAATCAATAAAATATGGTTCGACAAGAATCGAATCTTCATGAAGTCATCGGAAGAAAACATCTACAGCAGGCCATTGGAAGCATATCCCGAACTCCAAGAACTGACTGTGGAGCAACAGTACGACTTCACCATTGACGAAGAGGGAACCTCTATACGATGGGAAAAAGCCGACATCGACATGCACATCAACAGCTTTTACGAGAAAAATGAGCCAAAAAACAATGAGGTGGCTGAAATGTTCAAAAAATTCCCTTGGCTGAACATTTCGGAAGTTGCAAAAGAAATAGGCATCAACAAAAGCCTTCTTGCAAGATATATATACGGTATCTCAAGACCAAGCGACCAAAGAAAAGAACAAATCAGAGAAACTCTACATCAGTTCGGAAAAGAACTGCTCTCGGCTTGATCAACAACCACATAAGTTTCGCCCTGCTGTAACAGACTATTACAACAGGGCGTTTTTTCATCCACACATCACACTTCATTGCATAAATTTACTCAATTTTGGGTATTGACAAACATTATTTTTTGCTCTAACTTTGCATCCTGAAAATTAAGTTAGTTAGGATGCGATTCAAAATTTTGTTATTATTTTTATTATCTGCGACTTACGCCAACGCACAGAACATTGCACAAGGCATTGTGCTCGACGGGGAGACCAAAGAGCCGGTGATTGGAGCGGTCATCTTCGACATCGAAGGAGGAAAAAACGTGGCGGTGACGGACTTCGAAGGAAGATTCACACTAAAAAAAGAATGTAAGAGCATCAAAATCGCATATTTAGGATATAAGACACTCACATCG
>CAMOTI010000002.1 GCA_946625675.1 uncultured Prevotellaceae bacterium | reverse complement strand
CGCCGCCATACGCGAGAAGATGGCATACAGCGATGTGCCCAAGCCGCTGCAGGGACTCGGCATCACTTTCATCACCGTGGGTCTCATGGCCATGGCATTTATGTGTTTCTCTGGATTAAAACTCTAAAACGAAAGGATATAACTTATGGACATGAATTTTATTTTATCAAGTATCGGTGTATTCTTGGCGATAATTCTCGTGCTGGTTATCATCCTGCTCGTTGCTAAGAAATACCTGTCGCCGAGTGGCAACGTCACGCTGACCATCAACGGCGAGAACAAACTGTCGGTGGGGCAGGGCAGCAGCCTCTTGGCCACACTGGCAGAGAACGGCATCTATCTCTCTTCTGCCTGCGGCGGAAAAGGCTCTTGCGGCCAGTGCAAATGCCAGGTCGTGGAGGGTGGAGGCGAAATTCTCGACTCTGAGAAGGGACATTTCACCCGCAAGCAAATCAAGGAGCATTACCGTCTGGGCTGCCAGTGCAAGGTGAAGGGCGACCTGTCTATCAAGGTGCCTGAGTCTGTCATGGGCGTGAAAGAGTGGGAGTGCACCGTCATCAGCAACAAGAACGTGGCTTCATTCATCAAGGAATTCAAGGTGCAGCTTCCTCCGGGCGAGCACATGGACTTCGTTCCTGGTGCCTATGCACAGATCAAGATTCCTGCCTACAGCCTCGACTACGACAAGGACTTCGACAAGAACGACATCGGAGAACTCTATGTGCCTGTTTGGGAGAAGTTCAACATCTTCTCGCTCAAGTGCGTGAACGACACTCCGACCGTTCGTGCTTACTCTATGGCCAACTATCCCGACGAGGGCGACATCATCACGCTGACCGTGCGTATCGCCACTCCTCCGTTCCTGCCAAAGCCGCAGGTTGGATTCCAACCGGTGAGCCCGGGTATCGCCTCTTCCTACATCTTCAGCCTCAAGCCAGGCGACAAGTGTATCATGAGCGGTCCTTACGGTGAGTTCGCACCGGTCTTCGACTCCAAGCGCGAGATGATTTGGGTAGGTGGTGGTGCCGGTATGGCTCCGCTGCGCGCACAGATTATGCACATGCTCAAGACCCTCCACACCCGCGACCGTGAGATGCACTACTTCTACGGCGCACGCGGAATCGACGAGGTGTTCTTCATGGAGGACTTCCTCGAGCTGGAGAAGGAGTACCCGAACTTCCACTTCCATCTCGCTCTCGACTTCCCGGACAAGAAGGCAGACGCACTGGGTGTGAAGTACAACCCGGGATTCATCGCCAACGTGCTCGGAGACACCTACCTCAAGCAGCACGAGGCACCAGAAGACGTGGAGTACTACCTCTGCGGACCTCCAATGATGGCAAAGACCGTGCTCGACCTCCTGCACTCTCTTGGCGTGGAGGACGACATGATACGATTCGACAACTTCGGTGGTTAATCATACGATGTGTGAAAAGGGTGTGCCTCATGGGGCATATCCTTTTCATGCTTTTCATGCTTGCTTTTCCGTTCTCTCAGTTGCTCAAGTTACAGACTACCGCACTGCCGTCCTCTTTTACTCCCTCTTTTACTTTTGCTTCCAGTTACAATCCTAATTATTAACCCATTAACAAACGTTATCGTCATGAAACACCTAATGAAAACATTCGCGCTCTTTTTCGCGCTGTGTCTCTTCTGTGTCAACGCAGATGCACAAAAAGTGACCCTCACCAGTGGCAACGTCAACCTCCGCTACGCACCGTCGATGAATGCCGGTATTCTCTCCGACTACTATGGCAACCACATCCACTATTCACGTGGCACATCGTTCACCTATGCGGGCCAGACTCGCAACGGTTTCTACAGCATTTATGTCAACGGCGACATCCTGTGGGTGTCCTCGCAGTTTGCCCGAATGTCCAACGGCGGTTATGGCCAGAACCTCGCACCACGTCAGGGACGCCACGGAGGCGGCAAAAGTCTTGTCATCAACGGCACAGACGTGAATTTCCGCCTTGGACCGAGCCTCAACGCCGGCGTATTGTCCGACGGCTATGGTTACCATGTCCATGTGCCTAAGTACACACGCCTGCCGTACCTCGGCACTTCCGGCAACTTCTACAAGACGCGCTACAACGGACATGTCGTCTATGTCCACATGCAGTTTGCCTACACCGAATAACCGATTCCCACATGCAAAAAAAAGCCGCAGAATTCTGCGGTTTTTTTTTCCGCTTCCTTCTGTGGCGTTCCTGCGGCCTCTTCCTTATCTGCGGTCTCCATATCGTCCGCTTTCCTGTACGCCGCAGTTGTCTGCGGCAATCAAGTCCGGCGAAGCACGGACAAAAAATTCTTGCAACAAAAAATCCCTAAACCTTTGGATATTTGCAAAATAATTCGTAACTTTGCAGTCCATTTTGTAGACACGCTCCCCGAAGCGTGCCCTTGTTGGTGTGTGGATAGTGCATCCTATTAGCCGGGAACACGGTCCGTGAATCATTGACAGACAGCAATTTAGTAACAACAAAAAGTAAACAGAAAAAGAATGAAAACTCTTAGTTTCTCAACGCATTTTGCAACACCGGAAGAGGCAAAGAAGGAGTGGGTCGTTGTTGACGCCACAGACCAGATTGTAGGTCGCCTCTGCTCTAAGGTTGCAAAAATCTTGCGGGGCAAGTACAAGCCATGCTTCACTCCTAACCAGGACTGTGGAGACAATGTGATTATTATCAACGCAGAAAAGATCCAGTTCTCAGGCAACAAATGGGCAGAGAAGGAACTCATCACATTCTCTGGCTATCCAGGCGGTCAGCACAAGATCAACATGCAGGATCTCGCCAAGAAGCCAAACGGATACGAGCGTATTCTCCGTCATGCCGTGAAGGGCATGCTTCCAAAAGGACGCCTCGGCGCAAAAGTACTGAAAAACCTCTACATCTATGAGGGTCCGGAGCACAACCAGCAGGCCCAGAGCCCTAAGACTATTGATATTAACGCGCTTAAATAATAATCATCATGGAAGTTATAAATGCATTGGGCCGCCGTAAAGCTGCTGTAGCCCGTATATATATGAAAGAGGGAACGGGCAAGATCACTATCAACAAGCGTGACCTCGCTGAATATTTCCCGTCAGAGTTAATCCAGTTTGTCGTTAAGCAGCCGCTCAACCTTCTCGACGTGGCTGAGAAGTACGACATCAAAGTAAACCTCTTCGGTGGTGGTTACACCGGACAGTCACAGGCACTGCGTCTCGCTATCGCCCGCGCACTCGTGAAAATCAACGCTGAGGACAAGAAGGCACTTCGCCAGGCAGGATTCATCACTCGCGACTCTCGTGTTGTTGAGCGTAAGAAGCCAGGTCGTCCGAAGGCACGCCGCAGATTCCAGTTCAGTAAGCGTTAATTTTTTTAGTTTAGAGTTGAGAGTTTAGAGTTGAGACGTTGATTACTGACAACTGACAGCTCACAACTGACGACTCTTAACTGAAACAAACGACTGAAATCTGAACAATTATTCAATTAAATTAACCGGGAGTGGAATCACGACGCGTCTGAACGCTCAACTTTACACTCTCAACTTATAACTTATTGTTTAGTATCTAAACTGGGAAGACCTCTGGTGATTCAGAATTTAAAGATGCACGATTAATCAGTCAAATATGAAAATGACAAAATAAATCGTAAATCGTAAATTAGTAAATCGTAAATATGAGTTACTCCCCGGCTGGGTTTGAACAAAAACTTAAAAAGAAAGTAAACTATCATGGCAAGAACATCATTTGAGACATTACTTGCAGCAGGAAGCCACTTCGGTCACCTGCGTAGAAAATGGAATCCCGCAATGGCTCCTTACATCTTCATGGAGCGTAACGGTATCCACATCATCGACCTCCACAAGACCGTAGCCAAGATCGACCAGGCTGCTGAGGCTCTCAAGCAAATCGCTAAGAACGGCGAGAAAATCCTTTTTGTTGCTACTAAAAAGCAGGCTAAAGAAGTAGTGGCTGAGAAAGCTGCTTCAGTTGGTATGCCTTACGTCATCGAACGCTGGCCGGGCGGTATGCTCACCAACTTCCCCACAATACGCAAGGCCGTGAAGAAGATGGCCAACATCGACAAGATGCTCGCCGACGGCACTTACGACAAGCTCTCAAAGCGTGAGAACCTCCAGATTCGCCGTAAGCGTGAGAAGCTGGAGAAGAACCTCGGTTCTATCGCCGATCTGAAACGTCTGCCTTACGCTTTGTTCGTAATCGACGTGATGAAGGAGAACATCGCAGTGAAAGAGGCCAACCGTCTCGGTATCCCTGTGTTCGGCATCGTGGACACCAACTCCGACCCTTCTAACGTGGACTACGTGATTCCTGCAAACGACGACGCTACAAAGTCTATCGAGGTGATCGTAGACGCATGCGTGGCTGCCATCGCTGAGGGCATCGAGGAGCGCAAAGCTGAGCGCGTGGACATGGAGCAGGCTGGTGAGGAGAACGTTCCTGAGGATCGTCCTGCACGCAAGCGTGTGTCGAGAGCTCGCGCTGAGAAGAAGGAGGAGGCCGCTGAGGCTCCTGTAGCTGAGGCTGCTGCTGAGGCACCTGCTGAAGAGGCTGCTGAGTAATAAGATACAGAATCTGGACAGTCCGGAATCACCGGACTGTCTGGAATCTCCGGAAATTCCGGCGAATCAAAAATCCTAAATCATTTAATTTTTTTAATACCAAAATGGCAATTACATTAAAAGAGATAAATGCGCTTCGTCAGAAGACTCAGGCAGGCCTGATGGACTGCAAGAAGGCGCTGACAGAGGCCAACGGCGACATGGACGCCGCTATGGAGATCCTTCGCAAGAAGGGACAGATGGTAGCTGCAAAGCGTTCAGACCGCGAGGCTGCCGAGGGCTGCGTGCTCGCTAAGGTGGACGGCAAGTTCGGTGCTATGGTCGCACTCAAGTGCGAGACCGACTTCGTGGCAAAGAACGCTGACTTCGTGGCTCTGGCCAACAAGGTGATCGACGCTGCCGTAGCAGCAAAGGCCAAGACTCAGGAAGAGGTGAACGCACTCGATATCGACGGTGTTCCCGCAAGCGAGGCTGTGGTGAACCGCTCAGGTGTCACTGGCGAGAAGATGGAGCTCGACGGATATGCTACCGTAGAGGGCGAGAAGGTAGTGGCTTACAACCACATGAACCAGAGCTTCCTCTGCACTCTTGTGGCATTCAACAAGGACTGCTCCGACGAGGTGGCTAAAGGCATCGCCATGCAAGTGGCTGCCATGAGCCCTATCGCACTCGACGAGAGCCAGATCACTGAAGAGGAGAAGGCTAAGGAACTTGCTGCCATCATCGACAAAACCAAGGAGGATGAGGTGAAGAAAGCCATCGAGGTTCAGCTCAAGAAGGCTGGCATCAACCCTAACCATGTGGACAGCGACGACCATATCAACTCCAACATCACTAAGGGCTACATCACTGAGGAGCAGGGTGCTCAGGCTCGCGAGATCATCGCAACCGTAGGCGAGTCTGCACGTCAGAACCTCAACGACAAGAAAATCGAGATGATAGCCCAGGGCCGTCTGAACAAGTACTACAAAGAGGTTTGCCTGCTCAACCAGGCTTACATCGACGACAGCAAGATTTCTGTTGCCGACTACCTCAAGTCTATCGACAAGGACCTCACCGTTGTAGACTTCAAGCGCTACACGCTCCGCGCCGAGTAATCAATATTTCTAAATATTTTAAAACCGCCCAAGCAATCTTGCTTGGGCGGCTTTGTTTTGGCTCTTCCTGTTTCTTATTCTTTTTCTTTTCGTTCTTTATCGTTGCCATGTTCTTCCCCTCTTGCTGCTTTGCCCTTTCTTCTTTATGTTGCCCGTTGCTTTCATGTACGCCGCAGTTGTCTGCGGCAATATCGGCCGGCGAAGCACGGCCTTCATCGTTAAATGAAGCTTGCGTCCGCCTGTCCGTTGCATAAATCCTTTGCCATTTTGTTCAGTTGCAGGCATTGCTCTCTCGTTATAGTGCGTCGCTCGTTATGATGCTCCCACGGTGCAAGCATCAGCAATTTTCCTGACGCACAGGCGTTGAAATGCCGGCCGCTGGGTTTGAAATACTGGCTGAATCCGTTTTCGAGCAGCACAATTAACGGAATGCCGTTGTCCACAGCAGCGCTTGCTACCGCCTTCTCGCCAGGGCTGATACAAGGAGACACCAGCACCATTCCTTGTTTCCCTTCATCAAGAAAATTCTTTACCCTATCCAATATTTCCTCTTCAGTCAGACGGCGGCTGCATTGCACTTGCAGCAGACGCTTTGCGTTCAGCAACTCTCTGTTGCCTATGCTGACAAAGAAATGTCCGCATACTTCAATGCCTACTTGGTTGAACATCTCCTGCCGTCCCCGTTTGATTGCCAACCGCAAAGGATTGTCCCATAGGTATTTCTTGACAGCTGAAAGTTGCTCAGTATTTGTGATGATTCGGTCGTGATATCCCTTTTCCCAAAGTTTGAGACAGTCATCTTTTTCTATGTCTACACCGCATAGCTTATTATAATTCTGAGTTGTCTTAAGCATGAAAAAGGCAATGATTTTTCCAAGGTGTTTGGGCAATGGTTCTGTCACTTGCATAAGTATATGTACGTGGTCAGGCATGACCTGTACAAGCTGAATATCTATCTGAGGCCATTGTGCGTGTATGTTCAAACACTCATCACTTACCATTTTTCCTACAATACTATGTTCAATGAAAGGCGATGAAGCGTCTCCAGCAAATTGAAGTCTGCCGAATATTGGATTTCTGTGTTCGGTGGTAATGGTAATCATATATATGCCTTTGCCGCTATAATCACGATTGTACATTCTCCTTCTCATCGATGGTTTCTTGGCTTTTGCGAATTTATTCTGGGGAGGAGAGCAGGGACTATGATGTGTATGTTCTGGAGATTGATAAAGCTTGCTTTCTGTGCTGCTAATCTGTTCTTTATCCATTTTTTTCTCTTTTTATGGCTTGCAAATGTAATAAAAATATTTGATAAGTTCAAGGACTTTTCTTTTTTTTTGCCGCAGACAACTGCGGCGTACATGAAAGCAGATGGCATATCCTCTTGATTTTAGCTTTAACATGAAATCGCATTATTTAGCAGTTTCAATAATTGTCCTGTCTGTTCGCTTTTGTCGTCCCGTGTTCGCTTTCATGTACGCCGCAGTTGTCTGCGGCAATATCGGCCGGCGGAGCACGGCCAAATCCTCTTCCTTCCCTTTTTTGCAAACTGAAAGCAAACATATTCAATAAGTTAAAATTTTGTGTCAAAGCGTAAAATTCTTTAATGATTTGTAACTGAATTTGACTGAAAATTCGTAACTTTGCACGGAATTATAGAACAAACATACCGCACTGGGTGCGTGAGTCCCCGCGGTATTCCTAACGCCTTGACAGACAATATGGATCGAAAGACGAAAGAACCGGCTGAAAATCAAAGGACTACGGGATAAGGATGAGGATTTGCGATAATTGTCGCGAACGCAGGGAAAGAAGAGAAATACGGTGAAGAATGCCGGAACAGCGAAGGCATAGCGACTTGTCTGCATGACTGACGATACAACAACCAATTTACTGCGTAACTGCTAACAGACCATTTTTCTGACAAGATTTCAACAAAAACCAACACGGACCTGCCACCATCAGGTCTGCTTTGTGGTGTGTGTATGGTACTGCTTTATGGATGCCAAATCACAAGAAAACATCGACTGCAATCCATTGCAGAGCTTACTACACTCTAAACCCTCAACTCTAAACTCTAAACAAAAAAAATATATGTTTAACTTAACTAAATCTTTTAACGAAACAATCATGAGAAAAAAACTACTTTTTCGATCGTGGCTGCTGCTGGCACTGATGCTGGTGGGAGCCGGGAGTGCGTGGGGCGAAAGTAAAACGTATGATTTTACCCTCGCCAATTTTACTAATTCCACATTAGTATCAGTGAATACTGATAATAAGTTGGAAGGAGTAAAATTTAATTCCGATAATGGAAATCAGAACAAAATAGATTGTTATCAGCTTACGAATCCTAATGATAATTTGGATTTGGAAGGACATTTCTATGTGTCTAATTATGAGAATTGGTATTATTCTAAAAACGGAGCCGGCTTATGGCAGAACAATGGAAACAGAGCTTTGCTTATTGCAGGACTTGCAAAAGGACAAATTGTATCCATTAATTTTACCGGAGGTTCTGGCATTCAGAAGATGGGAATCAGAGGAGTCCGTATGAACAAATTAGATGGTTCATCAGTTGATGCTGGGGATTACATAGAAAGTGACACAAAATATGTTGCAGCAAGTGATGGTTACATATCCTTACTTTGCAGCAAAGCTGTTTTCATCAAGTCCATCACCATCGAGGATGCCCCCAACATCTACTTCACATCCAACACAGGAAAGGACTTGACAACTGAGAACGAGGAAGTAGAACTGACTGCAATGAGCTACACCGAGCCAACACTTCACGGTGTTCCTAATGGAGCCACCGTAGCTTGGAGTGTGTCAAATATCCGTCTGGCCGGATTTAACTGGGAAAACACATCTGGAGTAAATCATGACATTTTGTTCATTAATACCGGTACAGTTAGTGTGACAGCAACGGTCACCTACTGTGGAGTTGAATTAACTGCTTCATATACAGTTGTCGTATCTGCTGACAACGCCTCTTATGAAGTGAACGCTATTAGCGGTGGAGGTTATGAATACACACTCACCGGAAAGGGTAAACTTCAGGAGCGTGTCATTACTTCTATTCCTTGTATGACCATGACATTCGGTGCAAATGGAGGTTCATACTCTAATCCAGCCCTTTCTGCATATTCTTTGACAAATATTACCATTGTCCGAGATGAAGTGATAGACGACACCTTTGTTACAACAACAATTGATGAAAACGGATGGGGACATTGCTGGACAGTAAAGGATAACAATGGCAAAACTGTGCCGTATCAGGGAACATTCTATAAGTTTGAGCCTACAGCCAACGGAACGCTAGTTGTGAAAGGTTATCAAACATCCAACAACTTAACCGTATTGGTTGATGCATCAAATAATTACAGTATAGTTGCCCAGGCTGAGTTCACAAGTACTACCGATAAGAAAACGATAGAAGCAAATCTTATTTCCGGACACGTTTATTATCTTTATGGCAACACACCAAACACAGGCGTTAGTGGAGGATGGAGTAAATTTCTTCTAAATTCGTTTAGCTTCACCTCTGACTTCCGTTTTGAGAATGCATATTACATCTTACAACATGGCGAGACATCTTACAGCCAGGCAGCCACAGGCGAAGCCACCTATTCTGTTGAATGTAAGGGTGGCGTCACTGGTGCTTCTGTTGACAACAACGGTAATGTGACCAACATTCAGGGCGAGAACGGTGCCATCATCGTAACAGCCACTAACACTGCAGGCGCAAGTATCTACTACGTCATCACAGTGCCTTCTTCCTATACTGAAGATGTGACATACGATTTCTATACAAACAAAGAGGGACTTGGTATTGCAGACTATCAAGGAGATGAGAACGATGCAGAAAGCCAGAAGTGGGCAGCAAACTACAAGGTGCGCACATACACAAACAGAGAATTGTCCTATCTGAATGGATGTGTACTCGCAGCAAACAAGTCGATTGCCGGTGACAACGCAAGATATATTCCAAAGTCCGCCGGACTGGTATTCACATCAGCAGCAAAGTGTTTTGGAACAAATGCGATAAACACAGGTACTTACGAAAGTACTGACGGCAAGGAATCTTACGAGGTTGACGAGATTTTAAAATCCATGTTGTATGCAGATGTTGACAACATTGATGTGGCAGCAAATGCAAAAGTCACAATTTACTATAATTCAACGATGACAATTCCTCAGGTGCCTTCAGGAAAGATTATCAGAGTATACTGGCAGTGCTATGATTCTAAAGCAGGACAATATATTTTGCCTTCTCTGAGCAATGAGAATTGCTACCTCACAGATATGGAGGGCAAGACAATTACAGGAGCTTTCGGAATTGGTAAGGTGGTTGAATATGTAAGCCAGGGTGAAACGAAATATCGTGGTGAGACGATTTTCACAATCCAGACAGATAACGATAATGTAGAATATTCTGATATTACATTTAAAATCAATGATGCTGGTTGGACTAACTTCATAAAAATTGAAGTGCTTGACGAAGTAGGTACGAGTATGGTGCTTAGCAACCAAAGCGGCAACTCAATGAGAGCGACAAACAGTGCAATTGTATATGATGGTAAGACTACTAAAACTGTTGCTTATAAGGCAGGGCCTAATTATGCAAATAATGCAATGATGCTCAATCCTGTGTACACTCTCGACACAACAAATGGAAATCTTGATGCCACGTTGACTGCTACAGCAGGACCGAACAACTCTTGGTACGATCTGACTTTGACTGTCAATGGTGGTTGCGGAACGGCCATGATTATTCAGAAGATGTACGATGCAAGCAATACTTATGTGCTTGATGAAGTGATTACTTATATCCCTGTTGGAATATTGTCAACAGATATGGAATTCCCGAAAACATGGGACTTCACCAGTGCTAGTCTTGGTCAATCCAGCCAGTATGAGTCGATGGCTGATGATGCCAACTATGGCTCATGGAATGAAGGAAAAGTGATGACCTCGTTTGGAACCACTTCTGCCAATAGTGTGAATGTAAACGTGAACCAGTCTGACAACGGTGCGGCTCGTGCAACTTTGCTCTTTGCTTCCGGTTCGGAACTTACATCTGGAACAACGACAATCGAAGAGGCAAAAGGCGTAGGGTTTGGATGGGTAAACCAGCTCTGTGCTGCAGGCACTCCAAACAATGTCACGCTTACAGATGATGGTGTTCAGATGAGCCGTCGTGGAGGTGGAAATGGAAATCCGACTGTCACCATACCATCCGTACCTGCTAACTCTCGGATATATGTAAAGAGTACATTAGAACCTACTCTTGTGCGGCTTAACGGTACAAACATCTCTGCTCCAGAAAACAGTGATGCAGTTACCGGTGTTTACCGTTACGACATCACTGCTGCCGGAACTGTAGAAATTCGTTGGGCAGGCGGAGTTACTGTTCAGAAAATCGCTGTTACCGATATCCTCAAGGACGTGAACCATCTTGGTTTCGCATCTGAGAGCCGCAACCATAACATTGACCACTCTCTCAACACAGAGTTGACTAATCATAACGTGAAAGCGTACGCAGTGACTGCTAACGATGTCGTAACAGACGGTTACAACGCAGTGAAAGTGAATCTGACTGAGGCCAACCAGTTCACGGTGGTTCCGGAAGGTCAGGGCGTGGTACTCTGGAATGGTGCTACCGACGACAACGGAGCAGTCTTCCAGCAGCCGCTCTTCTATCCGGCTATGCATATCGACCCGACTGAGGCTGACCAGGCACTGGCTGCAGAGGGCAAGAACATGATGGTCGGCATGCCTGAGGGTGGAAGTGTAGGCGCTTACGACGGCAACTTTGCAAACTACATCATGGCTTTCCGCCACTACACCTACGACAGCAAAACAGGCTCAAACGGTGACATCGTGACTGAGAACTTCGAGGCATTCTATCCTGTGATGAACGCCGGCTCTATCGGAACAAACAAGGCATATCTCCATATCGACAAGAACTTGCTTCCTACTCCAATCTGGGAAGGTGGCAGCACTGGTGGTTCTGGTGTGAAGAACATGATCTACATCGGCTATATTCCTGAAGGTGAGAACCCGAACGACGAGCCTACGGGCATCAACTTCGTGGATAACAATGGTGTTGAGAACCTTGACAACTCCGTATGGTACAACCTGAGCGGTCAGAAGCTGAACGGACGCCCTGCTACATCGGGTGTGTATATCGTGAACGGTAAAAAAGTAATGATAAAGTAAATATAAAAAGTGATGCGGACGGTCTGACTTCCACAGTAAGGTCAGGCCATCCCTAATCACCAAACTGATAAGAATAGAAACGAATATGAAAAAGTTAAGATATATCACTCCGACAATTACCTGTGCAAACTATGAAATTGAGTGCCTTATGGCACCGCCTTCAATGCAGGACAATACTGACCCGAGCCTCAGTGATGCCAAGGAACGTGACCTATTTGACGAGGAAGCTGCTGCCGCTGATGCTGCTTCCCAGACGAACAAGTACTCTTTGTGGTAAGCCTCAAGGGCTGACCGCCACAATCGCATAACGACAAATCCCGGGACACAACAGAGGGTTGTGTCCCGGGATTTTTAATCTGTTACGTCCCTGAATTCTTGGGAAAAACGTGCTGAACCGTAAGCATTCGATAAAATGCATCTTGTAGCAGTTGTAGTAAAGTTGTACCTTTGCCCACGCAATAGTGCACAAAACTACAACTGTTATTA
>CAMOTI010000001.1 GCA_946625675.1 uncultured Prevotellaceae bacterium | reverse complement strand
TGAAGAAACAAAATAAAAAGAAGTCATGCGTCTATATGGAAAGAGCTGTATATAACCAACTTACTTTATTATATAATTCGTCGAACTCACATTAAAATAGCAAAATTTATCTGTTTTTTTTGATTTGTTAAATATTGTTAATTTGTGTAAAAGTTGACATTTGTCGGAATGATAAAATTGATGTGATGACCAGTTTGATGTTTTTTTTATTTGTCGGTTTCATGATTTTTGCTTAAATTTGCGGCGTAATCATGATTGACAAGGCTATGAAAGATCAAAACGGAGAAAACAAACAGTCAAGACGTGAGTTCTTGAAGAAAATAATCAGCGGCTCCTTTGTCATTTCGGCCGGCCTGTTCTTCGGGTCGAAAGCCTCCATAGCCAATGCCATGGGCATAGGCGGCGGCATCTGCAGCAGCTCGTATGAGTGTGCCGGAGGCGGTGGCACGTGCGGCAGCTCCTATTCCTGTGGTGGTCAGGGCAGTGGCGGTCGCGGAAAATGTGGCAGCTCGTACGAGTGTACGGGTGGGGGCGGCTCCTGCGGCAGCTCTTATTCCTGCTCAGGCCAGGGCAGTGGCGGCGACGGCAAGTGCGGCAGCTCCTATGGCTGTACGGGTGGTGGCGGCAAATGTGGCAGCTCTTATTCCTGCACGGGCCAAGGCAGTGGCGGCCGTGGCAAATGCGGCAGTTCGTATGAATGTACGGGTGGCGGCGGCTCCTGCGGCAGCTCTTATTCTTGTGGCGGCCAGGGCAGTGGCGGCCGTGGCAAATGCGGCAGCTCGTATGAATGTGCCGGTGGCGGCGGCTCCTGTGGCAGCTCCTATTCCTGTGGCGGACAGGGCAGTGGCGGCCGTGGCAAGTGCGGCAGTTCGTACGACTGTGCGGGTGGCGGAGGCAAATGCGGGTCTTCTTATAGTTGTGCAGGACAATAAGCCACGCGGACATGGAAGAGAAACTACATGAGAAAGACTTAGACTTGAGAAAATCCCGTCTCAAATTGCCCGGCAACATCACGACCATCGAACGGGACGGAAAAATACTTTTTTTCAATCCCGACATGCCTGCATGGATGGTGACGAACGCCAACGGCGCGCTCCTTTTGTCACTTTGCAATGGCGAGAACACCGTTGACGACATATTAGACGCCTTGTCGGACATCCAGACACCAGAACAGCAGCAACAGACGTTGCGTTTTTTCAAGGAGGCAGTCGGCAGCGGTATTTTCAGCCTGCCGTCGACCGACGAATGTCCGGTCGCAGAGGAGCGTCAGCCACTGAGCTCTGTGCAGCTGAGCATCAGCAGCAGGTGTAATCTCAACTGTAAATATTGCTATGCCACCGACCGTCGTGAGAACCATCATCCTAAGATGACGCTTGACGACTACAAGCGCGTGGTGGACGACATCCTGGACTATGCTCCCGGAACGGAGTTCTCTATCACGGGCGGCGAACCCCTTCTGAATCCCGACGCCTGCTCCATCGCAGCCTATATCCGTTCGCGAAATTCGGGCGTGGACCTGCTCACCAATGCCACGCTGCTCGACGAGCAGAACATCGAGAGGATAGTTGGGGTGTTTGACAAGGTGACGGTCAGTCTCGACGGGAGCACCGAAGGGAAGCACGACCGCTTCCGCGGACGCGGGGCGTATGCCAGGACCATGCGTGCGCTTGAGTTGCTGGAACAGCATGGCGTCCCTTATTTCCTGTCCATGACCGTGAACCGCCTCAATATCGACGACGTGGAGGCCATGGCTGCCATCTATGGCGACAAACTCGGGTTCGCCCCCCTCTTTCCTGCTGGAAATGCGAAGAAAGGGAAAGAAGACATCTCCATCACCGGGCTCGACTATTTCAATGCCCTCAAACGGGCTGCAGGCGTAAAGCCGCTCGGCTACTGTGAGTCCACGCTCGACGCAGCCGTCAGCCAGCGGCGGTGCAAGTGCGCGGTAGGGGGTGCGGAGATCAGCATCTCCGAGACTGGGGACGTCTATCCCTGTCAGCTGTTGCATTATCCGCAGTTTCTCATGGGAAACATCCATGAAGGCAAGGTGTCTGACTTCCATCGTCATTCCGTGGTGTGCCGTCAGTGCGCCAAGATGGTGGTGGACAACATCGAGGGGTGTCGCTCGTGTTTCCTTCGTTATGTCTGCGGTGGCGCATGCCGTGCGAGGGCTTTCCATGAGTGCGGCGACATCATGACGAGCGGCCGGTTCTGCGAGTATGAGAAAGCCGCTTTCGTCGATGGTATCTTTGAAATATACTCAGCCAACAGCTTGTCAGTTTGAATCCCATTCTCCACATTTATTTCATTTGACCCATTCATCCCATGCTAACTCCTCTCCAAATGCAAGCCAATGAGGCTGCCATCATCTCCCTGTTGAGAAAAACCGGCAGAGACGGCGTAGAAGCTGTCATCACACATCTTCGTCAAGGCGGCTTTTTCAGTGTGCCTGCCTCCGTCCATCATCATAACAACTTCGAGGGCGGCCTCGCCAAACATTCGCTCGAGGTCTATACCGAAGCGATGAACGTATATAATGAATATACCGACTACTTCCCTTATCTTGAGCCCGTGCTGCCTGTCGACAGTATCACGCTCTGCGCCCTTCTTCACGACGTCTGCAAGACGGACGTGTTCTGCATGCGAGGTGGACGCCCTTGCGGCACTGGCATCCCCAACATCCCACATGGCCGCAAGTCGGTGGCTCTTCTTCAGGAATGGGGCCTGAGTCTGACGGATGAGGAGCGTATTGCCATCGCCTGGCATATGGGCAAATGGACGAAGGATGCTGATTGTCTCCCAGAGGAAGTGGAAGTGAGATTTCAGGAGGCGCAACGCAAGACACCACTTGTCTCGGTGATTCGCAGGGCCGACAGCTTGGCATCGCGTAAGGCCATCGAAGAGCAGATGAACGATGAATAAGACCATTCTTTTGCTGTCGTTGGCAGAATTAAAACCGATTTGTTGGTTATGCTGTTTTTTTTCAGTAACTTTGCCCGTGGTTTTACTCATTCGTTAAATTTTACCCCAAGAAGCCTCAGATGAAAAAAGTATTGACTGTAGGCGTTTACGATCTCTTGCATATCGGTCATGTGGAGCTTTTCCGCAAGGCTCGTCGTCAGGGTGACTACCTTATTGTGGCAGTTCAGGACTCAGATGTTGTGCTGGCTTTCAAGCCCGACGCCAAGCTGGTGTATACCACGGAGGAGCGTTGCTATATGGTACGTGCCATCCGTTATGTGGATGAGGTCGTTGTCTACCAGAATGTGAAGGACATCGTCAAGACTGTGGATTTTGATGTGTTCGTGAAAGGCCCGGACCAAGGCCATGCCGGATTCCAGGAGGCAGTCCGGTGGTGTGAGGAGCATGGCAAGCAGGTGGTGACGCTCCCCAGGACAGATGGCATCTCCACTTCTGAACTGAAGGAGCTTATCCGTAATATGTGATATTGATTGTATATTTCTCAAATCAATAAAGGCTTTCATTTAAATCAATAAAGGCTATCGTTTAAATCAATTATGGATTATGATATACGCCCTCTTCAGCTTCATCTGCAGAAGAACCTGGAAGAGGTGGATAAGGCTTTCAATGCTCACGGACTGAGATATTTCATGGTGTCGGGCACGATGCTGGGCGCCGTGCGTCATAAGGGATTCATCCCTTGGGACGACGACGTGGACATCGCGATGCCCCGTGCTGACTACGAGCGTCTCATCAAGGAATGGCATGAGGTGCTTCCTGAATTTCTGGAGTTCGTCAGTCCTGAGCAGGATGAGAACTATCCGCTCCCTTACGGCAAGATACAGGACAACCGCACCACCGTGGTGGAGAAAACCTACCGCAAGTATATCGGCGGTGTCTATCTCGATGTCTTTCCACTCGACGGAGTTCCCGACAGTGCGCTGGGACGTTGGTGGCACTTCACGAAATACCTGTTTTACTATAAAATGCTCTATTACAGCTTTCGCGACCCGTTCAAGCATGGACATGGCGTGAACAGCTGGGTGCCGCGGCTCGTGCAGAAACTGACCACGCGTCGTGGGCTCCACAAGCGTATCCGCCGGATTATGATGCGGCGCGACTACGATGCCTCACCATTGATTTCCGAACATTATAACCGGCAGCGGCGTTATTTCCCAAAGGAGGTGTTTGGCAAGCCTACGCCATTGGAATACGAAGGGGCTATGCTGATGGGTGTGGAGAAGCCACATGAGTATCTGCTCGAGGAGTATGGCGACTACATGACGCTGCCACCAGAGGACAAGCGACACCAGCATCATTTCCATTTTCTCGACCTCAACAGGTCATATAAGGATGTGGATGAGAAGGAGTTTTATAAGTGAAAAAACACGCGGGGATGCCAAATGAGTTTGGCATCCCCGCGTGTTTATGCTGTTTGAGAGTCCGTTGGACTATTCGTTGGTCTCCACCGGCACCAGCTTGATGTAGAACAGGTTGACGACCTTGTCTTTCTTCAGCTCATAGTCGCCGGCCTCGAGTGTCTGGGTGTAGGTGTTGCCCGAGCCATTGATCTTGTTGTCGTTGATGAGTATACTTGCCGTCTCGCTCGGTCCGAAATAGAGCGTCATCACGTAGGCTGCTGGTAAGGTGAACTTCAGGGATGTGGAGGACTCCATCTTCAGGCAAGTGGAGTAAGCCACTCCGTCCACGGTGACCGTACCCTTGCTGTCCGAGCCTTTTCCGCTGACAGTGAAGAAACTGCTTGATGGCGTTCCGCTCTTGCTGAACGAGCAGGTGATGGTGCCTTCAGGCACCTCCGGTGTCGGATTGTCAGGATTGTCAGGGTTGTCCGGGTTTTCTGGATTGTCTGGATTGTCGGGGTTGTCGGGATTTTCCGGATTATCCGGTGTTTCGCCGGCCTCTTCTCCGAAGACACCAACGAGGGCAGACTTGTAGCCGTCGATTTTGGCTTCCAGTTCTTTGTCGACCTCTGAGTCCAGGTTGTCGTTGCCTACGTTGTCGGCAAAGGTGTGCTGGACGTCTCCGTGGTTGAGTCGTCCGGCGCCGTACCATCCTTTCACAATCTCAGGCACGTCCTCAGCGGCGTCGGGAGTGTAGGTGTACATGAGGCTGGGGTCAGTGTCAAAGTTGTTGTAGCTGGTTCCGCCCTGCAGCGTCACTTCCTTCTCCGGCACTTTGTCCTCTCGTGTAGCGGTCTCGTAGGCGTCATAGCCAAGTGTGGGGTGGGGGTTGTTCTGTGTGTAGTAGCGGAAGTTTGTGCATTCTGAGTCGATGAAGTTTCCGAATGCCTTGATCATGCCGCCATTCTCACCGGAGAACGTACCTTCGCCCGTGGCGTCCGTGCCTTGTCGTGAGCTCAG